>CAZJGU010000174.1:0-1598 GCA_964545455.1 uncultured bacterium | reverse complement strand
GTCGCCCCGGCGTCGGGCCACCTCGGCCACCAGGCCCACGTCGACCCAGTCGCGGATCAGCCCGAAAAAACCGATGCGCGGATGCGGCACGCCGCGCACGTCCTGCGGCTCCGGCAGATCGTTTCGCATCGCGCGGGCGAAATGCCGCCAGTCCACGCCGTGCGGAACCAGCATCGTGTTGTCGTTCAGACGCTTCTTCGCCTCGTACAGCACCTTCGACGTCGTCACCACCACGTCGGATTTCCCCGCCAGCTCCGCCTCGTCGCGCAACACCTGGGCGGCGTCGTACCCGGAGAAGTGGGCGAAGTCGTCCACGCAATAATACAACACGCGCTCCTCGTCGAAACGTCCGAGAAGGTAGGCGATATCGGGGGTGAACGACCACACCTGCACCGGGCCGCGGCGGATCGTCTCCAGGGCCAGGCGCACCTGCGAGATAACCAGCGCCCGGTTGAAGGCCTTCACGCCCTCGACGCCGGGCAGTGGGACCACCAGTGGAGTCAGCACGTACAGGTTCTCGCGCATCCGGCGCAGTCCGCCGGCCACCTGCATCAGCTTGCGCGCCATGTAGGCCAGGTCCGAGGAACTCGCGCTCGGCGTGCGCGACGCGTGATAGTTCACCCACAGCACACGGTTGCGCTCGGCCAGCAGGTGCATCACGTGGTGCTTGCTCGTCGGGGGCACTTCGTACCCGCTGGCGAAACACACAATGGTCCGACCCTCGATCATCCGCATCCTATGGATTGGAACTTCCCGCGCGCTCCACGGGGCGGGCTCCCGGGGTCTTGCTTGTCGTCGGCCGTCGACGCTCCAACGCGTCCGGCGGCAGATGGCCCAGGCGGACCGCCGCCGCCGTGATCGACTCGTCGAGCCGATCCATCCGCGCCGACCACGTATAGCTTCGCTCCACCCGACGCCGCGCGGCCTGGGCCAGTTCGCGGCGACGCTGGCCGCCATCCAGCAACGCGCCGATCGTCTCGACCCACTCCGCCGGGGCGTCGGCCATCAGCAGCTCTTCGCCCGGCGTGACCTCCAGGCCCTCCACCGCCGCCGGCGAGGCCACCACGGCCCGGCCCATCGCCATGGCCTCCAGCACCTTGTTCTGCACCCCGCGCGCCATGCGCAGCGGGGCCACGGCCACCAAGGCCTCGGCCAGGTAGGGGCGCACGTCGGGCACCGAACCGGTGACGTTGACGCCGGGCTCGCCGCCCAACTCGCGGACGGCCTTCGTCGGGTCGCGCCCCACGATGTTGAACGTCACCTCCGGATGCGCCCGGCGCAGATCGGGCCAGACTTCACGGACGAACCAGCAGACGCCGTCGGCGTTCGGGCGGTAATCCATCGTGCCGGTGAACACCAGCGACGGCGCGGCGTCGGCCGGCCGCTCGGTCGGCACGAAGTAATCGGTGTCGACCCCGTTGCCCACGGCGCGCACATGCTCGCACTCCGTCGCCAGGGCTTGGCACTCGGCGTCACTGACCAGGATCGTGGCGGCGCACTGCGCCACGGCCGTCCGCTCCAGGGCCGCCACACCGCGGGCCTCGCGGGCGTACAGCCACCGCTTATACCACGGGGCATGCCCGGCGTAGATCGACCAT
>CAZJGU010000173.1:0-1619 GCA_964545455.1 uncultured bacterium | reverse complement strand
CAGCTCGCGGCGGACCAGCAGCTCCTCCAGGAAGGCACCCGAATTCTCCGCGTCCGGGGCCGCCTCGCGCGCGGCCAGGGCCGCCTCGACCGGCGACAGGTGGCCGAAGTGGAGCGCCTTGGAGAGGTGGCTGACGTCGTCGGTCTGGGGCTGGTTGCGGTGCGGCGCGTAGCGGCGGAAGCGCTCCCGCAGGAACAGGTCGAAGCGCCTCCGCGCCTCGCTCCGACCGCCGCGCACGCCGGCCACGACCGGCACGCCGCGGTCCACCCTCAGGGTCGTCAGCGTCGCGGCGACGTCGCGCACCTCGACCCGCGGCAGCGCGTCGTCCGGGTCGAGGTCGGGATCCTCGCGCCGGAGCGACGCCTCGCCCACGGGCACGAGGAAGCGCTCGGCGTGGCGCCACAGCTTCGGTCGGATCGTGCGAGCGGCGTACTCGCGCTTGTCGCTGGCCAGGGCGGTCGGGACGATCACCTCGCCCTCGACCTCCAGCACCGTCGCCGGCGAGGCGTCGGCGACCTGCCGCCGCCAGGCTCGCTGGTGCCGGAGGTAGCCCCGGTCCACGATCACCGCCGCCGCCTCCTGGGCGAAGGCCGCCGCCACCTCGGGCGGCGACCCGCGCCGCACGGCGAAGGCGATGCCGCGCGCGCGCAGCGCCTCCGCGACGTCCGCGAGACCGTCCAGCAGGTACGCCATCGAACGCAGGTTGGCGTCTGGGTAGCCGTCGTCGAGTCCGAACGCCACCAGGACCGGCAGGTCCAGCGCGTTCGCCTGCTCGACGGCGACCTCGAGCGCCGGGTTGCCGTGGGCGCGCTGGGCCTGCTGCATCCAGTAGAGGACGTAGCGGGCCGAGCTCCGGAGCGGGGCGTCGCTCAGGCTGCGCAGCCGCGCGGGGTCGACGGTGGTGGGATCGAGCATGCCCGAGGGTACGTCAGGGCGCGGCGCTCGACCGTGGACGGCTGCGTATCCTGAACGGGTGGAGGAGCTGCTGCGACTCGAGGGGGTGGTCCTGGCGCGCGCTGGTCGGGTCGTGCTCGAGCAGGTCGACTGGCGCGTGCGACGCGGCGAGCGCTGGGCGCTGTGGGGCCCCAACGGCGCGGGGAAGTCGACGCTCCTCGACCTGCTGGAGGGCAGGCTCGCCGCCGCCGGTGGTCACGTCCAGCGGCTGCCGGGGCTGCGCGTCGTCCGCGTCGCCCAGCAGCCTCGTCTTCCGAGCGCCGCCACACTGGGCGAGTTGGCGGCGCGGGCGCCCAGCGCCGCGCGGGCGGCCGAGCGCGAGCTGCGCGAGGAGGAACGGCGGCTGGCCGAGGGGAGCGGCGACCTGGCCCACTACGCGACCCTGCAGGACCGCTTCGAGCGGGCCGGCGGCTACCTGGCCGAGGCACGCGTCCAGGCCGAACTGGCCGAGCTGCTGCCCGGCCGCGAGGCGGCGACCCCGCTGGCGTCGCTGTCGATCGCCGAGCGACGCCGCGCGGCGCTGGCCGTGGCGCTCGCCCAGCGACCCGACCTTCTGCTGCTCGACGAGCCGACGAACCGCCTCGACGCGCCGGGGCGCACCTGGCTGGCCCGGCGGCTGGCGCACCTGCCCGGCCACGTGACGTTGATCGTGGCCAGCCACGACC
>CAZJGU010000172.1:0-1646 GCA_964545455.1 uncultured bacterium | reverse complement strand
GTCGTCCGTCATCTTGTCCGTGCTCCACGGGGGCGACCAGACGAACTCGACGTTGACGCGGCGGACGCCGTCGACCTTCATCGCGGCCAGCTCGGCGTCGGCCTGGATCATGTCCTGCACGGGGCAGCCCATGCTGGTGAGGGTCATCTCGATGTCGACCACGCCGTCGTCGGCCACGGTCACGTTGTAGATCAGGCCCAGGTCGACGACGTTGACGGGGATCTCCGGGTCGCGCACGACCTTGAGCGCTTCGAGGATCTGTTCCTGCATCTGCTCACGGTCCAGCGTCGGGGCGGCCTCTTCGCTCATGCTGGCCAAGGTAGCAGCCGGCTCCGCCGACCGCCGCTGGCGGGACGACGAACGCTCAGGGCACCTCGTCCGGCAGGGCGTCCGCCGTCGGACCCAGCATCCTGCGGATCAGGTCCTCGGCCTCGCCCACGTCGGCGGCCAGCTCGTTGCGGACCGTCAGGACACGCTGCTCCAGCGCCTTGGCGCGCTCCTCGTCGCGCCCCTCGCGCGCCTGCAGGGCCTCCTCCAAGCGCTGCTCGGCCGCGCCGACGCGGTCGTCGATGCGGCGCTCCAGCGAGGCGCCCCAGGCCTGGAGCGACTCGCGCAGCTGCGTCAGCTCGCTGGACTGGGCCTCGTCCAGCTTGGCGCGCGCCCGGTCCAGCTGCCTCTCGAGCCGGCGGATCTCCTGCAGCTGCCCGGCCCGGTCGAACAACGCCCCGGCGAAGAACACCAGGGCCAGGCCCGCCGTCACGCCCAGCAGCACCAGGCCTACCGGGATCTCGACCCGCAGCAGCAGCAGGTCCACCGGCAGCGGCGTGGCGAGGGTGGTCCAGTTGATCGCCGCGAACAGCGCGACCAGCACCAGCAGGACGGTGAGCAGGATGCCGCGTGTCTTCATGGCTTCATCCTATCCGCGCCACGCGGCGCGTCCAGGGTCGCCGCTCAGGCGTCGGCGTAGCGGTCGCGGTGCACGACGAACGCCAGCGCCAGGGCGATCAGGGTCGAGACCAGGCTGGTGCCGCCGTAGGAGACCAGCGGCAACGTGATCCCCGTGACCGGCGCCAGGCCCAGCGTCACGCCCACGTTGACCAGCACCTGGAAGCCGATCAGGACCAGCACGCCCATGATCACGAACTGGTCGCGCTCGTAGATGCACTCGCTGGCCATCGCCACCAGCCGCCAGAACAGCAGCCCGTAGAGCACCAGCAAGGTCACGGCGGCCAGGAAGCCGCCCTCCTCGGCCAGGACCGGGAAGATGAAGTCGGTGTGGCGGTAGGGGATGAAGCCCAGCTGCGACTGGGTCCCCTGGCCGTAGCCCTTGCCGGTCAGCCCACCCGAGCCGATCGCGATCGTCGACTGGATCACCTGGTAGCCGGACCCCTGCGGGTCGGCCGCCGGGTTCATGAACGAGACCAGCCGGGACTGCTGGTGCGGCGCCAGGTTGGGCCACACGACGCTGGGGAACGTCACCGCGAAGACCAGCGCGAACGCCGCCAGGTGCCGCCAGGGGATGCCGCGCACCAGCATCATGCCGCCGCCGACCGCGAGCAGCACCAGCGCCCCGCCCAGGTCGGGCTCGAGGAACACCAGCGCGAACGGCGGCAGGATCAACGCCAGCGGACGCAGGTAGCCCAGCG
>CAZJGU010000171.1:0-1787 GCA_964545455.1 uncultured bacterium | reverse complement strand
CTGGTACAAGCGGGCGTGGCTCACGCCGCCGACGGCGTCGAAGACATCGCGGAGGTGCGCCCGCTCGCCCTCGCCCAGGCCGTCGACCTGGGCGGCCAGCAGGCAGATCGCGGCGATGGTGTCGCGTTCGGCGTCGCGGAAGGGGGCGTCGTTCGTGTCCATGTCTCAGGATCGCCGCTCAGGACGAGAAGGACCGCAGTCCAGGGAAGCACGACGACGGCGCCCGAAGCCGAAGCCCCGGGCGCCGTCGACTCCGCTCCGCGCGACCTCAGGCCAGGTCGAAGCGGTCCAGGTTCATCACCTTGTCCCAGGCGGCGACGAAGTCGTGCACGAAGCGCTCCTTGGCGTCGTCCTGCGCGTACACCTCGGCGATCGCGCGCAGGTGCGAGTTGGAGCCGAAGACCAGGTCCACGCGGGTGCCGGTGCGGCGGATGCTGCCGTCGCTGCGCGAGTGCGCCTCGAAGGTCTGCTCGGTCTCGTCGGTCGGAGCCCAGGCGACGCCCATGTCCATCAGGGCCACGAAGTAGTCGTTGGTCAGCGTGCCGGGGCGATCGGTCCAGAGGCCGTGGCCCTCGGCGTCCCCGTGGGTGGCGCCCAGGGCGCGCAGGCCGCCGACCAGGACGGTCATCTCCGGCGCGGTGAGGGTCATCAGCTGGGCCTTGTCGACCAGCAGCTCCTCCTGCGTCAGCGTGTAGCGGGCCTTCTGGTAGTTGCGGAACCCGTCGGCGATCGGCTCCAGGACCTCGAAGGCCTCGGTGTCGGTCTGCTCCTGCGTCGCGTCGGTGCGGCCGGGCGCGAACGGCACCGTGACGTCGTGGCCAGCGTCGCGCGCGGCCTTCTCGACCGCGGCCACGCCGGCCAGCACGATCAGGTCGGCCAGCGAGACCCGCTTGCCGCCCGACTGCGCGGCGTCGAAGTCGGCCTTGATGCCCTCCAGCACGCCGAGCACCTTGGCGAGGAGCTCCGGCTCGTTGGCCTGCCAGTCCTTCTGCGGGGCCAACCGGATGCGGGCGCCGTTGGCGCCACCGCGCTTGTCGGAACCGCGGAAGGTGGAGGCGGACGCCCAGGCGACCTTGACCAGCTCCGGCACGCTCAAGCCGCTCTCCAGGATCCTCGCCTTCAGCGCCGCGACGTCGTGCGCGTCGATCAGCTCGTGGTCGACGGCGGGGACGGGGTCCTGCCAGATCAGCTCTTCCTCGGGCACGTCCGGCCCCAGGTAGCGCGAGCGCGGGCCCATGTCGCGGTGCGTCAGCTTGAACCAGGCCCGCGCGAAGGCGTCGGCGTACGCGTCGGGGTCGGCGTGGAAGCGACGCGAGATCGTCTCGTAGATCGGGTCGACCCGCAGCGCGACGTCGGTCGTCGCCATCATCGGCGCGTGCGTCACGTTCGGATCGTGCGCGTCGGGGACCGTGGTCGTGGCGGCCGGGTCGGTGGGGGTCCACTGCCAGGCGCCGGCGGGGCTCTTGGTCAGCTCCCACTCGTAACCGAAGAGCGTGTCGAAGTAGCTGGTGTCCCACTGGATCGGCGTCGGCGTCCAGGCGCCCTCCAGGCCGCTGGTGACGGTGTCGACGCCGTGACCGGCGCCCTTCGGGTTCTTCCAGCCGAAGCCCTGTTCGTGGATCGGGGCGCCCTCCGGCTCCGGCCCCAGCGCCTCGGCGTCGCCGTTGCCGTGCGTCTTGCCGAAGGTGTGGCCGCCGGCGATGAGGGCAACGGTCTCCTCGTCGTTCATCGCCATGCGCGCGAAGGTCTCGCGGATGTCGATCGCGGCGGCGGCGGGGTCGGGCTTG
>CAZJGU010000170.1:0-1824 GCA_964545455.1 uncultured bacterium | reverse complement strand
CTGGCTGCGGTAGACGCGCTGGATCTCGTCGACCAGGTAGGCCTGGACGGCGTCCGGACCACGCGACTCGAGCAGGTCGTGGGGGTTGATGGCGCCGCGGGTGAGCGGCTGGCCGGCTTCGACGTTGTCGCCGTCGCGCACGATGATGCGGACGTTGCGGTCGACCTTGTGGCTCTTGGAGAACTCGCCGTCCTCGGAGCTGACGGTGATCTTGACCTTGTCCTCGTCCTCGTCGATCGAGACGACACCGTCGAGGTCGGAGATGACCGCGCGGGCCTTCGGCTTGCGCGCCTCGACCAGCTCGATCACGCGGGGCAGGCCCTGGGTGATGTCGCCACCGGTGGCGATGCCGCCGGTGTGGAAGGTGCGCATCGTCAGCTGGGTGCCGGGCTCGCCGATCGACTCGGCCGCGATGACCCCGACCGCCTCGCCCAGACCGACCTCGCGCATGGTCGACATGTCCATGCCGTAGCAGGCGCGGCACACGCCGGCGCGGGTCTGACAGGTCAATGGGCTGCGCACGAACGCCTCGCGCACCTCGGGCCGTGCCTGCAACCCGGCGTAGATCGCATCGACGTCCTCGTGGTGCAGCATCGTGCCGGTGTCCCAGGAACGGTCCCCCAGCTCCAGCGGCTGCGCCAGGGTGCGCCCGTAGAGGGTCATCTCGAGGTGGCTCTTGGGGCGCATCCGCCCGTCGGCGCCGTAGAAGGGCACCTCGACGGCATCGGCGCTACCGCAGTCGTCCTCGCGCACCACGAGCTCGTGCGCGACGTCGACCAGCTTGCGGGTCAGGTAGCCCGAGTCCGCGGTCCGCAGCGCCGTGTCGGCCCCGCCCTTGCGGGCCCCGTGGGTCGAGTTGAAGTACTCGAGCACGTCGAGGCCCTCGCGGAAGTTCGCGCGGATCGGCAGCTCGATCGTCTCGCCCGAAGGCTTGGCCATCAGGCCGCGCATCCCCGCGAGCTGACGGATCTGTTGGGGGTTGCCGCGCGCGCCCGACTGGGCCATGACGAACAGCGGGTTGAACGGCATGTTCGCCTGGAAGTTCTCGAACACGGCGTCCTTGACCCGCTCGGTGGTGTCGGACCAGAGGCGCACGACCTGCTGCTTGCGCTCCTGCTCGGTCACGAAGCCGCGCTCGAACGCCTGGCCGATCTTGCCGAGCTTGTCCTCGGCCTCGGCCAGCAACTCCTTCTTCTGCGGCGGGATCGCCACGTCGTCGATGCCGATGGTGATGCCCGAGGTGGTGGAGAGCTCGAAGCCGTACTGCTTGAGCGCGTCCAGCAGCCGCGCGGTGCGATCGACGCCGAGCAGCTTGAAGCTCTCGACGACCAGATCCTTCAGCGCACCCTTCTCGTAGGCGACGTCGTAGCGGATGAGCTCGGTGGGGACCTCGATGCCGTCCTCGGCGACGGTCTCCTTGACCAGCCGCGTGAAGAACATGCGGCCGGGACTGGTCTCGACGACCTCGCCGTCGATCACGACGGTGACGACGTCCTGCATGTCGATCTCGCCGGTCTCGACCGCCAGCAGCGCCTCGTCGACGTTCGCGAAGCGGTACTTCAGCCGACCGATCGAGGTGTCGTCGCCGTCGACGGTGATCTGCGAGTTCAGGTCGACCTCGCCCTTGGCGTACGCCTCGAGCGCCTCGTCGATCGTGGCGTAGGTGGTACCGACGCCCTTGCGGCCGGTGTGCACCTGGGTCAGCACGAACAGGCCCAGGATGATGTCGCGGCTGGCCTGGACGTTCGGGTTGCCGTGCGCGGGCGAGCCCATCTTTTTCCTTCCTATTCAACGCCTTGCCGACGCACCCCAAAATGGGGTGGG
>CAZJGU010000169.1:0-1850 GCA_964545455.1 uncultured bacterium | reverse complement strand
CCGCACGTCCGGCACCTCGAGCGGCAGGGGAACCTGGGCTGGAGCGCGCTGAACGCGGTGTTCGAGGCCTGCGCGGCCGATCCCGCCTGCGACGCCGCCTACCCGCGGCTGGAGCGCACCCTGATCGCGGCGCTGGTGCGACGTGCGGCGAACCCCCTGCCCGTCCCCGGCGGACCGCTGGACGGCGCGGCGCTGTACCTGACGCTGGTCGACCTGCTCTACGACGGCGACGCCGCCGCCTACCTGCCGGCCCTGATCGACGCCGCCTACCGCGGCGAGGCGCGACGCTGGGCTGCGCTGGAGTCGGCCTACGCCGGCGGTGGCTACGAGCCGGAGGCGTACCTGGACGAGATCGAGGTGCTCCTCGCCTGGCTGGTCGGCCGACCGGTCGGACCGCAGCTGGACGCCTACCTGGCACGCCTGCCGGCCGACGAGCGCGCCACCCTGCGCGCCCGGGCGGAGGGGCTCTACGACCTGGACGCCGAGGCGGTCTACTACGCCGTCGAGTGCGCCGAGGAGGTGCCGTTCGCCCGCGCCGACGTCGCCGCCCGCCGCATCGCGCGGCTGCCGGCCCCGCTGTCGTTCCTGCTGGAGGACGTGCGCTGGATGCAGGCCGCCTGCTCGACCTGGCGCGTGCCGACGGCGGCGCCGCGGCAGCGCACGCCCGTGTCCGGCGACGTGCCGACCCTGCTGCTGTCGGGCGCCTTCGATCCGATCACGCCGCCGGCGCTGGCGGACGAGGCGGCCACCCACCTGGACCGCGCCTACCCCGTGGTGGTTCCCGGGCTGGGCCACGGCACGGTGGACGTCGATGCCTGCGCCACCGGCATCGCCCTGGCGTTCCTCGCCGATCCGTCGCGCCCGCCCGACACGAGCTGCCTCGCGGACCGCCCCGGTCCGACGTTCGTCCTGCCCTGAGCCGCCCGGCGGGCGACCCGTCCCCGGACGCAGCTGGGCGGTACCATGCCTCCGTCATGAGCGCAACCGAGCACCCCGAACGGGTCAGCGAGTTCTACCTCGGCCGCGAGGTCGACGCCGCCGGCGAGACCCCTGCGCGTCCGGTCCTGCTGGACGCCGCGGACCTCACCACCCACGCCGTCATCATCGGCATGACCGGCAGCGGCAAGACCGGCCTGGGCGTGGGCCTGCTGGAGGAGGCCGCGCTGGACGGCATCCCGGTCATCGCGATCGACCCCAAGGGGGACCTGACCAACCTGGCGTTGGCCTACCCCGACCCGACCGCGGCCGACCTGGAACCGTGGATCGACCCGGTCGCGGCCGAGCGCGACGGCTCGACCGCCGCAGCGAAGGCCGAGGCGACCGCGGCCCTCTGGCGCGACGGCCTGGCCGACTGGGGCCAGGACGGCGATCGGGTCCGGCGGTTGAACGCCGCGCGCGAGGTGGTCGTGTTCACGCCCGGCTCGACCGCCGGGCAGCCGCTGAACGTGCTGCGCTCGCTGGCGGCGCCGGGCGCCGCGGTGCGGTCCGACCCGGAGGCGCTGGCCGAGCGGGTCCAGGGCACGGTCGACGGCCTGCTGGGCCTGACGGGCGAGGCGGCCGATCCCCTCACCAGCCCCGAGCACCTGCTGCTCAGCACCCTGCTGAGCCAGCAGTGGAGCGCGGGGCGCGACCTGACGCTCGAGGAGCTCATCCCGTTGGTCCAGTCGCCGCCGTTCGAGCGGGTCGGCGTGCTGGGCGTCGACGCGGTCCTGCCGCCGCGCGAGCGGGCCGCGTTCGCGCGCAAGCTCAACGCGCTGCTCGCGGCGCCGTCGTTCGCGCCCTGGCTGAGCGGCACGCCGCTGGCGGCCGAGGCGCTGCTGACGGCTCCGGACGGCCGGCCGCGCACCAGC
>CAZJGU010000168.1:0-1884 GCA_964545455.1 uncultured bacterium | reverse complement strand
GCGCTGGTCGTCTTCACGAGGCAGGTGCGACGCGCCCGCGGGTGAGCCCGGACCTTCGTCGCATGCTCGTCCACGTGGACCAGAACTACGCCAGCCGGATCGCCAAGCACCTGCTGGGGCAGGCGTCGCACGCGCACTTCGGCGAGGTGGTCGAGGCCCTCCGCTCGGGCGGGGCGTGCGCGCCGGCCAGCCCGTTCCACGTCCTGGAAACGCGGGGCGGTTACCTGCTGCCGACGCTCCGAACGCTGTTCGAGGAGCTGTCGGGAGGCTGGTGGATCCGGCCGTGGCAGGAGGTTCTGCGGCGCCAGCTGGCGCGCGGCGCGGTCGACCGCGACGACCTGCTGACGCGGACGGGCGATTGGGGGACGCCGGCCACGCTCGCGCCGGTCGAGGACCTGCTGGAGCTCGCGCCGGGAGGGCCCGCCTACGCCCGCCGACGGCGGTTGGCGACCGTCCTCGCTGGTCGCTTCGACGTTCCGGTCGAGGAGCTGGTCGCGGCGCCGACGATCGACCTGCTCACCCGCCTGGTGGTCTTCCGGGCGTCGGACGAGGAGCGCGTGGATCGGCCCAGCGACCTGACCGACCTGGTGATGGCCGCGACGGTCGCGCCGTACGTCGACGCGCTGGCCACCGATCGCTACCTGGCCGAGATGCTGCGGCGCGTCGGCCACCGGGCACCGGTCTTCTCGGGCCGGCGGCCGGACGTGCTGCGCTTCGCCGCTTGGCTGCGTGCGCGCCCTGCTCAGTCCCCGCGCCGGTAGGTCCCGACCAGCCGGTTCATGCCGATGAGGTGCGGCTCCACCCGCTCGAGGAAGGCGCCCAGCTCGAGGTCGGGCTCCAGCTCCAGCACCTGGTCCAGCGCCAGGATCCAGAAGTAGTAGTGGTGGGTGCCGTGCCCCTCGGGCGGCATCGGGCCGCCGTAGCCGGAGCGCCCGAAGTCGTTGCGGCCGCGCACCCCGAGGTGCGTGCCCTCCTCGAGGCTGCGCACGTGACCCGGGATGCCGTAGAGCAGCCAGTGCACGAAGCCGAAGCGGCCGTCACGGACCAGCGGGGCGTCGGGGTCGTGGCACAGGATCGCGAACGACGCCGTCCCGTCGGGTGCGGCGCTCCAGGTGAGGGGCGGCGACAGGTCCTCGCCATCGCCGGCGTGCCGGGACGGGATCCGGGTGTGGTAGTCGAAGGCGGGGCTGCGGAGCTTGATCTCGGACGGGGCGAACGCCATGGTGGGCCTCCTCGGGGTGGGGTGCGCGCGTCGCGCGGGGTCACGTGCCCTCATCGTCGGCCGTCGCGACGCCGTCGGGGGTGGACCGGGTCACATGCGTGACCGGTCCGCCACGCGAACGCCCCGCCCCCGGAGGACCGGGAGCGGGGCGTCGCTCAGCGCCGAGGCGCTGCGATCAGAGAGTGGGCCTGCTCAGAAGACGACGCCTTCGATGTAGGCGGCCCCGCCGCGCGAGCTGCGCGGGTGGTCGCGCTCGATGTCCATGGTCTCGCCGTAGGCGATCGCCAGGACCATCTCGGAACCGGGGGTGATCGCGACGTCGGCCTCTTCGCCGGTGTCGAGCGGGCGGACGAACTCGATCGCCCAGGCGGCGCCGTCGTGCGTGGCGGCGAACTCGGCCAGGCTGTTGCTGCCGCCCTCTTCCTCGTCCATCACGGGCGCGCCGCGGGCGCGGTCCTGGAACATGTCGTACGCGACGGCCTCGCCGTCGACGATGGTGAAGATCAGCTGGTCGAAGCCGGCCTTGCGGTTGTCGATCTCGGGGGCCCAACCGACGCCGTACCAGCCTTCGGCCTCGGCCTGGACGGCCATGTAGACCATGTCGCCCTCGACGGTCCAGGAGATCACGGTGCCGGACTCTTCCTCGGTGACGGAGTTGGCGT
>CAZJGU010000167.1:0-1959 GCA_964545455.1 uncultured bacterium | reverse complement strand
TCCGACCGAAGATCACCGAGACGACCGCCCTGGGCGCCGCCTACCTGGCCGGCCTGGCCGTCGGCTTCTGGCCCGACCGGCAGACGCTGGAGGCCCAGTGGGTCGAGGACGCCCGCTTCGAGCCGGCCATGGCGGCCGGCGATCGCGATGCGCTGCTGCACGGCTGGCGCCGCGCGGTCGAGCGCGCCAAGGCCTGGGAGGAGGCGGACGCGTGAGCACCGACGCGAGAAGCGAGGGGCTCCAACGGCTCGAGACGCAGGCGTTCGACCTGCTGGTCGTCGGTGGCGGCGCGACCGGCGCCGGCGTGGCCCTGGACGCCGCGACGCGCGGCCTGAACGTCGCGCTGGTCGAGCGGGACGACTACTCGGCCGGGACCAGCAGCCGCAGCACCAAGCTGATCCACGGCGGCGTGCGCTACCTGGAGAAGGCGGTCAAGGAGTTCGACCGCAGCCAGTTCGCGCTGGTGCGCGACGCCCTGCGGGAGCGGGCGGTGCTGATCACGATCGCGCCCCACCTGGCCCGGCCACTGCCGCTGGTGACGCCGCTCTACAACTGGCTGCAGGTGCCCTACTTCATGACCGGCCTGAAGATGTACGACTGGCTGGCCGGGAAGGCCAACCTGGCGCCTAGCCGCTTCGTGGACGCCAAGGAGGCGCTGCAGCGCTTCCCGATGCTCAAGGCCGACGGTCTGCGCGGCGGCGTCGTCTACTACGACGGGCAGTTCGACGACGCGCGCATGAACGTCGCGATCGCCCTCACCGCGGCCGAGCAGGGCGCCTGCGTGCTCAACCACGTCGAGGTGACCGGCCTGCGTCGCGCCGACGGCAGGATCGCCGGTGCCCACGTCCGCGACCGCGAGACCGGCCGCGAGATCGAGGTGGAGGCCAAGGTCGTCGTCAACGCCACCGGTCCGTTCACCGACGCCATCCGCCGGATGGACGATCCCGCCGCGGCCCCGATGCTGACCGCCTCGAGCGGCATCCACGTCGTGCTGGACGCCCGCTTCGCGCCGCCCGAGACCGGCCTGCTGATCCCGGAGACCGAGGACGGCCGGGTGCTGTTCCTGCTGCCCTGGCAGGGCCACACGCTGGTCGGCACGACCGACCAGCCGGCCGAGATCGAGGCCCATCCGAAGGCGACCGAGGACGAGGTGGACTACGTCCTGCGCCACGTCCGCAAGTACTTTTCGGTACCGGTCGAGCGGAGCGACGTGCTGTCGACCTGGTCGGGCCTGCGCCCGCTGGTGTCCGACCCCGATGCGGCCGACACGGCCGGCGTGTCGCGCGACCACGTCGTCAACGCCTCGGCCTCCGGCCTGGTCACGATCGCCGGCGGCAAGTGGACGACCTACCGGAAGATGGCGCTCGACGGCGTCGACGAAGCGATCCGCGTCGGTGGCCTGTCGGCCGGCCCGTCCCGGACGATCGACCTGCCGCTGGTGGGGGGCGCCGGCTACGCCCCGACCGGCGCGGGCGAGCTGCAGGAGCGCTTCGGACTCGAGCCCGACGTGGCCAGCCACCTGAACGCCGCCTACGGCGATCGCGCCGAGCAGGTCGCGCACCTGGCGGAGGACGAGGAGCTCGCTGCACGCCTGGCCGACGGGCACGCCTACCTCGAGGCCGAGGTCGTCCACGCGGTCCGTCACGAACAGGCGCGCAGCGGCGTCGACGTCCTGGCGCGACGGATGCGGCTCGCCTTCCTCGATCAGAAGGCCTCGCTGGCCGCGGTCGACCGCGTGACCGAGCTGATCGCGGCCGAGCTGGGCTGGGACGAGGCGCGCGCCGCCGCCGACCGGGCGGATACGGTGGCCTACCTGGTGTGACCTCCCCGGCCGATCGACGCGTCGAGCGGCCGGGCCTGCGCCGGGATGGCGGAATCGGTAGACGCTGCGGACTTAAACTCCGCTGCCCTTCGGGGCGTGCGGGTTCGAGCCCCGCTCCCGGCACCAACGAGCGCAGC
>CAZJGU010000166.1:0-2003 GCA_964545455.1 uncultured bacterium | reverse complement strand
GCCGGCACGCGGACGCTGTGGCGCCATCCGCTTTTGCCGAAAGCTGTATTCTGATACCACGGCGCTCGTGTATGATTCACAAAACAGTAGAAGTATACCTCCTCCGGTTCCACATCCTGCAGACGGATGCGCAGGTACATCTGCGGGTTGAAGTCACGGTAGTCAAATGCGTAGTCCGCATCCAGCGTCAGCAGCAGACAATCGATCCACCGCAACGTCCCGTGAACACCCCCCTTGCCCTCCTTGGACAATACAATTCTCGCCTCGCCTGCGACCAGGTCGACCTCGGCCGTATACGCGCGAAAAACCGCCGCGTGAGCACGGGACGGTGCATCCGCCCCGACATCGCCCTCCGCAAAGACCTCGTCGAAGACGACGCCATCAGTCTGACGGATCGACACGCGGAACGGCGCCGTGTAATAGCTCTCCCGTTTGTCGCCGCTGACGTCGGCCGGCCACGCCGTCGCCCGGAAATGCAGACGGTACCGACCTGCTTCCGGAACCGTCACCGTATGCGCCGCCTCGCCGTCGCCCTTCCCGCTGCCGCTGAGGGCCCCGTTGCGGGATGCAACGCGCTGGCCGTGGCGGTCGGTGCGTTCGCATGGTGGGCGTTACGGACGCGGGTGCCCGGCACGCTGCGCGGTCCGGTGGCGGCGTACGTCGCCGTGATCTCGGCCATGGCGGCGATCGGGACCGCGGCGGGCCTGTCGCACGGCGCGGCGCGACTGGCGCTCGGCGTGCCGCTGGTGGTGGGATCGGACGCGGCGGTGGCGCGACACCGGTTCGTCACGCCCGGTTTCGCGAACAAGCTCGTCGGCCTGCCGACGTACTACCTCGGCCAGCTGCTGATCGCCGCCGCTCTGGGTGCCGGGTGAGGGGAGAGGCGTCCGGCTCCGGGCGCCTCTCCTATCGTGAGGACGAAGCATCCGCTCGTGAGGACGACGTCGGCGCGTGACCGATCCGGGCTCCACGCGCGATCCCGTCCGGCAGGAGGCACATCGTGAACGACGACAGGCCATCCCCCCAGGAAGGACGCGAGCGCTCGGTCGAGCTGCTCCGCGCCTGCGCCACCGAGCACGGTTTCCTCGCCACGCCGACCGAGCGCGACAACTACCGGCGCGTGTGGGGGCGTGACGGGTCGGTGATGGCGCTTGCGTCGCTGCTGACCGGCGAGGACGACCTGATCGAGACCTCGCGTCTCACCCTGGCGACGCTGGCCCGCTACCAGGGCCCCCACGGCGAGATCCCCAGCAACGTCGATCCCTCGACCGAGCGGGTCTCCTACGGAGGCACGGCCGGTCGGGTGGACGCCGGCCTGTGGTTCGCCGTCGCCTGCGCCGAGTACGTCCGTCGGACCGGCGACGAGGGGTTCCACGACGCGATGCTGGAGCCGCTGGAGCGCCTGCGTCACCTTTGGGGCGCCTGGGAGTTCAACGACCGTGGCCTGCTGTTCGTCCCGCCGACGGGCGACTGGGCGGACGAGTACATCCAGAGCGGGTACGTGCTGTACGACCAGCTGCTCTACCTGCAGGCCCAGCGCGGCATCGGCCGGCTGCACGCGGACCTGCACGCCTCGGAGGACCACGGCCTCGCCGACCGGATCGCGCGCCTGCGGCACCTGCTGCGCGCGAACTACTGGTTCGATGACGACGACGAGGACGACGTTCCGGACGACGTCTACCACCCGGTGCTGTACGAGAAGGGGCGCTCGGCGGCGAAGCACTGCATCGGGAGGCACTGGCTGCCGTTCTTCTCGCCCCTGGGCTACGGCACGCGCTTCGACGGCATGGCCAACGGGCTGGTGTCGCTGCTGGGCGTGTCGGACGAGGAGCACGACGACGCGGTGGACGCCTTCATCGCCGAGGAGCTGGTCGACGACGACGTGATGCTGCTGCCGGCGTTCCACCCCGTGATCACGCCCCGGGACGAGTACTGGGACGAGTTGCAGATGTCGTTCTCGCACACCTTCAAGAACGAGCCGTACGCCTACCACAACGGCGGCT
>CAZJGU010000165.1:1778-2048 GCA_964545455.1 uncultured bacterium | reverse complement strand
TCGCCCCGGTGCCCGCTGACGAGCGCGAGCAGGCTGCGCGGCCACGTCGCGAGCATCGCGAGTCCGACCTCGTCCGCGAGCGCGAGCGCCCGCTCGGCTTCGGTCGCCGCCTCGTCCCAGCGCCCGGCGAGGTAGAGGCCCGTCGCCAGCTCGTAGCCGTACACGGGCAGGAAGGCGACGCGACCGCGGGCCTCGTCGGCGGCTCGTCCTCGCTGCAGGGCCGCCTCCGCCTCGTCGAAGCGATCCAGCCCGCGCAGCGCCATGGCGACG
>CAZJGU010000165.1:956-1768 GCA_964545455.1 uncultured bacterium | reverse complement strand
CTCGGGGCGCCACCCCCGGCCCACGCCGCCGCGCCGCTCGGTGCGTTCCAGCGCCGCCTGCGCCAGCGCCAGTGCGCGGTCGAGGTCGCCGCGGCCGCGCGCCAGGTCGGACAGGATCATCAAGCCGGTGACCTCGCCCTCGCTGTCCGCTGGGCCGCCCGTCGCCACCGCACGCTCGGCGACCGACGCCGCGGCGTCGAAGCGGCCCAGCATCAGGTGAGCGTTCGCGGCCTCGCCCAGCAGCTGGGCGGCCAGATCCGCGGTGGTCGTCGGGTGCGCCACCGCGTCGTCGACCTCGACGATCACGTCGCCGTAGCGGCCCTGGTGGGCCAGCGCTTGCACGAGGCCCAGGTGCAGCGAGCCCCGGACCGGCGCGTCGCCCTCGAGGCGCAACCCCTCCCGGGCCCACGCCTCGGCGTCCTTCGGCCGACCCGATCCCAGGAGCGCGATCACCAGGTCGGCCAGCATGCCGGCGCGGCGGGCGTCGTTCGCGTGGGCCAGGTCCAGCGCGCGCTCGAGAAGCCGCACGGCCGTGGCCGGCGCCTGCCGGCCCGCCTCGCGTGCCGCCTGGTGCAGGCTGCCGATCGCCGACGCATCCCCTGCCGTGACGCCGAGGAGCAGGTGGTCGGCCACCTGCAGGGCGCTGGCACCGGCCGCGCTGAGGCGCGTGGCGACCTCCAGGTGGAGGGCGGCGCGCACGGCGGCGTCAACGTCGTCGGCCTGACGCGCCATCGCTTCCCCCGGCAGACGATCGACCGGCTGAAGGAGGCCCACCGCCGACTCTTCCGCCGTCCGAAGCACGCCAATGGCGA
>CAZJGU010000165.1:0-946 GCA_964545455.1 uncultured bacterium | reverse complement strand
CGGCGACCCGGTCCTCGTACACGGCCGCCCGGACCAGGCTGTGGCGGAAACGCAGCCGCTCGCCGTCCGCGACCAGCAGGCCCGCCTGGATCGCAGGGCGGAGGCGTGCCGTGAGGTCGCTGCCGCGGACCTCGGTGATGGTCGCGAGGTCGGCAAGGGAGAACACGGTCCCCAGCACGCTGGCGCGGCGCAGCAGGTCGAGTTCGTCCGGCTCGAGGAAGCCGAGCGTCCTCAGCACGGCCGCACGCAGCGACGGCGGGACGGCGCCCCGGTCGACCTCGGCGCGGCCGTCGGCGATCGCGAGGGCGCCCTCCTCACGCAGGACGCGCAGCATTTCCGTGACGAACAACGGGTTGCCGGCGGCACCGGCCACCGCAGCCGCGACGGTGGAACCGGGCATCGCGCCCAGCGTGTCGCTCACGAGATCGGTCACCGCTCGCTCGTCGAGCGGCCCGACGTCGAGGTGGCGACCCCCGGACCGGGCGAGGCGCTCCATGAGACGCACCAGTTCCAGCGCGCGCGGCACCGGGCGGAGCGTCGCGAGCACCGCCACGTCGAGGTAGCCGACCCAGCGCGTGAGGGCGTTGAGGGCGACCAACGTGGACGCGTCCGCCCACTGGAGGTCGTCCAGCAGCAGAGCCACGGGCCCTTGCAGCGCCGCCTCCTCGATCGTGGCGACGATCGCGTCGGCGACGCGGTACTGCAGGTCGGGATCGCGCGATCGCGATGTCCGCGCGTCGCCCTCGCCGTCGGCGGCAAGGAGCTGGCGCAGTGCCTCGGGCAGGCCCGCCGGGTTCGACGGTCGCCAGCCCAGCGCCTCGAACAGCGCGCCGAACGGTCGCGTCCGCTCCAGTTCATCCACGCTCCCCGCGAAGACGGTGCGGCCCGCGCGGAGCGCATGGGCGCGCGCCGTCTCCAGGAGGCGCGTCTTGCCGATGCCCGCCTC
>CAZJGU010000164.1:0-2124 GCA_964545455.1 uncultured bacterium | reverse complement strand
ACTGGGCCAACCCGCAGGTGTTCCTGGAGATGGTGCGGATCATGCTGGACCTCGCCAACCTCGGGGTCGAGGTGTTCCGGCTCGACGCCGTCGCCTTCCTGTGGAAGCGCCTGGGGACCGACTGCCAGAACCAGCCGGAGGTGCACGACCTGCTCCAGGCGCTGCGCGCCTGCAGCAAGATCGCCACCCCCGCGGTGGCGCACAAGGCCGAGGCGATCGTCAGCCCCGACGACCTGATCCACTACTTCGGGACCGGTCGGCGCTACGGCAAGGTGAGCAACATCGCCTACCACAACAGCCTGATGGTGCAGTTCTGGTCGGCGCTGGCCAGTCGCGACACCCGACTGATGACGCACACCCTGCGCGAGTTCCCGCGCACGCCGACCTCGATCGCCTGGGGCACCTACCTGCGGTGCCACGACGACATCGGCTGGGCGATCACCGACGAGGACGCGGGTGCGGTGGGGCTGAACGGCTTCGCGCACCGCGCCTTCCTGTCCGACTACTACTCGGGCGCCTTCCCCGGTAGCCACGCGCGCGGCGCCGTCTTCGGCTACAACCCCGACACCCAGGACCGGCGCATCAGCGGGTCGTTGGCCAGCCTGGCCGGCCTCGAGGCGGCGCTCGAGGCGGACGACGAGCGCCTGATCGCCCTCTCGATCGAGCGCATGCTGCTCGGTCACGCGCTGATCCTCGGGTTCGGCGGGATCCCGCTGGTCTACATGGGGGACGAGATCGGCACGCTCAACGACTACGGCTACCGCGCGGACCCGGAGCACGCCGGCGACAACCGCTGGCTGCACCGCCCCGCGATGGACTGGCGAGCGGCCGAGCGCCGCCACCAGGCCGACAGCGTCGAGGGCCGCATCTTCCAGGGCCTTCGCAAGCTGATCCGGGCGAGATCGCGCACGCCGCACCTGCACGCCTCGTACACGACCGACGTGCTGGACCTCGGGCAGCCGCACCTGCTGGGGTTCGCGCGGCCCCACCCGCTGGGCACGCTGGTGGCGCTGATGAACTTCAGCGAGCGCTCGCAGCGGGTCCCGACGGCCGTGCTGCGCGAGCACGGGATCGAGCAGCCGTACGACCAGATCACCCAGACCTTCGTCGGCGTCGAGGAGGACGAGCTCACGCTGACCCCCTACCAGCGCCTCTGGCTGATCTGACCCGTTCGCCCCTCTCCGCTTGATTTCGGGTGCCCTGGCCTGCTATGCTGCACCGGTTTGCGTCCCCCTGGCTCGCAGCGACGGGTCCGGGGGGTGGTCTGTCGTGAGCGCCGCGAGCGCGTGCGACGACCGTCGAGCACCACCGAGACGGGGGCGGACGGCCCGCCCCGCAGGAACCAGGAGCGAGGCCCGAGCCAGCGCGCCGGACGCCACGCAAGGCGACGGCGACACCTACGACAGGGAGTGATCGAGCTGCCCACCGTCAACCAGCTGCTCCGCAAGGGGCGGTCCAAACTGAGCAAGAAGAACAAGACCCCGGCCCTCAAGGGCAGCCCGCAGCGTCGCGGCGTCTGCACCGCCGTCAAGACCCAGACGCCCAAGAAGCCGAACTCGGCCCTCCGCAAGATCGCGCGCGTCCGGCTCTCCAGCGGCTACGAGGTCACGGCCTACATCCCGGGCGAGAAGCACAACCTGCAGGAACACTCGGTCGTGCTGATCCGCGGCGGCCGCGTCAAGGACCTGCCGGGCGTGCGCTACCACATCGTTCGCGGCGCGCTCGACGCCCAGGGCGTCGAAGTCGGTCGCTACGTCCAGCGCAACCAGGGCCGTAGCAAGTACGGCACCAAGAAGCCGAAGAAGTAGGGGGAGTCGAGAGATGGGTCGCAGACGACGCGCCGAGGTCCGCAAGCTCGAACAGGACCTCGTCTACGCCGACACCACGGTCACGGCGTTCATCAACAAGCTCATGCGGGACGGCAAGAAGAACCTCGCCAGTCGCATCTTCTACGGCGCTTGCCGGCTGATCCAGGAACGCAGCGGCCAGGAGCCGCTCAAGGTGTTCCGCCAGGCGCTCGACAACGTACGCCCGCGCATCGAGGTCAAGAGCCGGCGCGTCGGCGGGGCGACCTACCAGGTGCCTGTGGAAGTCCGCCACAACCGCCGGTATGCATTGGCGATG
>CAZJGU010000163.1:0-2159 GCA_964545455.1 uncultured bacterium | reverse complement strand
AGGCCCTGCACGGGGCGTCGTCGGACCTGGGCGACGATGCGAGCGAGCCGAGCGGGGACGCCGCATGAGCGGCGTTCCGTTCCTGGCCGACGCGGTCCTGGTCGCGGCGTTGTTCGCGATCGGCGCGTACATGGTGGTCGCCAAGAGCAACCTGCTCAAGAAGCTCATCGGCCTCAACGTCATGCAGACCGCGGTGTTCGCCTTCCTCATCGCGTTCGGACGGACCCACGGCGCCGACCCGCCGGTCCTGGGTCCGGCCACCTCGCCCCCCTACGCCGATCCCCTGCCGCAGGCGATGGTGCTGACCGGCATCGTCGTCGCCGTCGCGGTCAGCGCGGTCGCCCTGTCGCTGATCGCGCAGATCCACGCCCACGTGGGAACGATCGAGGTCGCCGACCTCAAGGAGCGGACGTGAGCTACGGCGCCCTGTTGGCCTGGCTGGTGGCGTTGCCGCTGGCGGGGGCGGCCCTCACGCCGCTGGTCGCGGTCGGGGCCCCCCGAAGGGCCGGACGTTGGGCGCTGGCGATCCTCGTAGCGACGGCGGCGCTGGCCGTCGTGGCGGTCGTCCGGTTGGACGCCGTCGGTCCGTACGAGCACGCCGCCTTCGCCTTCGCCGCGCCGCACGGGATCGAGCTGCGCCTGGACCACGTCGGCGCCTGGATCCTGCCGCTCACCGTCTTCGCCGCGTTGGTCGGGCCGTACGCCGTGCGCTACGCCCACGACCGGTTGCCCGCCTCGCGGCACGCCGCCTTCTTCGCGCTGCTGCTGGCCAACGTGGGCGGCATGGTCGGCTTCACCCTCGGGGCCGACCTGTTCAACCTGTTCGTGTTCATGGAGGTCGTGGCGCTCTCGAGCTACGCGCTGGTCGCCGTCGGCGGGCGCGGGGCGGCCGCCTTCGCGGCGCTGAAGTACCTGATGATCGGGGCGGTGTCGTCGCTGGCGATGCTGCTGGGCACGGGACTGCTCTACGCCCAGACCGGCGTGCTGGACCTGCGCCTGATCGCAGAGCGCCTGGCCGCGGCGTCCGCCGCGGGCGCCGATCCCGCGCCGGTCACGGTCGCCTTCGCGCTGCTGGCGACCTCGTTCCTGGTCAAGGCCGCGCTGTTCCCGCTGCACACCTGGCTGCCGGACGCGCACGCGATCGCGCCCGGTCCGGTCAGCGCGATCCTCTCCGGCCTGGTCGTCAAGATCGGGATCCTGGGCATGATCCGCCTCTACGGCGTGGCCTACGACGCCGGCGTGGTGTCGCTGGCGGGCTTCAACCTGCTGCTCTCCGTGCTGGGCGCGATCGCGATCGTGATGGGCGCCTTCTTCGCGATGTTCCAGAACGACCTCAAGCTGATGCTGGCCTACTCGACCGTGTCCAACATCGGCTACATCGTGCTGGGCTTGGGGTTGGCGTCGCCCTACGCCTTCCTGGGCGCGGCGGTGCACGTCTTCAACCACGCGCTGATCAAGATGACGCTGTTCCTCGCCGCCGGCGCCCTGATCCATGCGACCGGCAAGCGCACGCTGCAGGACCTCCAGGGGGTCGCGCGCACGATGCCCCTGACCTCGGCGGCGCTCGCGATCGGCGCCGTGTCGATCGTCGGCCTGCCGCCGACCGCCGGCTTCGTGTGCAAGTGGTACATCGCGCTGGGCGCCTTCGAGGCCGATCGCGGCCCCTTCGGCGTGGTGCTGATCTTCGGGGCGCTGTTCATCTTCGTCTACTTCGTGCGGATGGTGAACGCCCTCTACTTCCGGCCGCCGATCCACGACGAGGTCGCGAACGCGCGCGAGGCCCCCTGGGCGATGCGCGGACCGATCCTGGTCCTGGCCTTCGGGTGCCTGGCGCTGGGCGTGTTCGCCCGCCTGCCGATCTCGTTCGTCGAGCCGGGCGTGCTGGCGCTCCTGCCGGGCGGGGGGCCGTGACGTGGAGGTCGTCGACCTCCGGCCGCTGCTCGCGCCGCTGGCGTCGTTCGCCTGCGCGGGGCTGGTGTTCGCGTCCGGTCCCCGGCCCGGCTGGCGCCGCTTCTGGAGCTTCACCGCCGCGGCCGTCAAGCTGGCGCTGGTGCTGTCGATGCTGCCCGGCACCCTGCGCGGCGTCGTCTACCGGATCGAGGTCGTCGAGTTCACGCCGGGCGTCACCCTGGCGCTGCGGGCCGACGCCTACGGCATGT
>CAZJGU010000162.1:0-2343 GCA_964545455.1 uncultured bacterium | reverse complement strand
ACCCTCGGACCTCCCCCGCGTCCCGCAGTCCGTCCGCCAGCAGCTGCAGCGACAGCGTCGCCATCCCCAGCACCAGGCCGGGTCCCAGCGCGGCCCACGGCTGCCGCGTGAGCAGCGCCCGCGCGTCCTGCAGGACGTTGCCCCAGGTCGGGGTCGGGAGCGACACCCCCAGGCCCAGGTACGACAGCGACGCCTCGACCAGCAGGAACGTCGCCAGCGTCGAGGCGACCTGCACGGCCAACGGACCCGCGAAGGTAGGCAGGATGTGCTTCCCAGCGGTGCGTAGCGGTCCGGCGCCCAGGGCGCGCGCGGCGGTCACGTGCTCGGCCGTGCGGGCCGATCGAGCGAAGCCGCGCACCAGCCGGAAGTACAGCGGCGATCCCGCGACGCCCAGCGCGAGGATCGTCTGCGGCACGCCGCCGCCGGTGGCGGCGACGACCAGCAGCACCAGCAGGAAGCCGGGGAACGCCAGCAGCGCGTCGAACCCGCGGACCAGGCCGGCGTCCACGCGGGCGCCGCCCTCGGCCGCCGCGAGGCCGGCGATGCCGCCCAGCGTCGCCGCCAGCAGCGCGGCGAGGCTCGCGATCGTCATCGATACTCGCCCGCCGGCCAGGGTGCGGGCCAGGACGTCGCGGCCCAGGCCGTCGGTCCCCAGAGGGTGCGCGAGGGAGGGCGCGGCGTAGGTGGCCCGGTAGTCGGGCTTCAGCGGGTCGTACGGCAGGGCAGCCGGTCCGACCAGCGTCACGACCAGAACCAGCGCCGCCAGCATCGAGCCGGCCCGGGCCCGTGCCGGGGCGTGGGTCCACAGCCGCCACACCGCGCGGGGCGAGAGCCAGGCGGGACGCGGCGTCGCCGGAGTCGGTCCGCCGGTGGCGCGGGCGGGCCGCGCGGCCCCGGAGCCGCGCAGGGCGGTCGCGCCGTCCACCGCCTCGCGCGGCCCGTCCTCCCCGCCGCCGGACCCGATCATGCGGTTCGGATGCGCGGGTCGGCCGCGGCCTGGGCCAGGTCGGCGGCGACGTTCACCAGGACGTACACGATCACGGCGATGAGCACGGCGCCCTGCACGACGGGAAGGTCGCGCGCGCCGATCGAGCCGATCAGGGTCGAGCCCAGGCCGGGCAGGCCGAAGACCTGCTCGACCACGATCGTTCCGGTCAGCAGCCCGCCGGCCTCCAGCGCGATCAACGGCAGCAGGCCCGGCACGGCCACCGCGGCCAGCTGGCGGGCCTCGCGCGCCGGCCCGGCGCCCTTGGACCTCAGGGTCCGCAGCCACGGGGCGTGCCGGTGCTCCAGCACGGTCGCCCGCGCCAGCCGCGCCAGCTGCGCCGCGCGGGGCAGGGCCAGGGTGGCCGCCGGCAGCGCCAGGTGGCGCGCCCAGGCCAGCACGCCGCCGTCCTCCGGCAGGCCGATCAGTGGCAGGACCGGCCAACGGACCGCGAAGAGCAGCAGCAGCACGAAGCCGATCCAGAACTCGGGCAGGGCCAGGCCGGCGGTCGTGAACGCCAGCACGCCGCGGTCGAGGGCGCTGCCGGGTCGAAGTCCCGCCGCCAGCCCGAGGGTCAGGCCGACCACGAGCGACAGGGCCAGTGCGGCGGCGGCCAGGGCGGCGGTGACGGGGATCCGCTCGGCCAGGATGGTCGCGACCGGCCGGCGCTCCCGGAACGAAGCGCCCAGGTCGCCGCGCGCCAGGTCGGCCCACCAGTCCACGTAGCGCGTCGCCATGGACCGGTCGAGGCCCAGTTCGCGCCGTGCGGCGTCGGCCGCGCCGGCGCCGCCCTCGGTGCCGACCCGGAGGGCGGCCGCGTCGCCGGGCAGGGCGCCGACGGCGAGGAAGACGAGGGTCGCCACCAGCACCAGGGTGACGACGAGGGATACCAGCGTGCGCGTCAGATAGGGAAGCATGCAGGGCTCCGCGGGGGACGGACGAGAGCGCGTCGGCCCGGACCGATGGCCCGGACCGACGCGTCTGGGGCGCCGCTACCGCAGCGTCGCGGTGCGGAAGTCGTAGGTGTCCAGGAGGGGCGTGATCCAGAAGCCGTCGACCTCGGCGCGGTGGGCGTAGCTGCGGTTGGCGGCGCCGAAGTAGATGAACGGCGGCGTGTCGTGCATGCGGCGCAGCACGTCGGCGTACAGCGCGGCGCGGGTGTCGAGGTCGGACTCCGAGGCGGCCTGGTCCAGCAGGCTCACCGCCTCGGCGTCGTTCCAGCCGGTGTAGGTGGCGTCCGGGTCGCCGTAGCCGCCCAGCCGGCCGGTGGGGTCCAGCTTGCCGGTGTGGCCGATGACGGTCAGGTCGAAGTCGCGCGGTCCGCCTACGGTGCCTGGCGTCTTGCCCGGCTCGACCCG
>CAZJGU010000161.1:0-2394 GCA_964545455.1 uncultured bacterium | reverse complement strand
AGACGTCACGACCCAGCTCGTCGGTGCCCAGCCAGTGCTGGGCCGAGGGGGGTTCGAGGGTGGTCAGGGGCGCGGTCCGGGTGGGCGAGTACGGCCACAGCCACGGTCCGGCCACCACGGCCAGGACCAGCAGGACGAGGATCGCGAAGGCGATCAGACCGAGGGGCTCGCGCCGGATGCGGCGCCAGGTGCGTCCGCCGCGACGTTCGTTGGCTGCGGAGCGGACCGGCACGTCAGCCATGACGGATCCTCGGATCGACGAGGGCGTAGATCAGGTCGACGACGATGTTGACGCTCACCACGACCGCCCCGGCCAGCAGCGTCACCCCCAGGATGACGGGGTAGTCACGGCCGTTGGCCGCCTCGATCGCCAGCCGACCCAGCCCTGCCCAACCGAAGACGCTCTCGATCACGACGGAGCCCGAGAACAGCACGGTGGTGATCAGGCCCAGCACGGCGACGACCGGCACGAGCGCGTTGCGAAGGGTGTGCTTGAGCAGCACGCGCCGTTCGACGACGCCCTTGGCGCGGGCGGTGCGAACGTAGTCGGCGGCGGCGACCTCGAGGACGGCGGCGCGGGTGACGCGCACCACGTTGGGCATGAGGCTAAAGGCCAGCACCCCCGCCGGCATCGCGAGGTGCCGGAGCCGGTCGAGCCAGGTCACCTCGCGCCCGATCGGCGCGGAGCCCGACGCGGGCAGCCAACCGAGCTGCACCGCGAAGACGATGATCGCGACGATCCCGAGCCAGAAGTTCGGGACCGACATGCCGAGGGTCGAGACGGTGCTGACCAGGTGGTCGGGCCAGCGGTTGCGGTGTAGCGCGGCCACCAGGCCCAGGGCTACGCCGAACACGGCGGCCAGCGCCAGGGCGGCCAGCGCCAGCTGCAGCGTCGTGCCCAGGCGCTGGCGCAGCAGTCCCGTGACGGGCAGGCCTTGGTTGATCGAGACGCCCAGGTCGCCGCGCACGGCACCGGCCAGCCAGACGGCGTAGCGCTCGTGCGGGGGCCGGTCCAGTCCGAAGCGTGCCAGGCGTGCCTCGCGTTCGGCTGCGGTCGACTGGAAGTCGACGAGCGACGACGGTCCGCCCGGGGCCAGGTTGATCAGGAAGAACGTCAGCAGCGAGACGAGGAACAGGACGAAGACGCCCTGGAGGACCCGCCGCGCGACGAAGACGGTCATGACGTCGGTCCTTCCGCCCTACGCGGGCGCGAGGGTCCGACGGATCCGCGCGGGGCGGATCCGTCGGACCGGGAACGGGGAGGGCGCACGGAAGCGCGTGGCGAGCGGTACGTGGCGATCCGCCTCAGCGGGCGACGTACCAGTCGACGGCGTGCTGGAAGGCGGTCGAGGCGTTGATCTCGGGGAACGCCATCAGGTCGGAGCTCTTGGCGGTCAGGATGTCCGGGTACCACAGGAACAGGTAGGGAAGCTCGACGGAGGTGAACTCCTGCATGTCGGCGTAGGCGGCGATCTGGTCCTCCGCCGTGATCGCGCGGCGACCGGCGTTCATGAGCTCGTCGAGCTCCTCGTTGCAGTAGTTGGGGATGTTGTTGCCTGACTGCGCGGCGCTGCACGACAGGTACGGGGCGACGTCGGCGGTCGGCGGCATGCTCCACCACGCCAGACTGGCCGAGTAGTCGCGCGCGACGACGACCTGCTGGATGTAAGCGTTCCACTCCATGACCTGCACGTCCGCCTCGACGCCGATCGCCTCCCAGTACTGCTGCGCGAGTAGCGTGGCGGGCACCAGGTAGCCGAACTGACCGGTCTCCATCGGGAAGGCCAGCGTCTCGCCGTCCTTCTCACGCACGCCGTCGGCGTTGAGCGTCCAACCGGCCTGCTCGAGCAGCGCCGCGGCACCCTCGGGATCGTACGGGTAGGTGGCGACGTCGCCGTTGTAGAGCGCGCCCAGGAGCGGAGCGACCGGACCGGTGGCGACCTGGCCGTAGCCCTCGAGGACGGCGTCGATCATCGCTTCACGGTCGAGCGCCATCAGCAGGGCCTGGCGAACGACGGGGTCGGTGAAGCGCGGGTCGTCCTGGTTCAGGGCGATCCAGTAGAACAGGTTCTGGGACTGGCGCAGCACCTCGAGGCGCGGCGAACGCTCGATCCCCTCGGCCAGGCTGGCGCTGAGGCGGGTGACGATGTCCAACTCGCCGGCCAGTGCCTGCGCGACCTGGGTGTTGGGGTCGGGGATGATGCGGAAGATCAGACCGGCCAGCTTCGGCGTGCCGGCCCAGTGGAGTTCGTTGGGCTCGAGCCGCACGTAGCTCCCGGGGACGAACTCGGCGACCTTGAACGGTCCGGTCGTGACCGGCGTCTGCTTGTTGAAGGACGCCACGGTGAGCGGGTTCTCGGCGTCGCCCAGCACGTGCTCGGGCAGGATGCCGGC
>CAZJGU010000160.1:0-2445 GCA_964545455.1 uncultured bacterium | reverse complement strand
GGCGGACAACCCCTGGAGCGCCGCCAAGGAGGAGCTGGGCCGGTCGCTCTGGTTCGACCCGCGACTGTCGGCCAGCTGGGCCATCAGCTGCAACAGCTGCCACAACGTCGGCATGGGCGGCGTCGACCTGCAACCCACCTCGTTGGGGCACGGCTGGCAGCGTGGCGGTCGCAACTCGCCCACCATGTTCAACGCCGTCTACAACGTCGCGCAGTTCTGGGACGGCCGCGCCGAGGACCTCGCCGCCCAGGCGATGGGCCCGATCCAGGACGCGCTGGAGATGAACAACACCCCCGAGCGGGTGATCGCCACGCTCGCGTCGATGCCGGGCTACGTCGAGCTGTTCGCGGCCGCCTTCCCCAACGACCCCGACCCGATCACCTTCGAGAACGTCGCCCTGGCGATCGAGGTGTTCGAGGCCACGCTACTCACGCCCAACGCGCCGTTCGACCGCTTCATGAAGGGCGAGGCTACCGCCCTGAGCGAGGAGGAGCGCGCCGGCTTCGAGACCTTCGTCAACCGCGGCTGCGCCGGCTGCCACCTGGGCATCAACATGGGCGGCACCAACTACTTCCCCTTCGGCGTGGTCGAGCGTCCCGACGCCTTCGTCCTGCCCCCCGACGACCTGGGCCGCTACACCGTGACCGAGGTCGAGGCGGACCGCTACGTGTTCAAGTCCCCCTCGCTTCGCAACATCGCGATCACCCCGCCCTACTTCCACTCCGGCACGGTCTGGTCGCTGGAGGACGCGGTGCGGATCATGGGCGACGCCCAGCTGGGCAGCGAACTGAGCGACGAGGACGTCCGCCTCATCACCGCCTTCCTGCACACCCTGACCGGCGACCAGCCGGCGGTCGAGCACCCGGTCCTGCCCGAGATCGGACCCGACACGCCGCTGCCGGTCCCGATGGAGGCCGAAACGGCCGACTGACCGCGTCCCGAGCCCACCACGCGAGCGCCGCCCCGATGCACGGGGCGGCGCTCGTTCGCTGCCGACGGGTGGATGCCGGCCGGAGCCGGCGTCGGTGTCAGCCCTTGGCCTTCGGCGCCGGGCAGGTGTTCACGCCGATCAGGGCGTACAGGCCACAGAAGCCCAGCGCGCCGGTGACCAGCGCGGCCGCGCCGGCCACGCCGGCCACCCAGGCCCAGACGCCGCTCACGGTACCGCTGAAGATGAGGAAGAACAGGACGGCGGCGAGCGCCACCCGGATCACGCGATCGATCGCACCTTCGTTGACCTTCATGGGGATCCCTCCGTTTCGAGCTCACGGTACGCGACCCTTCCCCACCATGGCAATGGTGGATATGGTGGAAAGATGAGTTCGCGCGACGCCCTGCTGGCCCACCTCAAGCGCACCGGCCCCGCCAGCGTGCCGGAACTGGTCGAGGCGCTGGACCTGGCCGAGAACACCGTTCGCCACCACCTGGCCCGGCTCCGTGCCGCCGGCCTGGTCGAGGACGCCGCGTCGCGACGCGCCGGCCCCGGCCGGCCGGCCCGCCGCGTCCAGTTGACCCACGCGGCGGAGGGCCACTTCCCCAAGCGCTACGACGAGCTGCTGGACCTGGTGCTGGCCGAGGCCGAGGCCGAGCAGCACCTGCGCGCCCTGTTGGACGGCGTCGCGACGCGCCTCGGCGACGCGGTGCGTGAGGAGCTGGCGCCGCTCCCGCCGCGCGAACGGTTGCTGGCGTTGATGGAGCGCCTGGACTACGGCGAGATGCTCGGACGGCTCGACGAAAGCCCGGGCGAGACCTGGACGTTCGAGGCGCACAACTGCGTCTACTACCAGGCGGGCGTGCGCTTCGAGCCGGTCTGCGACCTCCTGCCCCGCACCATCCAGCGCGCCACCGGCCTACCGGCGGAACGTCAGGTCTGCCAGCGGGACGGCTCGCGCACCTGTCGCTTCACCGGTAGCTACCGGCCCGACGACGATCGCTGAAGGTTCGTTCACGCGCCGCGTGCGCCGCTCGTCCTCCTCTCATCCCAGCCTCCCCTACGATGCGGGCATGACCCACCACCGATCGTTCCCCGTACGCGCCGCCCGCCCCCCCGTGCGGTCGGCCCTCCTCGCCCTGGCGACCTGGCTGGTCGCCACGCTGGCGCTCCTCCCCGCCGCCCACGCCCAGGACGCGCCGGTCGCCGCGGCGGACCTGCCGGTCACGCGCCTGGTGGCGACCACCAGCGGCCTCGCGACCTTCGAGCACGAAGGGATCGTGACCGGCACGCAGGAGCTGGTCCTGCAGGTGCCGGAGGAGGCGATGGACGACCTCCTGCAGTCGCTGGTGCTGCAGGACTTCGACGGCGGCTCGATCCGACCGGTCCGCTACGCGTCGCGCGACGCGCTGGGTCGGGTGCTGGCCAGCTACGCCTTCGACCTGCGTCAGGCGCCCGGTCTGGCGCACCTGCTGGCCCAGGCGCGGGGCGAGGCACTGACCATCGAGGGCGCT
>CAZJGU010000159.1:0-2551 GCA_964545455.1 uncultured bacterium | reverse complement strand
ACAGGGCGCGGGCGCGTTCGATCAGCGGGTCGGTCTCCTGGGCGAAGGCCAGCGATCCGAACGCCAGCGCGACCAGCGAGAGCGCGACCAGGACGCGCGACCATGGGCCAGGACGGGCGGGGGGACGGTGCGGCATGGGGGTCCTTTCCGGCACGGGCCCGGCAGCGCGTGGGCCTGGGCCTGGGAACGAGGTCGGCGGCGCCTCCGGTCCCGGAGGCCGTCCGCTCATGCTTCTCAGACTAGGTCCGAATCCGGTGGGCGCCCGGGGACGAACGTCCCGTCCCTGACGAGGATGCGCGGATTCCAAGAGTACGTGAAACCGTTCACGAGAGCAGGGGACGGATGCCCCATGGCGGCGAGGACGCGTACTGCTACGTTCGGTCCATCACGTACGCGAGGTTGCCGCGCTGCCGTCCTCGGCACCGGAACCGATGCCAGGCCCGAGCACGACAGCCAACCGGTCCGTGACCCTGGCCGAGGAGCGTCTCGGTCGAACGGCGGTGCACCCGAACGGGGCACCGGCAGGCGCGAGGAGGAGCGCATGAGTCCAGCACCGAGGAACCACGACCCCGACGTCACCGACGGCCTCGACCTGAGGACCCAGGAGTACTACGAGCAGCTCGCGGCCGAGGCGGACGCCAACCTCGACAAGCTCGAGGCACGCGACCCGATCAAGGACGTCGACCTCGAGCAGATCCTCAAGCGTCGCGGCATCTCGCGGCGCGACTTCCTGAAGATGTCGGCGGTCATGACCGCGACGCTGGGGCTGCCGCCGATGTTCGACCTGCGGGTCGCGCGCGCCCAGGAGGTCGCCACCCGGATCCCGGTCATCTGGCAGGAGCTGCAGTCCTGCACCGGCAACTCGATGGCGCTCATCCGCAACACCAACCCCGGCGTCGACGAGCTGATCCTCGACCTGATCAGCCTCGAGTACGCCGAGGTGCTCATGGCGCCCTCCGGTCAGGCGGCCGAGGACGTCCTGGCCGAATCGATCGAGAGGTTCGACGGCCAGTACATCGCCGTCTTCGAGGGCTCGGTCCCGGTGGGTGACGACGGCAACTTCCTCACCATCGGGCCCATCGGCGAAACCGGCGTCGAGAAGGTCGAGCACGTCGCCCGCCACTCCGCCGCCGTCATCAACGCCGGCACCTGCGCCGCCTACGGGGGCATCCCCGCCGCGCGGCCCAACCCCACCACGGCGCTCGGCGTCGGCGACTTCCTGCGGCAGCGCGGGATCAACAAGCCGGTCATCAACCTGCCGGCCTGCCCGGTCAGCAGCACCAACGTCGTCGGCACCATCCTCGAGTACGCCATGTTCGGCCGGCTGCCGTCGCTGGACGCCTACGGCCGTCCGCTGTGGGCCTACCAGGACCGCATCCACGACAAGTGCGAGCGGCGCGGCCACTTCGACGCTGGCGAGTTCGTCGAGGGCTGGACCGACATCGAAGGCCTCAAGGCGGGCCTGTGCCTGTTCAAGGTCGGCTGCAAGGGCCCGATGGCCTACAACAACTGCGGCGTCGTCCGCTACAACGAAGGCGCCTCCTGGCCGATCCAGGCCGGTCACGGCTGCATCGGCTGCAGCGAGCCCGGCTTCTGGGACACCCTAACCCCGTTCGAAGTGCCGCTCGCCGGCCGCGTCTACTCGACCCCGTTCGGAACCGACGCCAACGCCGACACGATCGGACAGGTCGTCCTCGGCGCCGCCGCGGCCGGTGTGGCGATCCACGCCACCGCGACCGCCATCAAGAGCGCCTCGGAGAACCGCCAGGCGAAGAAGGAGCAGTGAACCGTGGCCGCCAAGCACATCATCGACCCGATCACCCGCATTGAGGGGCACCTCCGCATCGAGATCGAAGTCGACGACAACGGTCTCGTCGAGGAGGCCTCGAGCAGCAGCACCGCCTTCCGCGGCTTCGAGAACATCATGCGCGGGCGTGATCCCAAGGACGTCGGGATGTTCGCCCAGCGGATCTGCGGCGTCTGCACCTTCCACCACTACGAGCGCGGCGTAGAGGCGACCGAGAGCGCCTACGGCGTGACCATCCCGCCCAACGCGCGCATGGTGCGCAACCTGATCTGGGCCGGCCAGCTGGTCAACGACCACACGACGCACTTCTACCAGCTGCACGCGATGGACTGGTTCGACGTCGTCAGCGCCCTGGACGCCGATCCCGAGCTCGCGACCGAGGTCGCCTTCCGCTACCACGACAAGCCCTACAACGCCTCGGTCAGCCACTACCGCGCCGTCGCCGAGCGCCTGCTGGCCTTCGTGCAGAGCGGCCAGCTGGGACCGTTCGCGGGCGGCTACTGGGGGCACCCGAAGTACAAGCTGACGCCTGAAGAGAACCTCATCCTGGCGTCGCACTACCTCGACAACCTGGCCGTCCAGCGCATGAGCGCCAAGGCCAGCGCCATCTTCGGCGGCAAGAACCCGCACCCGCAGAGCCTGATCGTCGGCGGCATCACCTCCGCCCGCGACGCGCTCAACGCGCACCGCATCGCCGAGTACCAGTTCCTCATGGCCAAGGCGGCCGACTTCGTCGAGCGGGCC
>CAZJGU010000158.1:0-2679 GCA_964545455.1 uncultured bacterium | reverse complement strand
CACCAGGCGAGGGCGAGGACGGCGGCGACGATCGCGAGGCCCAGCATGGCGCCAGCCTACCGCGCGGCGCGGGGCGGCTCCGGGTGCGCCACCCCCGGGTGGTAGCATCCGGCCACGATGCCCGGCCCCGTCAAGGCCCGTCCACGACGGGAACGCGTGATGGTCGTGCTGCAGCCGGTGGCGACGGCGCTGGTGCGCCTGCTCGCGCCCCTGGGCGTCGATCCGTTGGCGCTGGTGACGGTCCACAGCGTGATGGGGCTGGTCGCGGCCGTGGCGATCGCCGCGTTCCCGCCGCCCTCCGATGCGTCCACCTCGATCGGCTGGCTGGTGGCCGCCGGCCTGCTCGCGGCGAAGGCGCTGCTGGACAACGTCGATGGCGGCCTGGCCCGGGCGACGGGACGGGTGACGCGGATGGGTCGCTACTACGACACGGGCATGGACCTGGTCGTGAACGCCGCCGTCTTCGCGGCGTTGGCGTGGCACGTCGGCGCGCTGCTGGCCGTAGCGGGCTTCCTGGCCTCGACGGCGGTGCTCTCGCTGGACTTCAACATGGAGCGGCTCTACCGGCGCGAGCGCATCGTCGACGCGCCCGGTCCTCCGGGGAGCGAGCCGCCGCGCGGCGCGCCCGAGCCGGTCTACCGCCTGTTCGAGGGGCTCTACCGGTACCTGCTGGCGCCACAGGACCGTTGGATCGAACGGGCCGACCGCGCGCTGTTCGAGCGCGTCGAGGGCGCGCCGTTCGAGGCAGCCCCGCTCGAACGGCGGCTGGCCTGGTCCGACCTGTTCTCGACCGCGACGCTGGTGGACCTGGGGTTGTCGACGCAGACGCTGGCGTTGGCCGCTCTGCTGGTCGCGGGGGTTCCGGGCTGGTTCCCGTGGGCGTGCCTGGCGGCCCTCGGCTGGGCATTGGGGGTCCAGGTACGGAGGTTGGGGCGCTACGCCGCGTACCGTCGCGCCGAGGAGGTTCCGCTGCCATGACGACCGCCGACGCCGCCCCCCCGTCCCGCCCCCTGACCACGGTCGGGGCGCTGGTGCTGGACGCGCACGGTCGCGGCCTGTTCGTGCGGACGCGCAAGTGGCGGGGCACCTGGGGGGTGCCGGGCGGCAAGGTCGACGCCGGCGAGTCGCTGCGGGCCGCGTTGCTGCGCGAGTTCGAGGAGGAGACCGGCCTGACGCTGTGGGACGTTCGCTGGGCGCCGACGCTGGAAGCGATCGACCACCCGCAGTTCCACCGACCGAGCCACTTCGTGCTGCTGAACTTCAGCGCGCGCGGGGATGGCGGGGTGCGCCTCAACGACGAGGCCGACGCGTTCGCCTGGCTGCCGCTGCGACGGGCGCTGCGCGAGCTGGACCTCAACCGGCCTACGCGCGAGTTGGTGCTGCACGTCCTCGAACACGGTCATACGGGGCCCCCGCTGCGCGAGGGGGCGGGCCGGTGAGGCCTGCGGCGCTGGTCACCGGATCGGCCAAGGGGATCGGTCGCCGGCTGCTGCTCGCGTTGGCCGAGGACGGCTTCGACGTCGTCGTCCACTACCGCGGGAGCGAGGCCGAGGCCCACGACGTCGCCTCCGACGCCCGTGCCTTCGGGGTCGACGCCGAGGTCGTGCAGGCCGACGTCACCGTCGAGGCGCAGGCGCAGGCGCTGGTCGACCGCGCCGTGGCACGCTTCGGGCGGCTGGACGTCGTGGTGAACAACGTCGGCAACTACCACAAGGGTCCGCTGGCCGAGCTGGACGCCACGGCCTGGCACGAGATGATGGACTCGAACCTGAACGCGACGTTCTACGTCTGCCAGCGCGCCCTGCCGACCCTGCGCGCCTCCCCGCGCGGCCGGATCGTGAACGTCGGCTACGCCGGCTCCGACACGCTGGTGGCCAAGCCAGGGATCGTCGCCTACCAGATCGCCAAGACCGGCGTGCTGCTCTACACCCGCGCGCTGGCCAAGAGCGAGGCCCGCCACGGCCTGACCGCCAACGTGATCGCACCGGGCGTGATCGAGAACAGCGTCACCCAGCCGATCGACGAGATCCCGATGGAGCGTCCGGGCACCCTGGACGAGATGGCGTCCGCCGCCCGCTACCTGGTGTCGGAGGAGGCCCGCTACGTGACCGGCGCCTACCTGCCGGTCGCCGGGGGATGGAACCTCTGAACCGCCTGGACGGCGTGCGGCTGCGTCGCGACGTGGCCCACGCCGACGACGGCGTGGCGCGCGATCCACGGGTGCGCCCCGAGCGCCGAGCGGTCGCCTGGGTCAACCGCTCGCCCCTGGTCGCGGCCGTTTACGATCCGATCTGGCGTCGGCGGGCAGCGGCGCTGCTGACCCTGGGGCGCTACCGCGGCAGGCGGGAGCTGGAGCAGATGACGGCGTGGGCCGCGCTGCAGCCCGGCGACGCGGTGCTGGACGTCGGCTGCGGGTCGGGGCACTACCTGCGCGCGTTGCACGCGGTGCAGCCGCAGGCGCTGCTGCACGGCTGCGACCTGTCCGGCGCCTTCCTCGCCGTCGGGGCGCGACGGCTGGCGCGCGACGGCATCGAGGCGACCCTGCTCCAGGCCGACGCGCACGACCTCCCCTACGCCGACGCGAGCTTCGCGGCCGTGACGATCGGCGGCACCCCCAACGAGCTGCGGGACCGCCAGGCCGCCTTCGCGGAAGCGGCGCGCATCCTGCGGCCCGGCGGC
>CAZJGU010000157.1:0-2705 GCA_964545455.1 uncultured bacterium | reverse complement strand
CTGGGCCCCATCCAACGCCGCATGACTTGACACGAGACACAGTTGCTCAGCCGTCGTCCCCGCCGGTCCGCGCCACCCGCACGAAGGCGTCGCGGCGGGCCTGCGCGAGGTCGCGGCTGCGCTCGGGGTCCAGCCCGGGTTCGACGCGGTCCTCCCGGAGGCCCCCCTCGACCGCGACCGGCCGCAGCATCGGCTCGAGACCGTCCACGTCGACGTCGGCCAGCGCGCCCAGGTGCGCGAGCACCGCCTCCACGTCGGCCTGCAGGCCGGGCGCCTCCGCGGGGTCGAGGCGCAGCCGGGCCAAACGCGCCAGGTGGGCCAGTTCGTCGTCGTCGAGACGCATGCGCGAAGGCTAGCACGCCCCCCGTGCGCTCGCCGCGGCCGTGCGATGGCGGTCTGGGCGTCGGTCGGCGTTCCGTGCGGGCGGTATCGTGCACGGGTGAGCGACCCGACGCCGGCCCGCGAGCGCGTCCTGCGCGCGGCCGAGGAACTCTTCGCCCGCCACGGCTTCGCCGGGGTGACGATGCGCGACATCGCGCAGCGGTTGGGGATCCGTCAGGCGTCGCTCTACTACCATGCCCCCGACGGCAAGCAGGACCTCTACGTCCAGGTGGTCGAGCACAGCATGCGCCGGCACCGCCTGGCGATGGAGCGCGCCGTCGCCGACGCCGGCGACCTGCGTGAAGCGCTGACCTCGGCGGCCGACTGGTTGCTGGGCCAGCCGCTGGTCGACCTGTTCCAGATGGTCCGCAGCGACATGGCGGCCGCCACGCCGGAGCACGCCGAGCGCCTGCGCGGCCTGGCCTACACGGCGCTGATGGAGCCGCTCCGGGACGCCTTCGACGCCGCCATCGCCCGGGGCGAGGCGCGTCCGGTCGACCCGCTGCTGATGGCCGGTACCTTCCTCGCGACGATCGAGTCGATCGACTACGCCGTCCACGGCGAGGGCGCGACGCGGCCGGCGCGCGAGATGGCCTTCGAGATGATCGACGTCTGGCTGGGCGGTCTCCTCGCGACCTCGGGGGCCTCGGGGGCGGGTCCGGAGGCGTCCGCGAGCTAGAGCAGCCGACCCAGCGCCCACCACAGCGGCACGACCACCACCAGGGCGGGCAGCATGCTCGCGACGCGCACCTTCACCAGCTCCAGCAGTCCCAGGCCGAGTCCCACGATCATCAGGCCGCCGACCCCGCCTACGAGCAGCACCCTCGGATCGGTCGCCGGATCGGGCAGCCAGCCCGACAGCAGGCCGGCCGCCAGCGACAGGCCGCCCTGGTAGACCGCGATGACGATCGCCGAGGCCATCACGCCGATGCCGAAGGTGGTCGACAGCGCCAGGGCCGACAGGCCGTCGAGGGCGCTCTTGAGGAGCAGGAAGTCGGCGTCCCCCACCAGCCCGTTCTGGATCGCGCCGATCAGCGTCAGCGGTCCGACGCAGAACAGCAGCGTGGCGGTCACGAAGCCTTCGGTGAAGCGTCCGGAACCGCGGAAGCGCCGCTTCAGACGTTCGCCCAGGGCGTCCAGACCGCGCTCGATCCCCAGCGCCTCGCCGATCACGCCGCCGATCGCCAGGCCCAGCAGCGCGACGATCACGCCCGGCGGGTCGTCCACACGGGTCAGGTCCCAGGCCGAGGCGATGCCGATGAACACCGTCGTCAGCCCGATCGCCTGCATGACGGTGGTGACGGTCCGCGTGGGCAGGCGCCTGCGCAGCGCCAAGCCGAGGACCGATCCGAGCAGGACGGCCAGGACGTTGACGACGGTGCCCGACGTCTGCGCCCAGAGGCTCACGCGTCGCTTCGTTCCTGCTCCGCGGCGGGGGAGGGCTGACCGCCCCGCAGCACCATGATCGTCACGATCGCCCCCGCGGCCACCGGCAGGCCGATCAGCCAGAGCAGCCAGGTTCCGATCCCCTGCGGACCGATCGCGGTCGGGGGGAAGATGAACGACAGCGGTTCGTCGGTGCCGTCCGCGCCCACCATCAGCTGGAGCGTCGCGCGCGCCTCCTCCTGCCGGAAGGTCTGGTCGCGGAAGAGCAGGGTCCAGGCGCCCGGTCGGTCGAGGACCAGGTCGGTGCGGTAGATCCCCGGCTCGGGCTCGGCGAAGCGGTCGCTGACCAGGGGCTCGCCGCCGTCGGGCGGGGTCGCCTCGACGAAGACCACGGCGTCCTCGACCGGCGCGTCGACCGGGTCGACCATCTCGAGTCGCAGGCGCGTGACCGCGTCCGGCGTCGGGGGGGTGGGTTCGCTGGTGACGGTTCCGAACACGATGGTGGCGTGCGCCGCCGCGACGGACAGGGACAGCGACGCGGCCAGCACCAGCAGACCGCGCGCGAGGCGGTCCGCCCGACGGGACGGTCCGGACGATGGCTTGGGCGCGGTGACGGTCATCGATCCTCCCAGAGCAGGTCGCGCAGCACGAGGCCGCTGCGGCGCACGTCGGACGCCACCTCGCGTCCGACCCAGCGCCAGTGCCACGGCTCGTAAGCGTAGCAGGAGCGCGCCTCCTGGCCCGCCGGGTAGCTCAGGGCGAAGCCGTAGCGCCAGGCGTTCTGCAGCAGCCACCGCCCGGTCGGCGTCGCGCCGAAGTCGATGTCCCAGGGCGCCGCGCCCCCGCGGGCGCGCAGGTCGACGGCCGTCCCCAGCTGGTGCTCGGAGTGGCCGGGGCGAGCGCTGGTCCGCAGCGCCGCCTGGTAGCCCTGCAGCTCG
>CAZJGU010000156.1:1261-2727 GCA_964545455.1 uncultured bacterium | reverse complement strand
GCGCGCCGACCCTCGTCAACTACGAGCACGTGCTGACCAACGGTCCCTTCCTGCGCGCGCTGGCCAACTCGCTGCTGGTCGCCGGCGGGAGCGCCCTGCTGGCGCTGACGGCCGGGTCGTTCGCTGCCTACGCGCTGGGCCGGCTGCGCTTCCGCGGCAAGATGCCGATGCTCTACGCCGTGCTGGCCATGACGATGTTCCCGCAGATCTCGGTGCTGTCGGGCATGTACGAGAACGTCCGCTCGCTCGGGATCTTCGGAACCCAGGCCGCGATGCTCTACGCTTACCCGCTGTTCACGCTGCCCTTCTCGACCTGGGTGCTGACGGCCTTCTTCCGCGGCCTGCCACGCGAGATCGAGGAGGCCGCCGTCGTCGACGGCGCCACGACCGCCCAGATCTTCGCGCGCATCCTGCTGCCGCTGACCGTCCCCGCGCTGGTCACGACCGGCCTGCTGACCTTCATCGTGTCGTGGAACGAGTACGTCTTCGCGCTCGCCTTCACCCTCACCAACCCGTCGGCCCAGACGGTGCCGGTCGCGATCGCGCAGTTCACCGGCATCGTCGAGCAGCAGGAACCGATCGCCGAGATCATGGCTGGCGCCATGGTCGTGACGCTGCCGCTGGTGATCCTGGTGCTGATCTTCCAGCGCCGCATCGCCGCCGGGCTCACCGCCGGATCGGTCAAGGGATGATGCGGGCATGAGCGACCCCCCCGCGATGGACGGCGCGCCGGCGCCCGCCAACCTGATCGTCGTCGACTGCCACGACCTGGGCCGCCACCTGGGCTGCTACGGCCACGGAACCGTGCCCAGCGACGCTCTGGACCGGCTGGCCGCCGACGGCGTGCGCTTCGCGAACGCCTACTGCACCGCGCCGCAGTGCAGCCCCAGCCGCGCCGCGCTGTACACGGGCCGGCACGCCCACGACGTCGGCATGCTTGGCCTGGCGCACGCGCCGTTCGACTGGCGGCTGCACCCTGGCGTGCGCTACCTGGCCTCCCACCTCCAGGCCGCCGGCTGGACGACCCACCACGTCGGCGTGCAGCACGTCATCCGGGACACCCCCGAGCACGTGCGCTCGCTGGGGTTCGACAGCCACGCCGCCTCGCACGCCCCGGCGGACGAGGTGGCCGACGTCGCCGTGGACCTGCTCACGCGCCTCGACCGGCCGTTCTTCCTCAACGTCGGCTTCGAGGAGCCGCACCGCGACGCGCAGGGCCGCTTCAAGACCCACCCGCCCTACGACGCCCGCGGGGTCGAGGTCCCCGGCTACCTGCCCGACACGCCCGAAGCGCGCGAGGAGATGGCCGAGCTGCAGGGCGCCATCCACGCCATGGACCGTGGCGTCGGCCGGATCCTGGACGCCCTGGCCGCCCGGCCCGACGCGCAGGACACCTGGGTCGTCTTCACCACCGACCACGGCCTGGCGCTGCCACGGGCCAAGGCGTCGATGTACGACCCCGGCGT
>CAZJGU010000156.1:0-1251 GCA_964545455.1 uncultured bacterium | reverse complement strand
GGCGTGGCGGTGGCGCTGCTGATGCGCTGGCCCGCGCGCGGCCTGGTCGGCGGTCGCGTCGAGGAGGCGCTGACCAGCCACGTGGACCTGCTGCCGACGCTGCTGGAGGGTCTGGGCCTGCCGCTACCAGGCGATCTCCACGGCCGCAGCCTGTGGCCGCGCCTGCAGGGCGGCGCGTACGACCCGCGCGAGCTGGTCTTCGCCGAGAAGACCTTCCACACCGCCTACGAGCCGATGCGCATGGTGCGCGACCCCCGCTACAAGCTGATCGTCAACCTCGAGGTCGACATCCTCAACGTGCCCGGCGACGTCCTGCGCAGCCCGATCACGCCGCGCATGGTCGACGAGATCGCCGTCGAACGCCCGCCCCTGGAGCTGTACGACCTGGAGGACGACCCCGAGGAGCGCCGCAACCGGATCGACGATCCCGCCCTGGCCGACGTCCGAACGCGCCTGACGGAGGCGTTGGTCGACTGGATGCTCCGCACCGGCGATCCGCTGCTGGACGGTCCGGTCGCGTCGCCGTACCGGCACGCGGCGCTGCGGGCCCTGGGCCTGCCCGCCGATCCGGATCCGTACGCGTGAGCGCAGGATCGACCGGGGTCGAGTTCGTCGTCCTCGGACCGACCTACTGCGACCTGGTCTTCGTCGGGCTTCCGACCGTACCGGCGTCGGGAACCGAGGTCTTCGCCGAGCGGTTCCTGATCAGCGCCGGCGGGAGCGCCATCACCGCCATCGCGCTGGCGCGCCTGGACCGCCCCGTCGCCCTGGTCGCCGACGTCGGGCGCGATCCGCTCGGGGAGCTGGTCCGCCGCGTCCTCCGGGACGACGGGGTGTCGACGCGCTGGCTGCAGGAGGTGGGCGACACGCCGACGACGGCGGTGCTCTCCACCGCCGACGATCGGGCGTTCGCGACCTACCTGCCGCCGTCGCGCGACGCCATCGACCTGGAGACGATCCTGAACGAGAGCGAGGCCCGCCACCTGCACGTCGCCGGCTTCCCGGCGGTGCAGCGCGTCGGCGACCTGGTGGCCCGCGCACACGCGTTGGGCCGCACGGTGTCGTTCGATCCCGGCTGGGACGCCCACGCGCTCCGTCGCGACGACGTCCGCGCCGTCGCCGAGCGGTGCGACGTCCTGATGCCCAACGCGTCGGAAGCGGCGCTGCTGCTGGACAGCGACGAGACCGACGTGGACGCGCTGGTGGACGGACTGGCGAGTGAGGGCCCATGCGGGCCAATCTCAATTTTTT
>CAZJGU010000155.1:0-2747 GCA_964545455.1 uncultured bacterium | reverse complement strand
CAGATGCGGGCGCCACCGATCCGCTCGGTCAGCGAGCGGGCAAGCGTCAGGGGGCTGGGCCGACCGACGGTCTCCCGAAGCACGTCGTCGAGGTGGGCACGGAACTCCGGGTCGGCGGCCGCCTCGCGGTAGGCGGCCTCGAGCTCGTCGAGGGCGGGGATCAGCGTCTCGGGGACGTAGCGGCCACCGTAGATGCCGTAGCGACCACGAGCGTCGGGTTGCGGGAACATGCGGACCTCCTCGGCGCCGCGGGCGCGGGGCGCGCCGTCGGCTACGAAGGAACAAGGGTGCCTGGAACGGGGGTGGAACGGGTCGTCAGGCGGGCCGCGACCGCCAGCGTTGGTGGCGGCGCTTGAACGCGCGGGGCGTGCGGACGCGCGGACGAGGACCCATGCCCGACGAGTCTACCGGCCGTCCTGGGCGCTGTCCAGCGCGTCCGGGGCGGCCCCCTGCGCACCGTCCTGCTCATCGCCGGACGCGGGGGTCGCGTCCGGTCCGGGGGGCGGGCCGCTGGGCGGCGGGCCCGCACCGTGCAGCCAGGCCAGGGCCGCTGCGCCCAGGCGCACCGCGTGGCGTGGGATCCGCGCCGCATCGAAGGTGGCGGCGACCTCGGCCGCGCTGCACGGTCGTGCCCGGTCCAGCTGGCCGAGCGTCCACGCCAGCAGCCCGACCACGCGCTCGGCCGGGACACCGGCGACGCGCAGCGCCGCCAGCGTGCCCTCGCCCCGCCGCTTGGCCAGGCGCTCGCCGTCCGGGCCGTGGAGCAGCGGCACGTGGGCGACCTTCGGCGGGGTGCTGCCCAGAGCGCGGTGCAGCTCGTCCTGCAGCGCCGTGGCGTGAAGCAGGTCGTCGCCGCGGACGACCTCCTCGATCCCCATGGCGGCGTCGTCGACCACCACCGCCAGGTGGTAGGCGACCAGGCCGTCGGCGCGGCGCAGCACCGTGTCGCCCACCTCGCGCGCGAGGTCGATGCGTTGGGGTCCGGCCAGCCGATCCGCGAACGTCACCACCCGATCCGGCACCCTCAGCCGCAGCGCGGGACGCTTGCCGGCCGCGCGCTTCTCGGCCTCGATGCGGGCGTTGCGTGCCCGTTCGGCCGGACCGTACACCGGACCCCGTCCGTGCGGGGCCGACCCGATCGCGCGCAGCTCGCGGCGCGACAGCCAGCAGGCGAACAGGCGACCGTCGGCGTTCAGGCGATCGAGCGCCTCCTGGTAGAGCTCGCTGCGCCGGGACTGGAGGTAGGGGCCGTGCGGGCCGCCCACGTCCGGCCCCTCGCGCCAGTCGAGGCCCAGCCAGCGCAGCTCGTCGAGGTTGCCCTGCACGGCCTCGGCGACGGTGCGCTGTCGGTCGAGGTCCTCGACCCGCAGGACGAAGCCGTCCTCCCGCGCCGACGCCCAGGCGACGAGCGCCGTGCGGGCGTTGCCGAGGTGCTGCGCACCGCTCGGCGAGGGGGCGTAGCGTCCGCGCGCCACCGCCTCACCCCTCGCGGACGTCGATGCGGCCGGCGGCCGCGTCCAGCGCGTCGACCGCTGCGAGCGCCACCACCGGCGCGTCCAGGTGCGCCAGCCGGGCGCGGCCCGCTTGGAAGGTCTTCTCGATCACCACCCCGACGCCGGTCAGGCGGGCGCCTGCGGCGAGGATCAGCTCGGCCAGGGCCGCGATGGTCAGGCCGGTCGCCAGGAAGTCGTCGATCAGCAGCGCGCGGTCGCCCGCGCCGAGCGCCTCGGGCGACACGATCAGCGGCGTCGTGCCGCCCTTGGTGCGGCTGGGCGCGTCGGCGCGCAGGACCGGGCCGGGCATGGTGGCCGGTCGCTTCTTGCGGGCGTAGACCAGCGGCGCGTCGTAGGCCAGGGCCGTGGCCAGGCCCGGCGCGATGCCGGACACCTCGGCCGTCACGACCACGTCGATCGGGCCGGTTCCGAGCGCCTCGAAGCGCTCGCGGAAGGTACGGCCCATGGCCAGCGTCAGCCCCGGCTCCAGCCGGTGGTTGAGGAAGCCGTCCACCTTGAGGAGGTCGCCCGGCAGGACGCGGCCTTCGGCGCGAATGCGCTCGACCAGGGCCCTCACGGCGTCCCCTGGCACGGGGAGGACGGGCTGGAGCGGCGGAGCCGCGTGCGCGGGGCGGCGAGCATGCGGAACGCTACCAGGCGTACCGCGCGACGGCCCGCCCGGGAGCGACCGGGCGGGCCGACGCGATCCGGGCGGGGTCGACGGGACCGTCCGTCACCGCCGGCGTCAGGGTCGGGTCGTCACAGCCGGCCGGCGGCGCGCATCGCTTCGACCATCGCGGCGCCCATGTCGCTGGGCGTCTCGGCGATGACCACGCCGGCGTCGCGCAGCGCGGCGATCTTGGCCTCGGCCGTGCCGGCCCCGCCGGAGACGATCGCCCCGGCGTGGCCCATGCGCTTGCCGGGCGGGGCGGTGGTGCCGGCGATGAAGCCGGCCACGGGCTTGCCGAGGTGCTCGGCGATCCAGGCGGCGGCCTCCTCCTCGGCGGACCCGCCGATCTCGCCGATCATGATGACGCCCTCGGTCGCGTCGTCCTCGGCGAACAGCGTCAGCACGTCGACGAAGTTCGTGCCGTTGACCGGGTCGCCACCGATGCCGACGGCGGTCGTCTGGCCCAGGCCGACGTCGCTCAGCTGCTTGACGGCCTCGTAGGTGAGCGTGCCGGAGCGGCTGACGACGCCGATGCGGCCGCCCTGGTGGATGTAGCCGGGCATGATGCCGATCTTGCAGGCGTG
>CAZJGU010000154.1:0-2845 GCA_964545455.1 uncultured bacterium | reverse complement strand
CTGGGCCCCATCCAACGCCGCATGACTTGACACGAGACACAGTTGCTCAGCCGTCCTCGTCGTCCAGCACGCCCTGGATCAGCGCCGGGACGGGGCCCTCGTCGGCGACCCGGATCGCACCCTGCAACGCGTCGCGGGCGTCGTCCAGCCCGCGACCGTCGCGGTGCAGCAGCGTCGCGACCGGTGTGCCGGCCTCGACCGGATCGCCGATCTTGGCGTGCAGCTCCACGCCCACCCCCAGGTCCAGCTCCTGGTCCTTGCGGCTGCGGCCGCCGCCCAGGGCCCGCGCGGCCCGACCGACAGCCAGCGCGTCCAGGTCGGCCAGGACGCCGTCGCGCTCGGCGTCGACCTCCTCGCGGCCCGGCGCCAGGGCCAGCGATCGGGGCGCGTCCAGGTCGCCCCCCTGTGCCCCGACCCAGCGGTCGAAGCGCGCCCGCGCCGTCCCGTCCGCCAGCGCGGCGCGCACCCGCGCCGGATCGCCGTCCAGGCCGGAGGCGGAGAGCACCTGCGAGGCCAGCGCCACGACCAGCTCCCGCAGGTCGTCGGGTCCGTTCCCATCCAGCGTCGCGATCGCCTCGCGCACCTCCAGGGCGTTGCCGACCGCCCGGCCCAGCGGCTGGTCCATCCCCGACAGCAGCACCCGCACCTCGCGCCCGGCGCGGCGGCCGATGGCGCGCATGGTGCGGCCCAGCTCGCGGCCGTGCGCCACGTCGGCCATGAAGGCGCCGCGGCCGACCTTGACGTCCAGCACGATCGAGGCGGCGCCGCCGGCCAGCTTCTTGCTCATCACGCTGGCCGCGATCAGCGGCAGCGACGGCACCGTCGCGGTCGCGTCCCGCAGGGCGTAGAGGACCCCGTCGGCCGGTGCGAGGCCCTTCGACTGGCCCACCACGACCACGCCGACGTCGCGCGCCTGGGCGAGGAACGCCTCCTCGGAGAGGGTCGTGCGGAAGCCGGCGATGCTCTCGAGCTTGTCGATCGTGCCCCCGGTGTGCCCCAGGCCGCGGCCGGACATCTTGGCCACCGTGGCGCCCAACGACGCCAGCAGCGGGGCGAGGACCAGCGTGGTCTTGTCGCCCACGCCGCCGGTCGAGTGCTTGTCGACCGTGTGCGACAGGCCGGACAGGTCCAGCCGGTCGCCGCTGTCGGCCATCGCCTCGGTCAGCACGGCGGTCTCGTCGTCGTCCAGGCCGCGGAGGTAGACGGCCATCAGCCAGGCGGCGGCCTGGTAGTCGGGCACCTCGCCGCGGGCGACGCCCCGGACGAAGGCGCGCAGCTCGTCGGGCGCGTGCGTCCCGCCGTCGCGCTTGCGTTGCAGGAAGTCGGGGACGTGCATGCCGTCACTCTAGCCCAGCGTCGTCGTCGCTTCCGGAGCGCTCGGCCAGTGCGGCGTGGGCCTCCTCGACCTCGTTCCAGGGCAGCGTCGCGTCCGCGCGCTCGAGGGTGGTCTCGTGGCCCTTGCCGCACAGCAGCACCAGGTCGCCGGGCCGCGCCGCGGCGATCGCCGCGCGGATCGCGGCGCGCCGGTCCGGCACGATCCGGAAGTCGCGGCCCTCGACGCCGCCGGCGGCGCGGGCGCCCTCGGCCATGCGCGCCAGGATCGCGTCCGGATCCTCGCTGCGGGCGTCCTCCTCGGTCAGGATCGTCAGGTCCGCGCCGCGCACCGCCGCGGCGCCCAGCGGGGCGCGCTTGCCCGGGTCGCGCTCGCCGGCGGCGCCGATCACCACGATCGTCCGGGCCGCGCCGGGTCGGACCGCCTCGAGCGCCTTGGTCAGCGCCGGGGCGGTGTGGGCGAAGTCCACCACCACCGCGAACGGCGCGGCCTGGACGCGCTGCATCCGCCCCGGTACGCCCGGGAAGCGCGCCAGCCGCCGCCCGACCTCGTCGGGGTCCGCCCCCTCGTGCACCGCCGCCGCCCAGGCCGCCAGCGCGTTCCAGGCGTTGAAGCGGCCGGGCAGCGGCAGCTCGGCGGTGCGCTCGCGCCCGTCGGGCGCGCCGATGCGCAGGAGGGTGCCGGCGGGCGAAGCGCCGACCTCGAGCAGGCGCCAGTCCGCCTGCGGGTGCTCGCCGTAGCTGGTGACCGCGGCGGCCGTGTCGGCGAAGTGCGGGTAGTCCGGCTCGTCGCGGTTCAGCACGGCGTGCGGCGCGCGCCGGACCAGCGTGAGCTTGGCGTCGCGGTAGGCGGCGTAGTCGCCGTGGAAGTCGAGGTGCTCGGGCGACAGGTTGGTCCAGATCGCCAGCGCGTACGCGATCGCGTCCAACCGGCCCAGCGCCAGGCCGTGGGAGCTGGACTCCAGCACGACCCGCGTCGCGCCGGCGTCCACCGCCTCGGCCAGGAAGGCCTGCACGTCGTCCGCCTCGGGGGTGGTGAAGTGGCCCGGGCCGGCACGTTCGCGCTCGCCGATGCGGGTCGCGGCGGTCGACCCCAGCGCGGTCGGACCCGACGCCGACAGCGTCCACCAGCTGAGGGCCGAGGTGGTCGTCTTGCCGTCCGTGCCGGTCACGCCCACCACGCGGGTGCGGCGGGCGGGCCAGCCGTGGAAGGCGGCCGCCAGGCGGGCCACCGCCGCGCGGTCGTCGGGGACTCGCAGGTAGGGGCGGCCGGCCAGCGCCTCGTGCGGGGGATCGCCGCGCGCCCCCGCCACCGCGACCGCGCCGGCGCGGACCACGTCGGGCAGGAAGGCGTGCGCGTCGGTCGTGGCGCCCCGGCGGGCGACGAACAGCCAGCCGGGCGCGACCCGGCGGGAGTCCTGCGTGACGCCCCGCACCTCCACGTCCGGGAGGCCCTCGGCCAGCTCGGGACGCTCGGGGTAGGCCCGTCGGACCAGCGTGCGCAGCCGCATCG
>CAZJGU010000153.1:0-2865 GCA_964545455.1 uncultured bacterium | reverse complement strand
CGAGGCGGTGCAGGGTCGGGGCCCGATTGAGCAGCACCACGCGGTCCTGGATGACCTCCTCGAGGGCGTCCCAGACCTCGTCGCGCAGGTTCTGGGTGTTCTCCAGCACGCGCCGCGCGTTCTTGATGTTGCTGGCGATGCCGCGCTCCTCGAGCTTCTTGAAGAGGAACGGCTTGAACAGCTCGAGCGCCATGCGCTTGGGGACGCCGCACTGGTGCAGCTGGAGTTGCGGGCCCACGACGATGACGGAGCGTCCCGAGTAGTCGACGCGCTTGCCCAGCAGGTTCTGGCGGAACCGGCCCTGCTTGCCGCCCAGCAGGTCGGTCAGGCTACGCAGCGGCCGATCGGAGCCGGGGTGCACCACGGCGCTGCCGCGACGGCCGTTGTCGATCAGGGCGTCGACCGCCTCCTGCAGCATGCGCTTCTCGTTGCGCACGATCATCTCGGGCGCGCCCTGCTGCATCAGCTTCTTGAGGCGGTTGTTGCGGTTGATGAGGCGCCGGTAGAGGTCGTTGAGGTCGCTGGTCGCGAAGCGACCGCCGTCGACCTGCACCATCGGGCGCAGGCTGGGCGGCATGACCGGGACGGCCTCGAGGACCATCCACGACGGGTCGTTGCCGCTGCGCAGGAAGCTGCGCACGATCTCCAGCCGCTTGCGGGCCTTGGCGCGCTTGTGGCGCGAGGGCGAAGCCATCTCCTCGACCAGCTCGGCCTCGAGCTTCTCGAGGTCGAGGCTGCCGAGCAGCTCCTGAACCGCCTCGGCGCCCATCTTCGCCTCGACGTCGTACGACTCGATGACGCGGACCTGGCGACGGACGAGGTCGATCTCGACCCGGCCGCTGATGTCGGACTTGATGCGACCGTCGTCGGCGAGCTCCTCGCCGGGCACCACGCGGTCGCCGTTGACGACGAGCGGCTCGTCCTCGTACGGGTAGACGCGCGCGCGGCTGACGATGATGCTGGCCGGCTCGGCCAGGTGCACCGTGCCGTCGGCCGCCGCGACGATCTCCTGTGCGGCGTCGATCGCGCCGACGATCTTCTCGCCCGCCTCGACCTCGGCGCCGTCGCCGACCAGGACGTGCATGGTCGGGTTGACCTCGTACGCGTCGCTGCGCGCCCAGGCGACGGTCGCCGTGAAGGTCACGACGCCCTTCTTGACCTTGCTGGCGCGCACCGTGGCGGTCGCGTCCTTGGGCAGCGCGAGGGTGGTGCCGGCCTTGGCCTTCGCGATCGCATCGCCCTGCTCGACGAACTCGCCGTCGCCCACGACCGGCTCGACGCCGGCCGGCAGCAGGTAGGAGACCAGCACGTTCTCGTCGTCCGGATCGCGGATCACGGCGACGCCGCCGTCGGCGCCGATCGGCAGCAGCTCGACGACGCCCTCCTCCTCGCTCGCGAGGGTGAGGTCCTCGCTCAGCTCGGCGATCGGCTGACCACCCTGGTAGCCCTCCTCCTCGATCCAGTCGTTCTCCGGCAGCAGCAGGCGCCCGTCGCGCGCCTCGCGGTAGTCGATGCTGATCCGCCGCGGGAAGCGGTACTGGGCGATGCCGGCCAGCTTGGCCTTGACGCCCTTGGCGAGCTGCTGGCCGACCTCGACCGACTCGCCGTCGCCGACCACGGCGTCCTCGCCCTGGGAAACGCTGTAGGTCTCCTGGCGGCCGTAGCGCAGCTGGCGGTACTCCTCGTCGCTGAGGAGCTCGCCGCGCTTCAGCGGCCGCCCGTCGAGCTTGGCGCCCATCGGGTCGGTCACGATGAACTTGGCGAAGTAGAGCACCTGCTCGAGCTGGCTGGTCGACAGGTTCAGCAGCGAGCCGACCTTGGACGGGATGTCCTTGACGTACCAGATGTGCGCGCAGGGCGTGGCCAGCTCGATGTGGCCCATGCGGTAGCGGCGCACGGTGGCCTTGGTGACCTCGACGCCGCAACGCTCGCACACCTTGCCGGCGAAGCGCTGGCCGCGGTACTTGCCGCAGGTGCACTCCCAGTCCTTCTCGGGACCGAAGACGCGCTCGTCGAACAGGCCGTCGCGCTCGGGCTTGAGCGTGCGGTAGTTGATCGTCTCCGGCTTGGTGATCTCGCCGTAGCTCCAGTCGCGGATCTGCTGCGGGCTGGCGATCTGGATCTGAACCTTGGTGAAGTCGTACCGGTTCATGTCCTTCATGCGTTCCCTCTCGAACGGTGCCCTGACGTCGCTCACCAGTGCCTCCCGGCTTCGTCGAAGATGCTCACGGCGTGGCCGTCGTCGTCCTGGACCTTGACGTCGAGGCCGAGCGAGTGGAGCTCCTTGACCAGGACCTTGAACGACTCCGGGATGGTCGGCTCCAGCACGTCGCTCCCCTTGACGATCGCCTCGTAGGCGGCGTTGCGGCCGTCGAGGTCGTCGGACTTGATGGTCAGCATCTCCTGCAGCGTGTGGGCCGCGCCGTGGGCCTGCAGCGCCCAGCACTCCATCTCGCCCAGGCGCTGACCGCCGAACTGCGCCTTGCCGCCCAGCGGCTGCTGGGTGATGAGGCTGTAGGGGCCGGTCGAGCGAGCGTGCATCTTGTCCTCGACCATGTGGTAGAGCTTCAGCACGTACATGATGCCGACGACGATCGGCGCATCGACCGCTTCGCCCGTGCGACCGTCGTACAGCACGGCCTTGCCGGAGCGGGCCAGCGCCACCTGCGCCTCGTCGGCGCCGAGGCCGTCCTCGAGGACGCCCAGCTTGGCGGCGCGGCGGATCACCTCGAGCTCGCGCCGGTCGGCCTGGAAGCCGGCCTGCTTCTTCTCGTCGATCTCGCTCCGGGCGGCCTCGTCCAGGAGTTCCTTGATCTGATCCTCGGTGGCGCCGTCGAACACCGGCGTGACGTAGCTGACGCCGTG
>CAZJGU010000152.1:0-3036 GCA_964545455.1 uncultured bacterium | reverse complement strand
CGAGCGCAAGAAGTACGGCCTCAAGAAGGCCCGCCGCGCGCCGCAGTTCAGCAAGCGCTGATCCGACCCGGTCCGGAACGGGACGCAGGCCGGTGGTCCGCCACCGGCCTGTTCTCTGTCCCCGCCGGACCGAACGCCTGAAGGGAGATCGCCGTGGACGGACTGCAGGCCGCCCTGCTGGGGGTGGTGCAGGGCTTGACCGAGTTCCTGCCGATCTCGAGCTCGGGCCACCTGGTGCTCGCCGCGACCTGGTTCGGCTTCAAGGCCGAGGGCGAATCGCTCGAGCTGGCCGTCGACATCGCCACCAACACCGGCACCTTCCTGGCGGTGCTGGTGGCGCTCCGCGCCGACGTCTGGCTGGCCCTGTCCGGCTTCCTGCAGGGCCTGCGCTCGGCCGAGGCGCGCCGCACCGACGGTTGGCACCTGGCGATGCTGGTGCTGATCGGCTCGATCCCCACCGCGCTCATCGGGCTGGGCCTGCGCGGCGTGTTCGAGCACCTCAACGCCCCCTTCCCCGTCTCGATCGCGCTGGCCGTGACCGGCCTGATCCTGTGGACCGCGCCGGCGCGCGGGCGTCGTCGCGACGCCCGTACGCTGGGCGTGCGCGACGCGCTGGTGGCCGGCATCGCGCAGGGGATCGCGGTCGTGCCCGGCATCAGCCGTTCGGGCAGCACCATCTCCGCGCTGCTGTGGCGCGACGTCGACGCCGCGCTGGCCGCACGCCTGTCGTTCCTGCTCTACCTGGTGGCCTCGGCCGGCGTGGCGCTGCTGGGTTTCACCGAGGTGCGCGACGCGAACCTCGGCTGGGCCGCCGTCGGCTGGATGACGCTGGCCTCGTTCGTGACCGGCTGGCTAGCGCTGGTGTGGCTGTTCCGCGTGCTGCGGAGCGGTCGCTTCCGCTGGTTCGCGCCCTACCTGTGGACGGTCGCGAGCCTCACCCTGCTCCGCCAGGTCGTGACCTGACCGCCCCGCCCGCCCACGACGACCGGCGACCCCGCCGCCGTGGGCTAGCATGGAACGCCGAGAAGGAGTCCGCGCCATGAACGTCGTCACTCGAATCGCGCCCTCGCCGACCGGTGATCCGCACGTCGGGACCGCCTACGTCGGCCTCTTCAACTACGCCCTCGCCAAGCGCCACGGCGGACGCTTCGTGTTCCGGCTCGAGGACACCGACCGCGAACGCTACGACGCCGCCTCCGAGCGGCGCATCCTGGAGATGTTCGCCTGGCTGGGGATCCGACCGGACGAGGGTCCCGAGATCGGCGGGCCCAACGGCCCCTACCGCCAGAGCGAGCGGCTGGAGATCTACGGCGAACGGATCGAGCGCCTGCTGGACAGCGGCGCCGCCTACCGCGCCTTCGAGACCGCCGAGGAGCTCGCGGCGATGCGCGACGAGCAGCGCCGCCGCGGGCTGCCGCTGGGCTACGACGGGCGCGGTCGCGACGTTCCGGTCGAGGAGCAGGAGCGCCGCGCCGCCGCCGGCGAGGCGCACGTGATCCGCCTCCGCACGCCCGACGAGGGCCAGACGACCTTCGTGGACCTGCTGCGCGGCGAGGTGGCGATCCCCAACGCCGAGGTCAAGGACCCGGTCCTGGTCAAGAGCGACGGCTACCCCACCTACCACTTCGCGAACGTCGTCGACGACCACGCCATGGAGGTCACCCACGTCATGCGCGCCGAGGAGTGGATCACCAGCACGCCGATCCACGTGCTGCTCTACCGTGCCTTCGGCTGGGACCTGCCGACCTTCATCCACCTGCCGCTGCTGCGCAATCCCGACGCCAACAAGACCAAGATCAGCAAGCGCAAGCTGGACACCAGCGTCGCCTCCTACCGCGATCAGGGCATCCTGCCCGAGGCGCTGCTGAACTTCCTGGCGACGATGGGCTGGAGCATGCCGGACGGGCGCGAGACGTTCGACTTGGACGACATGGTCGCGCGGTTCGATCCGGAGCGCATCTCGCTGGGCGGGCCGGTCTTCGACCTGCGCAAGCTGCGCCACCTGAACGCCCACTACCTGCGTGAGCGCCTGCCGCTCGAGGAGGTGGCCGAGCGTGTCGCGCCCCGCCTGCGTGACGCGGGCTACGACTGGGACGACGAGGATTACCTGCTCGACGTCGTCGACGTGCTGCGGCCGCGCGCCGAGACGCTGAACGAGATCGTCGAGCAGTGCGCGTACTTCTTCCGTGACGACTACCCGATCTCGGACGATGCCCGCAAACGCATCGCTGCCGGCCAGCAGGCGCTCGAGGACCTCGAGCGGGAGTTCTCGATGCTGGACTTCTTCGACGAGGACGCGGTCGACGACCTGCTCGACGACTACGTCCGCTCGCGCGAGGTCAAGAAGCCGCAGGTGCTGATGCCGCTGCGCGCCGCCCTGACCGGCACCACCAACGCCCCGTCGGTCACCGACCTGGTGGTGATCCTGGGCCGCGCCCAGGTGCTGCGCCGCATCGGCCGGGCCCTGTCGGAGATGACCGCGGCGTTGCCGGACGACAAGCCGGCACCCGAGGAGGGCGCGACCAGCGAGGTGAAGGCGACGCCGGCGCGGCGCCCGGCCGAGGTACGGCCGGCGGACGACGAGGGAGGCGTACGGAGCGAATGAGCTGGTTCGATCGCCTGCGCCGCGGCCTCGGTCGCACCCGCGAGGTCCTGGCCCAGGACGTCTCCGGACGGCCGGGCAGCTGGGAGATGGACTGGGACGACCTCGAGTTCGCGCTGATCGGCGCGGACGTCGGCGCCACGCTGGCCGCCGAGGTCGTCGCCGACGCCAAGCGCGAGCGCGAGCGCGGCGCCTCGTTCCGCGACGCGCTGGAAGCGGCGCTGCTGGACCAGCTCGAGCGCGACCGGATGCGCCAGAAGCTGCGCCGGGTCGGCTTCGACCTCGACGTCACCCGCAACCTGGTCGAGCCGGCCGGCCACGTGATCATGGTCGTCGGCGTCAACGGCGTCGGCAAGACCACCACCATCGCCATGCTGGGTCAGTACTACCAGGCCGCCGGACGCTCGGTCATGTTCGCCGCCGGGGACACCTTC
>CAZJGU010000151.1:0-3039 GCA_964545455.1 uncultured bacterium | reverse complement strand
GACCGCCTGATGATGATGGAAGGCGTCGAGCGCACGGAAACCACCATGGTGCTGCGGACCAGCGCCGAACGCGCGGTGCCGCTGCCGTTCGAGACGGTGGCCGAGGTGCCGGCGGACGGCGCGTCATGACGACCGTTCGGCCCCTGCGTCACGACGACCTCGACGACTGGTCGCGACTGAGGCGCGCGTCGTTCGGCCAGCCCAGCGACCTGGGCGACGCGGAGGCGCGAACGATCCTGACCTCGCGGCTGCCGTTCAGTCGCGGCGTGGACCAGGGAGGCGAGCTCGTGGCGGCCTGCACCTGGTTCCCCTACCCCGCCTGGATCGGCGGTGCCCACCTGCCGACCGGCGCCCTCGCTTCGGTGGCGTCCGCGCCGGCCGCGCGTCGGCGTGGTCACGTGCGCGCGCTGGTCGCGGCCGGCCTGCGCGAGCTGCACGAGACCGGGGTCGGCTGGAGCGGCGAGCACCCGTTCGACCCGCGCTTCTACGACGCCTTCGGCTACCACCGCGTGCCCTCCTCGGTCGTGCTGGAGCTGCCGGTCGGACGGCTGCCCGGGCGCGCCCGGGACGTCGCGTTCGGTCCGGTCGAGCCGACCGATCCGGCGCTGCGGGAGAACCGTCGGGCGTTCGCGTCGCACCGCTCGTTCACCCTGGACCGTGATGCCTCGGTCGGCCCCGCCGTGAGCGACGACGAACTGCCCCAGCGCTGGCGCGACCTGTTCGACGCGCCCAACGACGAGGCGTCGCCGGCGACCGCCTACCGCTGCGAGGGCGGCTACGCCATCGTCGCGACCGAGGGGTTCGGCGCGCACGGGATCCTGCACGTCGTCGACGCGGCCTGGACCGACGCCGCCGCACGGGCGCGGGTGCTGGCGCTGCTCACGGCCTGGGACGGCCAGGTGGGCCGGGTGCGGCTGGAGCTCCCGGTCGACGACCCCCTGGCACGCCGCGACGGCGACGAGCGCTCGCGCCCCCGCACGCCGCTGCAGGTGCGGGTCGTCGACGTCGCGACCGCGCTCGCGCCGCTCCGGTCCCCGGCCGGCGCAGGCGGCACGCTGGTCCTGGAGCTGCACGACGCGCTGGCCCCGTGGAACGACGGTCGCTGGCGCATCGAGACCGGTCCCGCCGGCTGCCACGTGGCACCGACCCGCGAGCTGCCGGACGCGACGCTCGACGTCGGGGCCCTGACCGCCCTGCTCGCGGGCACGCCGCCCGCGGCCCTGCTCATGGCGGGCGAGGCCGAGGGCGACAGCCAGGCGCTGCGGACGCTGCACGCCCTGACGATCGACCACCCGCCGTTCCTGGGCCTGGCCGACTACTTCTAGTCCAGAATCTCCTGAAGCGGGTCCTCCTCGTCCACCTCGACCGCCTCCAGGAACCAGTCCGGCAGCCGCCCCGCCTGCTGGCGCAGGAACGCGGGGAAGCCGGCGTCCAGCAGGTAGGTCACGGCCGCGTCGTCGGCGCTGCGGACCGAGCGGCCGTAGGCCTGCACCACCGTCAGGCAGGTGCGCCAGGCGTACCAGTCGGGATCCCGCGCGCGCCTCGCGGAGACCTGCGGGTCGCCGAGGAACGGCCAGGGCACTTTGCAGACCGCCTGCCAGCGCGACGCGTCCATGGCCAGGTCGATGCCCTCGGTCATGCTGGGCGTGAGCAGGACCGTCGGACCAGGATCGTCCAAGTGCGCTGCCAGCGCCGCGTCGCGTCCGCTCGCATCGTGGTGCGTCCGCAGGCGGCCGCGGAGCTCGCCAGGGACGGCCGCCTCGATCGCCCGCGCGATGCGGTAACTGTGCGCGTGCACGACCCCCTTCTCGTGCGGGTGGCGACGCAGCAGCTCGACGACGGCGGCGGCCAGCTTGGGCAGGTCGCGATCGAGGTGGTGCCGAGTCAGCCGCGCGACCGGCCATAGACGAACCGGACGCCGCTCGGGCGGGAAGGTCGAGGGCGCCCGAACGACCGCGACCTCGTCCGGATCCAAGCCCAGCGAGGCGAGGTAGGTGGGCGGATCGAGGATGGTGGCGGACATGAGCAGGACGCGTTCGCCGAAGCGCAGCAGCAGCGGCTCCGTGAAGGCGGCGACGTCCACCGGCCGGTAGGCCAGGGTGCGGCCGGCCTCGTCGCGGCCGGTCTCGACCACCCAGTCCGCCTCGCCCGCGTCGGTGCTCTCGGCCAGCAGGGCCAGGCCCGCCATCGCGCCGTCCAGCCAGCGCTTCGCTCGCAACGCCTCGGCTGCCGCCGACGACGTCGGCGGCAGCGTCTCCAGCCGTGCGGTCAGCTCCCGCAGGCGGTCCGCGAAGGCCGACACCAGGTCCAGCGCCCCGTCGATCAGGCCCAGCGGGTCGTCGCCCTGCGGTAACCCCTCGGTCACGCCGACGCGCGCGAGATCGGCGTCGGACAGCCGCACCTCGACGAAGCGCATCAGCGCACCCTCGACGTTGTGCGCCTCGTCGAGGATCAGCAGCTCGCGCGGGCCGAAGCCGCCGGCGTACTGGGTCTCGGCCAGGTAGTAGGCGTAGTTCATGACCGTCCGGTCGGCCGCCATCGCGACGTCCTTGGCGCGGAAGTAGGGGCAGGCGTCGCACTCGGGGAAGGTCCGGTTCAGCAGGCACGGTGCCGCCGCGGCGTGCGTCGGCGCGACCAGGCAGTCGTAGTTGGACCGGCCCTTCATCGAGGCCAGGTCGGCGAAGTCGCGCAGGTACTGGTCCTGCAGCAGCTTCTGCGCGGTCAGCAGGTAGGCCGACGCCGCCTCGCGTGCCAGGGCGACGGCGATGGCGGACTTGCCGGCGCCGGTCGGGGCCTCCAGCACGACCACGCGGTGCCCGGCGGCGAAGGCGTCGCGGACGGCGTCCAACGCCTCGCGCTGGCCCTCCCTGAAACGGGCGAAGGGGAACGACACGGGGAACGCTATCACGCGCCCCGGCGTCGGTCCGGCCGCCCTCGGCCGCGACCGACACGGCGACGGGCCGACTCGTGGGCCGGCCCGTACGCTGGTGCCGAGGATGGGACTTGAACCCACACGACCTAAGCGGTCACTAGCCCCTC
>CAZJGU010000150.1:2630-3044 GCA_964545455.1 uncultured bacterium | reverse complement strand
GACACGTCCGCGAGCGCCCCGAGGACCAGCGGGCGGGCGACGGCGCCGGCGCGGTCGAGGTCGCCGCGGACCACCTGACCGTCCTCGCCAAGGCCGAGACGCCGCCGATCCCCGTCGCGGGGGCCGACGCGCAGGAGGTGGGCGAGGACCTGCGCATGCGCTACCGCTACCTCGACCTGCGCCGCCCGGAGCGGATGGCGCCCCTGCGCCTGCGCCACCGGGTCATCAAGGCGATCTGGGACTTCCTCGACGCCGAGGGGTTCCTGCAGGTCGAAACGCCGCTGCTGACCCTCAGCACCCCCGAGGGCGCCCGCGACTACGTCGTCCCCTCGCGCACCCGGCCCGGCTCGTTCTACGCCCTGCCGCAGTCCCCGCAGCTGTTCAAGCAGCTGTTGATGGTCGCCGGTGCCGAGC
>CAZJGU010000150.1:0-2620 GCA_964545455.1 uncultured bacterium | reverse complement strand
CTGCTTCCGCGACGAGGACCTGCGCGCCGACCGTCAGCCGGAGTTCACCCAGCTGGACCTGGAGATGAGCTTCGTCGACGTCGGCGACGTCCTCGAGCTCAACGAGCGCCTGATGGCGCACGTCGTGCAGGACGCAACCGGTACGGAGATCGACCTGCCCTTCCCCCGCCTTCCCTACCGCGACGCGCTGGACCGCTTCGGCAGCGACAAGCCGGACCTGCGCTTCGGCCTGGAGCTGGTCACCCTGGACGACGCCTTCGCCGGCACCGTCTTCCGCGGCTTCGCGAGCGTCCTGGAGGCCGGCGGCTCGGTCAAGGCGCTGCGCGTCCCGGCCGAGCACGCCACGGGGCTCAGCCGCAAGGTCCTCGACGAGCTCGAGGGCCACGCCAAGACGCACGGCGCCACGGCGATGGCCTGGCTGCGCCGGGACGGCGACGGCTTCAAGGGACCGATCGCCAAGTTCCTCGACGCCGAGGTGGCCCCCCTGCTGGCCCGGACCGAGGCGGACGGCGACCTGCTGCTGCTGGTGGCCGATCGCTGGCGCGCCGCCTGCGAGGCGCTGGGCGCCGTGCGCCTGGCGCTGCGCGACCGGCTGGAGCTGGTGCCGCAGGACGCGCCGCCGCGCTTCGCCTGGATCGTCGACTTCCCGCTCTTCGAAGAGGACGACGAGGGCGGCTGGACCTACATGCACCACCCCTTCACCCGCCCTCATCCGGACGACCTGGAGCGGCTCGAGGACGATCCCGGATCGGTCCGCGCGCTGGCGTACGACCTGGTCCTGGACGGGTTCGAGATCGGCGGCGGGTCGCTCAGGATCCACGACCTGGACGTGCAGCGGCGCATGTTCGCCGCCCTCGGCTTCAGCGACGACGAGGCGCAGTCGCGCTTCGGCTTCTTCCTCGAGGCGCTCGCCTACGGCACCCCGCCGCACGGCGGGATCGCCTGGGGCCTGGACCGGCTGGTGATGTTGCTTGCGGGCGCCACCAGCCTGCGCGACGTCATCGCCTTCGCCAAGAACGTCCGCGGCGGCGAGCCGCTCACCGGCGCGCCCGGACCGATCGCACCGGCGCAGCTCGAGGAGTTGGGCCTGCGGATCGCGCCACCCGACGGTGGGGCGGACGGCTCGTGATCCCGCTCGCGATCCTCGACCTCGACGGCACCATGATCGACGCCTCCGGGCAGGTCGACGGGCGCGTCTGGGAGGCGGCCGAGCGGGCGCGCGACGCGGGCGTCCGGCTGGCGGTCTGTACCGGTCGGCCCGGCTTCGGCGTGGCCGCCCGGATCGCCCGGCGCCTCGATCCCGACACGCCGCACATCTTCCAGAACGGCGCCCAGATCACCTACCTCGACGGCGACACGCTGCAGATGAGCGGCCTGCGCGAGGACGCCGCCAAGCAGCTGGTCCGCAAGGCGCGCGAGCTCGGCGTCGTGCTGGAGCTCTACACGCCGGACACGATGTACGTCGAGCGGCGCACCGAGATGAGCGAGGCGCACGCCCAGATGATCGGGGTCAACGCGATCGTGCGCGACCTGGCCGCGGTCGCCAGCGAGGAACCGATCGTGCGGGCCCAGTGGGTCGTCGGATCCGCGCGGCTGGACGACGTCCTGGCCTCCACGGTCGACGGCGTCCGGGCCCACGTCGCCAGCAGCCCGGTCCTGCCCGACACCTTCTTCGTCAGCCTCACGCGTGGCGGCGTCGACAAGGGCAGCGCCGTGCGGATCCTGGCCGACAAGCTCGAGATCGACCTGGCCAAGGTCATGGCGGTCGGCGACAGCCCCGGCGACGTGGCGATGCTGGACGCGGTCGGGCACCCGCGCGTGATGGGCAGCGGCGACCCGGAGGTGGTCGCGCGCTTCGCCGGGCACGTCCTGCCCGGCGTGGCCGAGCGGGGCGCGGCCGAGGCGCTGACCGAGGCGATCACGCTGCGCGCCACGCCCCCCGGCGCCGCCTTCAAGGCCGCCACCGCGAAGCGGTAGACTCCCCGCCATGAGCGTCGCAACCCGCATCGCCGACCTGCCCGGCGCCGTCGGCGGCACCGTGACCGTGGAAGGCTGGCTGACCGGCTCCAGGTCCAGCGGCAAGATCGCCTTCCTGCAGCTGCGTGACGGCAGCGGCTTCGTGCAGGCCGTCGTCCCCGCCAACGCGGTCGACGAGACCACCTTCGCGGTCGCTCGGCGCCTCGACCAGGAGGCCGCCGTGCGCGTGACCGGCGAGGTGCGCGAGGACCCGCGCGCCCCGAGCGGCGTCGAGCTCCAGGTCAGCGCCCTCGAGGCGGTCGCCCCGGGCGACGGCTACCCGATCACGCCCAAGGAGCACGGGGTCGACTTCCTGAGCGAGCACCGCCACCTGTACCTGCGGCACCGCGGACCGTGGGCGATCCTGCGCATCCGCGACACGGTCGAGCGCGCGATCCACGACTTCTTCGAGGAGCGCGGCTTCCTTCGCTTCGACGCGCCGCTGTTCATGCCCACCGCCGTCGAGGGCACGACCAACCTGTTCGAGATCGACCTGTTCGGCGAGGACTCGGCCTACCTGTCGCAGTCCGGCCAGCTCTACGCCGAGGCCGGCGCGCTGGCGTTCGGCAAGGTCTACACCTTCGGTCCGACCTTCCGCGCCGAG
>CAZJGU010000149.1:0-3354 GCA_964545455.1 uncultured bacterium | reverse complement strand
ATCGAACGTCAGTTCGGGAAGGGTGCGGTGATGCGGTTGGGGGACGAGTCGCAGCGGGAGCGGATGTCGGTGATCTCGACGGGGTCGATGAGTGTGGATACGGCCTTGGGGATCGGGGGCGTGCCGCGTGGTCGGGTGGTGGAGATCTACGGTCCGGAGTCGGGGGGGAAGACGACGCTGGCGCTTCACGTGATCGCGGAGGCGCAAGCGGCGGGGGGCGTGGCCGCGTTCGTGGATGCGGAGCACGCGTTGGACCCGAGTTACGCCGAGGCGCTGGGCGTGAACGTGTCGGACCTGCTCGTGTCGCAACCGGATACGGGCGAGCAGGCGCTGGAGATCACGGAGTTGCTGGTCCGTTCGGGCGCGGTGGACGTGGTCGTGATCGATAGTGTCGCGGCGTTGGTGCCGCGGGCGGAGATCGAGGGGGAGATGGGGGATTCGCACGTCGGCTTGCAGGCGCGCTTGATGAGTCAGGCGCTACGGAAGTTGACGAGCGTGCTGGCGAAGTCGCGGACGACGGCGGTGTTCATCAACCAGATCCGCGAGAAGATCGGGGTGCTCTACGGCAATCCGGAGACCACGCCGGGCGGGCGGGCGCTCAAGTTCTACGCGAGCGTGCGGATGGAGGTGCGCCGCAAGGGGGACGTCAAGGTCGGGGCGGACAAGATCGGGAACCGGGTGCGGGTGAAGGTCACGAAGAACAAGGTGGCGCCCCCGTTCAAGGAGGCCGAGATCGAGATCCTGTTCGGGAAGGGGATCGACAAGCTCGGGGACCTGCTCGCCATCGCGGTCGACCTGGGGATCGTGGAGAAGAGCGGGTCGTGGTTCAGTTACGGGGAGACGCGCTTGGGTCAGGGCAAGGAGAAGGCGGGCGAGTTCCTGAGCGAGCATCCCGACCTGCTGAGCGAGGTTCGTGACCGGGTCGGTCGCACCCTGCGCGGCGACACCCGAACCCAACCCGAACCCGCCAGCGTTCCGGAGGAGGACGGCACCCTGCAGGCCTGAGCCGGGACGGTCACGCAGCTGGGTACCCCCGCGTGCGGAACCCCCGGCGCTTCCGCCACGACCTCGGTAGGATGCACGGCATCATCCCGCCGACGTCGCGCCGGCCGCCGGGTCGGACCGCGGAAGGAGTGCCCATGGCCGTCGTGCAGCCCCACCACCGCTCACCAGGCAGCCCGGACGGACGTCGCGTCGCCGACTTCTCGCTGATGGTCGGCACGGCCAACGGCACCGGCTCGCAGACCGCCAACCTGACGCTCCTCAGGAGCATCTTCGAGATGGGCGTCCCGGTCCACGGCAAGAACGTCTTCCCGTCCAACATCCAAGGCCTGCCGACCTGGTTCCACATCCGCGCCAGCGCGGACGGCTGGGTCGCGCGGCAGGCCCCCGAGATCGCGGTCGCGTACAACCCCGCCACGCTGCACGAGGACGTGGCCGTCCTGCCGCCGGGCGGGGTGCTGGTGCTCAACGACGACCTGCGCGGCGCCCCCGAGCGGGACGACGTCGTGACCTACCGCGTGCCGGTCGCCGAGCTGATGCAGGACGTCTCCGTCAAGGGCAAGCTCAAGGACTACCTCGCCAACATGACCTACCTCGGCGTCGTCGCCCAGCTGCTCGGGATCCCGGTCGACGTCGTTCACGCCGCGCTCGACAAGCAGTTTGGCGGGCGCAGGAAGCTGGTCGACGCCAACCTGCCCGTCGTCGAAGCGTCGTGGGCCTGGGCCGAGGCGAACCTCGAGAAGCGCGACCCCTACCGGATCGAGCCGATGGACGCCACGCGCGACCTCGTCCTCATCACCGGCAACGACGCGGCCGCCCTCGGCTCGACCTTCGGCGGCGTCACCTTCGCCGCCTGGTACCCGATCACGCCCTCGACCAGCCTGGTCGACGCGCTCAAGGACCACCTCGCGGCGCTCCGCACGCAGCCCGACGGGACGCCCGACTGGAGCATCGTCCAGGCGGAGGACGAGTTGGCCGCCATCGGCATGGTCCTCGGCGCCGGCTGGGCCGGATCGCGGGCCATGACCGCCACCAGCGGTCCCGGCATCAGCCTGATGGCCGAGTTCACCGGCCTCGGCTACTTCGCCGAGGTGCCCGCCGTCATCTGGGACATCCAGCGCGTCGGTCCCTCGACCGGCCTGCCGACCCGCACCAGCCAGGGCGACCTGTCCTTCGCCTACGGCCTCGGGCACGGTGACGCCAAGCACCCGGTGCTGCTGCCCGGCAGCGTCGAGGAGTGCTTCGAGTTCGGCTGGCGCGCCTTCGACGTCGCAGATCGCGCCCAGACCCCCGTCTTCGTGCTCAGCGACCTCGACCTCGGCATGAACACCTGGATGGCGGAGCGGTTCGCCTACCCCGACGCGCCGATGGACCGCGGCAAGGTGCTCCACGGCGACGCCATTCCGAGCGACTTCGGTCGCTACCACGACGTCGACGGCGACGGCATCGCGCCCCGGACCCTGCCGGGCGATCCCAACCCGGACGGCGCCTGGTTCGCGCGCGGCACGGGGCACGACGAGAATGCCGTCTACTCCGAACGCCCCGAGCACTGGCGCGCCAACACCGAACGGCTCGCCCGCAAGTTCGAGACGCTGCGCGGGCTGATGCCCCAGCCGGAGGTCGACGCGCCCGAGGAGGCCCGCGTCGGGATCGTCTGCTTCGGGTCCACCGTCTACGCCATCGACGAGGCACGGGCGCACCTGACGGGCCAGGGACGACCGACCGCCCGCCTGCGACTGCGCGCCCTCCCGATCCAGGAGCAGGTCGTCCGGTTCCTGGAGCGCTACGAGCGCGTCGTCGTGGTCGAAATGAACCGCGACGGGCAGCTGGCCAACGTCCTCCGGGCAGAACTCCCGCAGCTGGCTGCCCGCATCCACGCCGCCGCCCACCTCGACGGCCTGCCGTTCAGCGCCGAGCAGGTCGAAACGTGGCTCGCCCCGCACCTCGACGCCGTGGAGGCCGACGCATGACCCGACCCGCCGTCTTCAAGCCCAACGCCGTCGGCCTCACCAAATCCGACTACGGGGGCCGCCCCTCCACCCTCTGCAAGGGGTGCGGTCACAACGCCGTCGCCAACCAGATCGTGCAGGTGGCCTTCGACCTCGGCCTGACCCCGTCGGAGATCGTCAAGCTCTCCGGCATCGGCTGCTCCAGCAAGTCGCCCGCCTACTTCCTCGGCATGTCGCACGGCTTCAACGCCCTGCACGGGCGGATGCCGTCCATCGCCACCGGTGCGCTCACGGCCCACCACCACCTGCGTGCGATCGGCGTGTCCGGCGACGGCGACAGCGGCTCGATCGGCCTGGGCCAGTTCAAGCACCTGATGCGCCGAAACGTGCGCATGGTCTACCT
>CAZJGU010000148.1:0-3437 GCA_964545455.1 uncultured bacterium | reverse complement strand
GCGCAGGAGGGCGCGCACGTCGAGGGGGGCGGGGGTCGCCGGGGCGGGCGGGGCGTCGCGACTCATGGCGGCAGGATAGCGCGGCGAACGGTGCGCGCCGGCACGGCCCCGTAGCATCGGGGGCGTGCGCGCCGGACGCGCGGACGGGAAGGGAGCCAGCATGAACCCAGCAACGACCACGCCGAACCCGGGCGCGACGATCGTCAGCGGCGCCGGAGGCGCCGTCGGAGGTGCGATCGCGCGGCACCTCGCGAGCCTCGGGGCGCGCCTGGTGCTGCCGACCCGGTCGGCGCCGGACGCGCTGGCGGAACGCTTCCCCGAGGCGACGGTCGTGGCGGCCGACCTGCTCGACGCGGCCGACGCCGGCCGGGTCGCCGAGCTCGCGCTCGAGCGCCACGGCGCGATCGACGCGCTGCTGAACGTGGCGGGCGGCTTCGCCATGGGCTCGGCCCTGACCCTGACCCGCGAGGACCTCGAGCGCCAGCTGGACGTCAACCTGCGCACGGCGGTGACCCTGACCGGCGCCTGCTTGGGCGCGATGGTGGAGCGGGGCCGGGGCACGCTGATCGCCGTCTCGGCCGGCGCGGCCGCGCGCGGCGGGCGGAACATGGGCGCCTACGCGGCGTCCAAGGCGGCGCTGGAGGGGTACCTGCGCTCGGTCCGGGCCGAGGTCGAGCCGCACGGCGTCGGCGTGTCCCTGCTGGTCCCGGAGGGCACGATCGACACGCCCGCGAACCGCGAGGCGATGCCGGACGCGGAGCGCGCCGGCTGGATCGATCCTGCCGCTCTGGCCGAGGCCGCCGCGTTCCTGCTGGCGCGCGGACCCCGCGGTCGGGTGGCCCAGCTGCGGGTCCACGCCTGAACGACGCGGACGCTGGGTTCTCGCTGCCCGGTGCCGCTCAGGCGCGGTGGGTCAGGCGTCCCGCCAGCACCGTCGCGCGCGCCGCGAAGCCGTCGGGCACGCCCACGGTCGGATCGTGCGACCAGGCGGCCAGGTCGGCGTCGGCACCGGGGCGCAGGACGCCCGAACGCCCCTGCCGACCGATCGCCCGCGCGGCGCCGAGGGTGTAGGCGGCGACGGCGGTGCGCGCGTCGATCGCCTCCGACGGCGCGACCCGCAAGCCCTGCAGGCCGGTGCGATCGAGCGCCGCCCGCAAGCTGCCGGCCACGTCCGCAGGGGCGACCGGCGTGTCGCTGCCGAACGCCAGGATCGCGCCGCCCTCGACCAGGCGCCGGACCGGGTAGGCGCGCGCCTCGCGGTCCGCCAAGCTCTCGTGGATCGTGGGCGCGTCGAAGGTCAGGTGGAGCGGCTGCATCGACACCACCACGCCCAAGCGCGCCAGGCGGGCGACGTCGGCGGCGTGCACGTGCTGGGCGTGCTCGACCCGGGGCAGCAGGCCGGCCGCCCGCCAGGCCGGCGCGGTCGCCTCGTAGGCGTCGGTGACCGCCCGCACCGCCGCGTCGCCGATGGCGTGCGTCACCGGCGTCAGGCCGGCGTCGATCGCGGCGGCCACGCGCTCGGTCAGTCGCTCCGGCGGGGTCAGCACGATGCCGCGGTCGTCGCCGCCCAGGTACGGCTCCAGCATCCAGGCGGTCAAGCTCCCGAGCGCACCGTCGACGAAGAACTTGGCGCCGCCCAGCCGGTAGCGCCCGCCCCCCTGTCCGGTGGCCAGCCCCAGCCCACGGGCGGCCTCGATCTGCTCCTCCATCAGGCAGGCCCAGACCCGCAGCGGGAACCGTTCGTCGCTGGCAGCCAGGCCGATGGCCCGCGCGTTCTCCGCCGCCTCGTAGGCCATGTGGTGAACGGTCGTGATCCCCAGCGCCGCCAACGAGCGCGCGCCCTCCTCGAGGATCGTGCGCAGCGTCTCCGGGTCCGGACGCGGCACGGCGTCCGCGACCAGGCCGACGGCGCGCTCGAGCAGCAGACCGGTCGGCGTCCCGTCGTCGCGCCGCACGATCACGCCGCCGTCGGGATCGGGCGTGCCGGCGTGCACGCCCGCACGCTCCAGCGCGGCACCGTTGACCAGGCCGGAATGGTGGTCCTGCGAGCGCAGCAGCACCGGGTGCGCCGGTACGCCGGCGTCCAGCGCGGCCCGGTCGGGGTGCCGCTCGCCCCAGCGCTGCAGCGCGAAGCCGGTGCCCAGCACCCAGTCGCCGGGCGGGGTAGCGTCCGCCCGCGCGCGCAGGAGGTCGATCGCCTCGGCGAACGAGGTGGTGCCGGCCAAGTCGACCTGCGCACGCTCGATCGAGTGCATGCCCAGGTGGACGTGGGCGTCGTGGAAGCCGGGGGTGACCGTGACGTCGCCCAGGTCGACCAGCTCCGCGTCGGAGGCGGCGCGAGCGCGCACCTCGTCCAGCGACCCCGCGGCCAGGATGCGGCCGCCGCGGACGGCCACGGCGTCGACCGTGCCGATGTCCGGGTCGAGGGTGTGGACGCGCGCGGCGCGGACCACGCGGTCACGCAGCGGATCGAAGGTCGGATCGACGGGGTCGGTCACGTGGACTCCTCCGGGTCGGGTCAGCCGGGCACGGGCCCGCGCGCGGCCAGCGCGACGAGCAGGTCGTAGTCGTCGGACAGGGTGGGATCGTCGAGGGCGGCCTTGTTGCGGCGTTCGGCGCCGCAGGCGCGGCAGCGGTGCACGATGATCCAGCCCTTCTTGGGATGGTGGTCGACCGCGACCGGCTCGAGGTCGCCGCCGCAGTCGGACGCGCGGTCGCCGGGGTTCACGTCGAGGTGCACCGACCACAGGCACGCCGGGCAGTGGTTGCGAACCGAGCCGTTCGCCAGCGGCGGCACCTGCGCGCCGCAGTGCCGGCAGGTGAACCCCTCGTTGGCGTCGCGGACGGTGAAGCGCTTCACGGTGAGGGAGTCTATCCGGCGTCGCCCTCCCCCGCCGTCGCGTCGCACCAGGCGCGATCGGCCTGGGCCTCGGCCCGCTCGAGGCGCTCGACCTTGGCGACGTAGGCGTCGGGGTCGGCCTTGCGTCGCAGGCCGTTCGCGTTCATGTAGCGGACCTTGCCGTAGACCTGCCGCTCGGTCCAGCCACGGTCGTGCAGGCCGTAGCACCACGCCACGCCGGCGTACGAGTTCGGGTCGCGCCCGTCGAGGAACCAGCGGTCGTTGAGCCGTACGGTCCGTTCGAACGCCTCCTCGGGCGAGGCGCTCCACTCCAGGATCTTCTTGCCCCAGTACATGCGCATGTAGTTGTGCATGTAGCCGGTCGCGCGCATCTCGCGCATGGCGGCGTTCCAGTAGGGATCGTGCGTCTCGGCGTTCTCGAACGCCGCGTCGTCGTAGAGGTGCTCGCGCGGGTCGCCGCGGTGCTCGTCCAGCGTGGCGCGGGCCCAGTCGGGCAGCGTCGTGTAGCGATCGTAGTCGTCCGCGTGCAGGACGAAGTTGACGGCCAGCTCGCGGCGGACCAGCAGCTCCTCGAGGA
>CAZJGU010000147.1:3149-3443 GCA_964545455.1 uncultured bacterium | reverse complement strand
CCCCGCCGCCGACCCCGTGTCCCTCGCGCCCGAAGCCGTGGCGGGTCGCGTCGCCGACCTGCGTCGCCAGATCGGTCGCGTCATCCTCGGTCAGGAGCGCCTGGTCGAGGACCTCCTGGTCGCCGCGTTGGCGCGCGGCCACGTCCTGATCGAGGGGGCGCCCGGCCTGGGCAAGACGCGCCTGGTGCGGGCCTTCGCCGATGCGACCGACCTCGACTTCGGCCGGATCCAGTTCACGCCGGACCTGATGCCGGCCGACGTGACCGGCAGCAGCGTCTACGTCGAGGAGGACCA
>CAZJGU010000147.1:0-3139 GCA_964545455.1 uncultured bacterium | reverse complement strand
CGGTCGCTTCGAGTTCCGGCCCGGTCCGGTCTTCACGCACGTGCTGCTGGCCGACGAGATCAACCGCGCCACGCCCAAGACCCAGTCGGCGCTGCTCGAGGCGATGCAGGAACGGTTCGTGACGGCGTCGGGGGAGCGGCACGCCCTGCCGGACCCGTTCCTGGTGCTGGCGACGCAGAACCCGATCGAGATGGAGGGGACCTACCCGCTGCCGGAGGCGCAGCTGGACCGTTTCCTGTTCAAGCTGGACGTGCCGCGGCCGGACCGGGCCACCCTGATCGCGATCCTCGAGGCCACCACCGGCCGGGAGGCCGGGGCGCCCGTGGCGGTGTTCGCCCGGGACGAGCTGCTCGCGCTGCAGCGCATGCTGCGCGAGGTGCCGATCGCGCGCGCCGGTCTGGACTACGCGGCGCGCCTGGTCGAGGGAAGCCACGAGCTGGACGGCGTGCGGCTGGGCGCCAGTCCCCGTGGCGCGCAGGCGATCGTGCTGGCCGCCAAGGGCTACGCCCTGGTCGACGGCCGTCCCAACGTCGAGTTCGCCGACCTGAGGCGTGCCGTCCACCCGGCGTTGCGGCACCGGTTGCTGCCCTCGTTCGAGGCCGAGGTCGAGGGTCGCTCCGCCGACGCGTTGCTCGACGAGCTGGTCGAGCGGGTGCCGGAGGTCGGGCGCTGAGCGTGGCCACGTCGGCGCTGCCGGAGGCGCTGCTGGGACGCTACGCGCTGGTGACGCGCGCCCGTGGCGTTCGGACCGGCGAGCGCTCGGCGCGCGAGGCCGGCCAGTCGGTCGAGTTCCTCGACTACCGCCCCTACCAGCCCGGGGACGAGCCCCGGGCGGTCGACTGGCGCGCCTACGCGCGCAGCGGTCGCCTCTACACCCGCCTCTACCACGCCGAGCGGGCGGCCGACCTGCACGTCCTGCTCGACACCAGCCCCAGCATGCGGCTGTATGGCAAGCGCCGCTGGGCCAGCGCGCTGGCGCGGGTGCTGACGGGCCTGGGCCGCCACGAGGCGGGCACGCGCGTCCACCTGCTGGACGGACGCGCCAGCGCGCCCGGCCGCGGTCGCCGCGACGTCGCGGCGCTGCGGCGCTTCGTCGAGGCGGCCGGCGAGGTCCCCGAGCAGGAGGACGTCTCCCTGGCCGATCGCTGGGCGGCTCGGCTGCTGGCGCTCCCGCCCCACCCCGGTGCCGCGGTGGCGGTCGCGATCTCGGACCTGCTGGACCCGGCGCCGCTCCGCCCGCTGCTCGCGGCGGCGCGGGCGCGACGGGTCGACCTGCTGCTGCTGCACACGCTGGGCGCGGCCGAGCTCGGGCCCGAGAGCGGCCGGTTCGAGCTGGTCGACGTCGAGGACGGCTCGGTCGTCGAGGTGGGTCCGGAGGAGGTGCACGCCTACCGCGAGGCCGTCCTCGACTTCGTGGCCCGCGTCCGGGCCGAGACGGCGTCCGCCGGGCAGCGGCACGTGCTGCTCCCGGCGCCGGCCGAGGCGGCCGAGCGCGCGACCGACGACGCCCGGCTGGAGCGGGCCGCGTTCGCTGCGCTGGTGCGAGCCGGCGTCGTCGCTCGGCGCTGAGCGTCCGCCGGGCCGGGCTAGGCTGGGGCACGGTGGCGAGGATCGGCATGCGCGACGACGGCGGCTACCAGCTCCTGCGCGAGCTGGCCCGCGGGACGCGTGCACGCGTGTTCCTCGCCAGCGACGGTCGGAACGTCGAGGCGGTCAAGGTGCACCCGGCCGGCGACGAGGCGCGCGCCGACCGCGAGCATCGCGTCGGCTGCGAGCTGGTGCACCCCCACCTGGTGCGGGTGCTGCGGCGCACTTCGGTCGCGGGCGCCCCCGCCGTCGCCATGACCTTCGTGCCGGGCGAGCGCTTGGCGCCGTGGGCGCGGCACGCCTCGCTGACGGCGCGGCTCGATGCGATCGACGGTCTGCTGGCCGGCCTCCAGGCCCTGCACGCGCACGGCTTCGTGCACCGCGACGTCAAGCCGGAGAACGTCGTGATCACCGAGCACGGCCGGCCGGTGCTCCTCGACTACGACCTGGCCGTCGCCATGGGCGACGAGCGCGACGCCCGCTCGACCGCCGGGACCCCGATCTACCTGAGCCCCGAGCAGGCCCGTGGCGAGCCCGCGGGACCCGCCAGCGACCTCTACGCGGTCGGTGTCCTGCTCTACCGCTGGCTCACGGGCGAGCTGCCGTTCCCCGGTTCCGCCCCCGAGGTGATCGCCTCCCACCGCGAGGCGTCGCCGCGCCCACCGTCCGCCGTCGACGCGTCCTTGTGGCGCTTCGACCCGCTCCTGGCGCGCCTGCTGGCGAAACGACCGGAGGCGCGCTTCGCCGACGCCGAGGAGGTCCGGACGGCGCTGCGGTCGCTGCGGCGGCTCTGAGGACGCCGGCCGCGGACGCGCCATCGACGCTGTCGCGAGGGGTCGCCGCCGGGGACGGGTATCATGGCGCGCGTGAGCGAACGAGCGACCCTCCTCGCGCTCGCCCTGCTGACGGCGCTGAGCGTTTGGCTCGCGCCCTGGGCGGCGTTCAACCGCGAAACCGGCGCGCGCGGAGCGGTCACGCTCCTGCCGGAACGCGTCGTCGACTTCACCGGTCGCAGCGAAGCGCTCGCCGTCCCCGGCATGGGGGCGGTGCTGGTCCTCACCCTGATCGGTCTGATCGGCGTCGTGCTGGGCGCGGCGTTGGCCGGCACGCCCCGGCGCGTCGCCTGGCTCGCGGCCGGTGCGCTGCTGGTCGGCAGCACCGCCGTCGGCCTCGACCGCTACGGGTCGACGCACGCCGACGCGCGCCTGGGCGTGGTGCGCGCCACGCTCGAGGCCGAACTGGCCGACCCCGGCCGGCGCACCGACGTCGACGCCCTCGCGACGCTGATCGAACGGCTCGACGCCCAACCCCTCGAGCAGACCCAGCAGGAGGCCCTGCAGGCGGGCGTCCGCATCCGCCGGCTGCCCTACACCGGCATCGCCCCCGGGCTGGCCGCCTTCCTGGCGCTGGTCACCGGCGGCGTGGCGCTGCTCTTCGGCGTCCGCGTCGTGCGGGCGGGCGACCGGGCGGTGCGACGCCTGATCGACGTGGCGGCCGTCCCGCTGACCGCGATCCTGCTGGCGCTGGCGGCCGCGGCGGTGGTGATCCTGGC
>CAZJGU010000146.1:0-3605 GCA_964545455.1 uncultured bacterium | reverse complement strand
GCGCGTCAGCTCGATCGTCTCGCCGCCGCGCACGCCCTCCGGCGTCAGCTCCAGGACGCCGTCGGCGGCGGCGTGCAGCAGGTAGCGCGTGCCGGGCACCTCGACCCCCAGGTCCCAGGCGATCAGGTCGGGTGCCAGCCAGTGTGCCCGCGCGGTGGTCAGGTCGCCGGAGCCGGCCGCACGCAGGTCGGGCTGGGAGGTGAACACGGTCGCGTTGCCCGACACGATCCACGCCTCGCGGGCCCCGCCGGTCAGGTCGAGGAACTGGTCCGGACCCGGATCCTTCTCGTCGCCCCGGTGCACGATCAGACCCAGGCGCTCGCCGTCCTCGCGCAGCCGGACCGTCCAGTAGAGACCGAAGGCGCTCTCACCGACCGGGTCCAGGCCGTCCTGCCAGGTCACCTGCTCGTCGGCGGCGTCCCAGACGTGCAGCTCCCAGTCGGCGTAGTCGCCGTCGGGGCGGTGGTAGTGGATGCGCGCCGTCCCCTCGGCCACCGGCGGAAGCGGTCGCTGACTCTGGATCTCGGCCGAGCCGCTCCGCACCCAGATCTCGCGACCGTGCCGGTCCAGCACCAGGAACATGTCCGGGCCGGGGTCCTTGAGGTCGCCCTGGTGCACGATGAAGCCGACCCGTTGGGCGCCCTCGGCCAAGGGGACGTCCCAGTACGCGCCGTCGTCGTCCACGCCGGTCGGGTCCAGACCGTCGTCCCAGGAGACGGTGACCGCGACGTCCTCCCAGACGTGCAGCTCCCAGCCGGCGTAGTCGCCGTCGTCGCGGAGGTAGTGGATGCGCGCGACGTCGTCCGGCACCGATTGCGCTTGCGCGAACGCGGGCGCGAGCAGCGTCAACAGGCACAGCAGCGACAGCGAGCGGCGGATCAGGGAACGGGTCACGCGGGTCCTCCTGGGGTGGGAGCGAGGTTGGCGGGGCGGCGGCCGGCGAGGACCTGGGTCACGGCGTCGGCGACCAGGACGGCCATCGCATCGCGCGTCGCGACGGTGGCCGAGCCGAGGTGCGGCGCGAGGACGACGTTGGGCAGCGCGGGCAGCCGCGGGTGGATGCGGGGTTCGCGCTCGAAGACGTCCAGCCCCGCGCCGGCGATGGCGCCTTCGCTCAGCGCCTCGACCAGCGCGGCCTCGTCGACCACCTCGCCGCGGGCGGTGTTGATCAGGAGGGCGCTGGGCTTCATGCGGGCCAACGCGTCGGCGTCGATCAGGTGCCGGGTCGCCTCGGTCAGCGGGCAGTGCAGGCTGACGACGTCGGAGGTCGCGAGCAGCTCGTCCAGCGGGAGGCGGCGTGCGGGCAGCTCGGCCTCGGCGTCGGGCTTGGCGCTGCGGGCGTGGTAGACGACCTCCATCCCGAAGCCGCGGGCACGCCGCGCCGCGGCCCGCCCGATGCGACCCAGGCCGACCACGCCGAAGCGGCGACCGTGCAGCTCGCTGCCGAGCAGCTGCAGCGGCGCCCAGCCCTGCCAGGCGCCCGAGGCCACCAGGCGGTGGCCCTCCAGGACCCGACGCGCGACCGCGAGCAGCAGCGCCCAGGCCTGGTCGGCGGTCGCCTCGGTCAGCACGCCGGGGGTGTGGGCGACCGCGACGCCCCGCTGCGCACAGGCGGCCCGGTCGACGTTGTCGAGACCGACGGCGTAGTTCGCGACGACCTTCAGGCGCGGCCCGGCCGCGTCGAGCAGCGCGGCGTCGATCCGGTCGGACAGCAGGCAGACGATGCCGTCGACGTCGCGGACGAGGTCCATCAGCGCGTCCCGCGTCGGTGGGTCGTCGGCGTCGTGCAGGCGGAGGTCGTGGCCGGCGGTCTGGAGGCGCTCGAGAGCGACCTCGGGCAGCCGGCGCGTGATCGCGATGAGGCCCATGGGCGTCAGGATACGGCGCGCAGCCGCCCGGGGGAGGCGCGGCTGCGCGCGAACGACGGTCGGAAGGTCAGGACGCGCCGGGGTCGGCGCGCGTCCGGGTCAGGGCAGGGCGGGTCGCGCCTCGAGCACTTGGCTCGGCGCGAGGCCCTGGCCGCGCCCGGCGGCGAGCTCCTCGGGCGTGAACGGCTCGAAGTCGGCGGGCAGCGTTTCGAGGTTGTCCCAGGCCGCGACGATGTGGTTCAGCGCCGCAGCGAGGACGTCGTCGCTCAGCTGCTGCCAGCCGGGCATGACGCCGTTGTAGGTCATCCCCTGGACCTGCATCGAGCCTTGGACGCCGTAGAGCATGGCATTCACGAGGTAGGTGCGACCGCCGTCGGCGGTGGCGATCTCGGCGGCGTGACCGTCGTTCAGGGGCGGGAAGGCGCCGGGGATGCCGGCCCCCGTGGCCTGGTGGCACGAGGTGCAGTTGGCGTAGGCGGTGTCGCCGGTCGTCTCGGTCGCGGCGGCCAGCCGTTCGGCCAGGTCGCCGGTGTCGGCCGGGGTCGCGTCCGCGTCGACCTCGGCAGGGGCCGGCTCGGCGCGGGCGGGCTCCTCCTCGCTCGCGGCGGCCGGCTCGTCGAGCGCCGCGGCGCCGTCGCCGTCCGGCGTGGGAGCGGCGGGACCGCTCGGATCCGGTCGTGCCGCGAGCACGTCGGCGCCGGACAGGCCCTGGTCGCGCGCGGCGGCGACCTCGTCCGCCGTGAAGGGCGCGTAGCCCTCGGGCAGCGCGTCGGCGTTGTCCCAGGCGGTCACGGTGTAGTTGAGCACGGCCGCGATCTGATCATCGTTCAGCTGCGGCCAGGCCGGCATGACGCCGTTGTAGCTGGTGCCGCCGACGCTCAGTTGCCCCTGGACGCCGTAGAGCATGGCGTTCACGAGGTAGGCACGCCCGCCCTCGACGCGGGCCAGCTCGGCCGCGTGGCCGCCGTTCAGGGGCGGGAAGGCGCCGGGGATGCCGGCTCCGGTCGCCTGGTGGCAGGAGGTGCAGTTGGCGTAGACGGTCTGCCCGTCGGCCTCGGTGGCGGCGGCGAAGCGCGCCACGACGTCGCCCTCGGGCGCCGCTTCGGCGCGCGGGGCGTCGTCCGTCGCGTCCGGCGGCTCGGCGGGGGCGGCCGGTTCGGCCGGTTCGGCCGGTTCGCTGGGCGCGGCGGCCATCGGGGGGGTCGCCCCGGGCAGCAGCGAGGTCATCGACAGGCCGACGCCGCGCTCCAGCACCAGGTCCATGGCGTGGTCGATGTCGATGCGGGCACCGGACTCGCCGACCAGCTCGAAGCCCTCGAGGTCCTCGGCGGCGGCGGTCAGGGTCGCGCGGTACTGCGTGTCGTCGGCGGTCTGGTAGACGCCCTGGGGCTGCGCGGTGGCCAGCACCAGGAACAGCACCAGCAGGGCCACCATGCCGACGCCTGTCGCGATGAAGGCGTTGCGGACGCCGTGCTCGCTCACGAGCAGGCGATCGTCGTGCTCAGGCATGGTGCTCCGCTCCCTTCAGGCGCGGATCGTGCGCCGGCAGGATCGGGTGCGCCCCCAGGCGCCGCAGGTAGAAGAACAGCCAGACGCCGCCGACCCCGACCCAGATCAGCACGTCGGAGAGGGTGATCGGGAAGCCGGGACGTTCGAAGGCGGGCACGACGAAGTAGATCAGGTTGACCAGCTGGACGAAGATCGCCCACGCGGCCACGGTCGCCAGGGCCGCGCCGT
>CAZJGU010000145.1:0-3667 GCA_964545455.1 uncultured bacterium | reverse complement strand
GGTGGGCGCCGCCGCGGCCGACGCCCTGGGCGAGACGGGCCAGGGGTTCGGGAACTACCTGATGGCGATCGGCGTCGTCGAGACGGTCGCGCTGTTCGTGCTGGTGTTCCTGCAGGCGGCGCTGTAGGCGGCCGTGTCGGACGGGTGCGGCCTCGGACGGGTGCGGTACCGGTCGGGGCGCGGAGCCGCGGTTGGCCGGTCGGCGTCACGGTCGGGTCGCGCGACGTCCACGTACGATCCGTAGCGATGATGCACGGAACAGCGCGGACCTGAAGGCCCGACCCGCGCACGAAGGGAGAGCCATGCGCTACGTCCGAGCCGCGGACGCGCGCCGCCACGAAGCGTTCCCCGGGGTGGTGGGGCGCGTCGTGCACGGCGACGCCATGACGCTGGTCCGCTGGGAGCTGCCGGCGGGCCTGGAGATCCCGATGCACGAGCACGTCCACGAGCAGATCCTGCACGTCGTCTCCGGGACGCTGGAGGTGACCGTCGCCGGCCGCTCGCGGCGGGTCGGGCCGGGCGACACGGTCGCGATCCCGTCGCGCCTGCCGCACGCAGCGCGGGTGCTGGAGCGGGCGCTGGTGATCGACGCGTTCAGCCCGGTGCGCCGCGACTACGGTTGAGCGACCGCGACCGGCCCAGCGACCGCGTCCGGTTCAGCGGTCCCGGTTCCGCTTGGCGGCGTACATCGCCTCGTCGGCGCGGCTGAGCAGGGCGTCCTGGTCGAGGGGGTCGCCGGGAGCGTGGACGGCGACGCCGACCGACAGGGCGAGGTCGGGGCCAGGGGTCTCGAGGTCGGCGACGGCGGTGCGCAGACGCTCGACCATCGTCGCCGCGCCGGACACGTCGGTGTCGGGCAGCAGGGCCGCGAACTCGTCGCCGCCCCAGCGGAAGACGTGGTCGCTGCCGCGGACGGTGCGCACCAGCGCGCGCGCCACCTCGCGCAGGCCCTCGTCGCCGGCGGCGTGACCGTGGTCGTCGTTGAGGCGTTTGAACTCGTCGAGGTCCATCAGCAGCAGGGCCAGCGGGGTCCCCGTCCGATCGACGCGCCGCAGTTCGCGCCGCAGCGTCGTCTCGAACGCGCGGCGGTTGGGCAGCTCCGTCAGGGGGTCGTGGCTGGCGATGCGCCGAAGCTCCTCGCGCACGTCGGACTCGTAGAGCACGAACTCGACGATCGGTGCGAACTGCTCCATCAGGACGCGATCCTCCTCGAGGAAGGCGTGGGGCGTCGCGAACGCGTCCAGGTTGACGAACGCGGCCCAGCGACCGGCGTGCTCGACCGGAAGGCTCAGGTTGGCCACGATGCGAGGGAGGTCGGGCAGCGCCCCACTCGCGCCGCCGGCCGCGCGACGTGACGCCGCGGCGATCCCGTCCGGGGCGACCAGCAAGCGCGCGGCGCCGTCGCCGGCCCGCTCCCCGTCGTACCAGCGGCGCAGGTTCTCCTCGCTGAAGGTCACACGCGCCAGCTCGTCGCGTCGGTAGCCGCACGCGCCGACGAAGCGGAAGAGGTCGTCCTCGCCGCGGACCAGCAGCGACCCGGCTTCTGCGCCGGGCACCACGTCGACCAGCGTCTCGAGGATCCGTTGCAGCGGGGCGCTCTCTTCGCGGGCCAGCAGCCGACGTTCGAGCGTCACGATGCGCTCGAGCAGGGAGGCCTGGCGTTCCCTCTCGAGGTGCAGGCGGACGGCGCGGGCGGCGCCCTGGACGAGGGCACGATCGGTGTGAAGCCAGCGGCGGGGCTCGCACGCCACCGCGATGAGGAAGGCGTGCGCATGGCGATCGAGCGGCATCGGGCGGATCGCCACCGCGGCGATGCACGAGTCGTCGTCGACCGGAGCGCCGCGCACCGCCTTCAGGTCGGGCAGGAACACGGCCCGACCGCCGCGGTAGCTGGAGGCCAGGGGCGTCTCGTCGCCGGGCGTCAGCCGGGTCAGGCGGGCGAGGATCGCGTCATCGACGTCGCCGGCGAGGACCAGCGGCACGAAGCCTCCGTTCCGGTAGCCGACGATGCCGAGAGCGTCCGCCCCCGTCGCCAGCTGCAGGCGCTCCAGCGCTTCGGGCAGCGGGTCGTCGTCGTCGCTCCGACCCAGCCGACCCCAGAGATCGGCCAGGACCGCCGCGGCCCACCCGTCCTGCACGCGCTCGAGCAACGTCGTGGCCAGGGCCAGGAACGCCTGGACGTCGGCGTCGTCGGGCAGGCCGACCAGGCGGGCGCGTGGTTCTCCGGCCAGGGCGAGCGTCGTCGCTCCCTCCGCCTCCCCGGCGTCCGCCGCCTCGGGCGCGTCGAGCACCTCGACCGTCACCGTCGTGCCGAAGCGGCCGCGCAGCGCGTCGGGCAACCCCAGGAGCGCCGTACGCACCGCGTCGCGCGCGGCGGGCGAGGCCAGCGTGCGGGCGATCCAGCGATCGGTGGCGGTCGAATCGGGTGGGGCGTGGGGGACCGTCGTGCCTCCTGTCGCGAGCGCGGGGCGCACCCGCGTGGGGTTCCGAGCGACTCGGTTGCGTCACGATACCGCTCTGCCGTCCGTGCGTGCCGGGCGTACTCGACGGGGCGAACGTCCCTACGCGGACCTCAGGGTCGGAGATAAAGTCCGACTCAGACATCCGAGAATGACTCGGAGCCCAGGAGGAGAGCTCATGAAGCAGGTCCGCACCCCCGAAGCCGCCCCCGCCCCGTTCCTCGACGGCGCCAGCCGCATGGTCCTCGTCGTGCTGGCCCTCGGCATCCTCGCCTTCGGCGTCGTCGCCTTCCTGGCCGGCCGCGAAGGCGTCACCGCGACCGCGGCCGCCCCGACCGCCGAACCCCAGGTCCAGCACGTCGCCGCCGACCAGCCCCCCGCGCAGGACGGCCACGCAGCCGGCCACGACGTCACCTTCCCCGCCGCCGCGGCCGCGCCGATCGAGCTGGTCGACGTCGCCGACCTGCCCGTCGTGCAGGCCGAGCTCGGCTACGCCCCGAACGCCGCGCCGCCCGTCGACCGCGATCATCCCGCGCTGGTCGAGGTCGAGTTCATCTCCACCGAGGAGACCATGGAGATCGCCGACGGCGTCGAGTACGAGTTCTGGACCTTCAACGGCAGCGTGCCCGGACCGATGATCCGCGTCCGCGAGGGCGACGCCGTGCACATGACCTTCATGAACGCCCACGACAGCAAGATGCCGCACAACATCGACCTGCACGCCGTGACCGGCACGGGCGGCGGCGCCGAGGCGACCCTCACCATGCCGGGCAACATGACCGACATCACCTTCCGCGCGCTGAACCCGGGCGTGTACATCTACCACTGCGCCACCGCGCCGGTCGGGATGCACATCGGCAACGGCATGTACGGCCTGATCGTCGTCGAGCCCGAGGAGGGCTGGCCCGAGGTCGACCGCGAGTACTACGTCGTCCAGGGCGACTTCTACACCAGCGAGGACTTCGGCGCCCAAGGCCTGCAGACCTTCGACATGCAGCGTGCCATCGACGAGGACCCCAGCTACGTGCTCTTCAACGGCCGGGTCGGATCCATCGCCGGCGAGAACGCCCTCCACGCCGAGGTCGGCGAGACCGTCCGCCTCTTCGTAGGCAACGGCGGCCCCAACCTCGTCAGCAGCTTCCACGTCATCGGCGAGATCTTCGATCGCGTCTGGGTCGAGGGCGGCAGCAGGGTCAACGAGAACGTCC
>CAZJGU010000144.1:789-3721 GCA_964545455.1 uncultured bacterium | reverse complement strand
CCCCGTGCTGTCCGCCCTCGAGAACGCCGCGTTCGTGCTGGAGCTGCGCGGCGTCGGAAAGACCGAGCGCGAACGTCGGGCGCGCGAGGCGCTGGCGGCGCTGGGGATGGCGGGGTTCGAGGAGCGCATGCCCAACCAGCTCTCCGGCGGCCAGCAGCAGCGCGTGGCCGTCGCCCGCGCGATCGCGGCCGACCCCGACATCGTCCTGGCCGACGAGCCGACCGCCAACCTCGACTCGGCCACCGGCCAGCAGCTGATCGACCTGATGCGCTCGCTCAACGAGGAGCGCGGCGTGACCTTCGTCTTCAGCACTCACGACCCTCGCCTGCTGGAGCACGTGCGTCGCATCGTGCGCCTCGAGGACGGTCGCGTGCTGCGCGACGAGCGCCCGGGCGAGGCGTGATCGCGCGCTCCGTCGTGGCCGCGGTCCTCGCGGTCCTGCTCGCGCTGGCGGGCGGCGGCTGGGCGCAACCGGCCTGGCTGGAGGCGCGCGGCGAGCTGAGCGTGACCGCCGCCGTCCAGCGGGTCACGGTCGAGGGGCTGCCGGACGCCACGGTCGCGCGTCCCCTGACGCTGACGGCCCGACTGGACGCCACCGCCGCCCTCGGGGAGCGAGCCGAGCTGGTGGCGGTCCTCGCGCCGTCGATCGCCTTCGGACGTCCGGACGCTCCTCCCGACGAGCCTCTCGCGTCGCTCGGCCTGCAGGACGCCTACCTGCGGCTCGCGCCGACGCGCGAGGTGGAGGTCGGCCTGGGCGTCCAGCGCTGGCCCCTGGGCGAGCTGCGGCTGGCGCCGACCCTGCGGCTGGAACCACAGGATCGCTTCGGCAGCGCACGAGGCCTGGCGGGCGCGCGAGTGACCGCCTACCTGCACCCGTGGCGCCTTCGCCTGGGCGCGGCGGCAGCGTTGGACGACGAGCTGCGCGCGACGACCTGGGGCGGCGTCGCCTCCCTTCGCTGGGACGTCGCGGCCTGGACGCTCGAGGCGAGCGCCCTTGCGCTCGACCGCATCGGCGGCGGCCTCAGCGCGTCGGGGACCGTGGACCGGCTGGTGCTGACGGGCGACGCCTGGCTGCTCGAGGGACCGTGGGAGGTGCGCGGCGGGCTGGGGGCCTCCGGCTACCTGGGCGACGTGCTGCTCACGGCCGAGGCGGCCTGGGCGCCGGAGGGCGGGACCCTGACCGGCGCTCCGCGCCCGACGGTGCGCCTCTCCGCGCAGGCGTCGCCGGCGCGCGACCTCGGCCTCGACGTCGTCGCCGGCGTGGCCTGGCCGGAGGATCCCGCGACGCCCGGCAAGCGGTCCCTGACGTGGGACGCGAGCGCCGCGCTGAGCTTCGACCGGACGGACGCGGTGCTGAGCCTCGCCCCGACGCTGCGGGGCGGGCTCGGGACCACCGCGCTGGGCGCCTCGCTCACCCTGCGGACGTTCTTCTGAGCGGCGCGGCCCTACACCACCGCGCTCGCACCGCCCGGCTGGTGCGGCAGCTGACCGCCTGGTCGCTGGGTTCCCTCGTGGCCGGCGTCGCCGCGCTGGTCGCCGGCGGACCGTTCCTGGGAGCGCTGGGCCTGCAGTTCGTCATCTGGGGCGCCGTGGACCTGGTCCTCGCGCTCAGCGGCGAGCGCGACCGGCGCCGCGTCGACGCCCGCGGCGAGACCGCCGACGTGGCCGCGGCGGAACGCGATCGCCGCCGGCTGGTCCGGCTGCTGCGCATCAACGCGGCGCTGGACGTCGTCTACCTGGCGGTCGGCGCGGGGCTGATCCTGCTCGGACCGGACCGGGTCTGGGCGGGGCACGGCACCGGTGTGCTGATCCAGGGCGGCTTCCTGCTGGTCTTCGACGCGGCGCACGCGCACGTCATGCGGACGCCCCTCGTTCACGACGATTGAGGGCCGGCGCGACGTCGCGCGCGCAGGCACCTGCCATGCTGGAGCGTGGCGCGCATCCTCGTGACCGGAGCGACCGGGTACCTCGGCGGGCGGCTGATTCCGCAGCTCCTCGACGAGGGGCACGACGTGCGCTGCCTGGTGCGGGAGCGACGTCGCCTCGACGCCAAGGCCTGGCGCGACCGGGTCGAGATCCGCGAGGGCGACGCGCTGGACGAGAGTTCGCTGCGCGGCACGATGGACGGTTGCGACACGGTCGTCTACCTCATCCACTCGATGGGCCGGAGCGAGCGGGGCTTCGAGGACCGCGATCGCATGGCCGCCACGAACGTCGCGAACGAAGCCCGGAGGGCGGGCGTGCGCCACCTCATCTACCTGGGCGGGCTGGGCGACGCGGAGCGCGGCATGAGCCGCCACCTCGCCTCCCGTCAGCAGACCGGGCGGGTGCTGGCGGCCTCCGGGGTCCCGGTGACCGAGTTCCGTGCCGCCATCGTCGTCGGTAGCGGGTCGATCTCGTTCGAGATGATCCGCTACCTGACGGAGCGGCTGCCGGTCATGGTCACGCCCCGCTGGGTATCGACGCGGGTCCAGCCGATCGCGGTGCGCGACGTGCTGGCCTACCTTCAGGCCGCCGTCGGCCGACCGCCGCGCAGCCCGCACGACGTCGTCGAGATCGGTGGACCGGACGTGTACACCTACCGCGACCTGATGATGATCTACGCCGACGTCCGCGGCCTGACGCGGCGGATGGTCACGACGCCGGTGCTCTCCCCCCGTCTGTCGAGCTACTGGATCAACCTCGTCACGCCGATCCCCGCGAGCATCGCGCGGCCGCTGGTCGACGGCCTCGCGAGCGAGGTCGTCGTCGACGATCCCGAGCCAGCGCGACGCTACCCCGTGGCGCCGATCCCCTACCGGCGCGCCGTCGAGCTGGCGCTCGACCGGGCGGCGCAGGGCGCACCGCTGACGCTGTGGAGCGACGCGGTCTCGGCCGTGCCCCGGGGAACCCCGACGGCCGAGACGTGGAGCGACGCGGAGGGCATGCGCTT
>CAZJGU010000144.1:0-779 GCA_964545455.1 uncultured bacterium | reverse complement strand
GGCTCGGGGGCGAGCGCGGCTGGTACGCCTACGATTGGGCGTGGCGGCTGCGCGGCCTGATGGACCGTCTGGTCGGCGGGATCGGCATGCGCCGGGGTCGGCGCGATCCGGACGACGTCGTGGCCGGCGACGTGGTGGACTTCTGGCGGGTTCAGACGCTCGAGCCCGGTCGCATGCTGCAGCTGCGCGCCGAGATGAAGCTGCCGGGGCGGGCGTGGCTCCGCTTCGACCTGGTCCCGCTCGGGCCGAACCGGACCGAACTGCACCAGACGGCCTTCTTCGAGCCGAAGGGGCTGGCCGGCGTCGCCTACTGGGCCGCGGTGGCCCCGCTGCATGCCCTCATCTTCCCGGCGATGGCGCGCCAGATCGCACGCCGCGCGGAGGCCTCGACGGCGGACGCCGCCTGACGCGCGCCGCACGGCGTCGCGGGTCTCAGCCGAGGCGGGCGAGCTCGCGTTCGGCCAGTTGGATCAGGTCGCGCCGGGCAGGACCGTCGGGGAACACGTCGAGCGCCCCCACCGCGATCGCCACCTCGTCGCGGATCGCCTGGCGGGTGGCGTCGTCCCCGCCGTGCTCGACGACCAGCTGGCGCATGCGCTCGATGTCGCCGTCACGCTTGGCGTGCCTGCGCAGGATCGCCGCGGCCTCCTCGACGTTCCGCTCCAGCAGCACCAGCACCAAACAATCCAGATCCACGGAATCTTTTGATTAACTCCTTCATCTGATCTGTAAGCTTCGGTAATTCTTCTTGCGTAACAGATGCTTGAAGTCCTAATAGA
>CAZJGU010000143.1:0-3793 GCA_964545455.1 uncultured bacterium | reverse complement strand
GGAGGATCCTGGAGCTGTCGGTCCGCTTCGGCGAGCGCAGCCTGCCCGGCCGCAACTTCCCGGACAAGGCGATCGACCTGATCGACGAGGCCGCCGCCCGCACGCGGCTGAACAAGTCGCTGGGCTTCCCCGTCCAGGAGGGCGAGGACGGCACGCCGGTCGTCAGCCGCGAGGACGTCGAGGCGGTCGTGAACTCGTGGGGCGGCGTGTACGTCGACGAGACCGACGCCGGCAAGCTCGCCCACATCGAGGAGCACCTGCGACGCTCCGTCGTCGGGCAGGACGAGGCGATCGAGGCCCTCGCCGCCGCGCTCCGGCGCGCCCGGGTCGGCCTCGGCGGGCGGGCGCGCGTGTCCGCGTCGTTCCTGTTCGTCGGCCCCTCCGGCGTCGGCAAGACCTTCCTCGCCAAGCAACTCGCGATCGAGCTGTTCGGCTCCGAACGCTCGCTAGTCCGGCTGGACATGAGCGAGTACCAGGAGGCGCACGCCATCAGCAAGCTGATCGGGGCCCCGCCCGGCTACGTGGGGCACGAGCAGGGCGGCCGCTTGACCGAGGCGATCCGCCGGCAGCCGTTCAGCGTCGTGCTGCTCGACGAGATCGAGAAGGCCCACCCCGACATCTACAACACCTTCCTGCAGGTGTTGGACGACGGTCGCCTCACCGACGGCCTGGGGCGCACGGTCGACTTCCGCCGGGTGATCCTGATCATGACCAGCAACACCGGCTTCAACCAGGGACCGTCGGTCGGCTTCCAGGCGGAGGCCGGCGTGCAGGACGTCAACGCCCCCCTCAAGCGCATCTTCTCGCCCGAGTTCCTCGACCGCCTCGACGAGGTGATCGCCTTCCGGACCTTCGACGAGAGCGGCATCCTGCACATCACCGGCCAGATGCTGGACGAGATCCGGGCCGAGCTGGCCTCGCGCGACATCGACGTCAGCTTCTCGGCCGAGGTCGCCTCGTGGCTGGTGCGCCACGTGCCGCCCGGCCAGAGCGCCCGTCCGATGCGCGCGGTGCTGCGCGAGCACGTCGAGGACCCGCTCTCGCTGGAGCTCCTGCGTGGCGGCGCCGAGGAACCGATCGTGGTCACCGTCGAGGACGACCGGCTGGTGTTCGCCCGTCCGGTTCCCGTCGTCTGACGCCGCGCCGCCATCGGACGACCACCAGGTCCGCCCCGGTCCGCGTCGAACCTGGACCGGTCCGATCCCGAGCGATCCGCTAGACTGACGCGCATGACGAATCGAGGGCCCGCGTGCCCAAAGCGCTGACCGGCTACGTGTGCGAGGCGTGCGGCGCCAAGTCGCCCGCCCCACTGGGCCGCTGTCCGACCTGCGGCGCCTGGGAGACGATCGTTCCCGAGGCCCCCCGTGCGCCTGCGGGACCGCTCCGCACCGGACCGGGGCGGGAGCTCACGACCCTGACGCTCGACGCGGTCGACGAGACCGCGCTACGCCGCGCGCCCAGCGGCGACGGCGAGGTGGACCGGGTCCTGGGCGGCGGTTGGGTGCCGGGCGCGGCCCTGCTCCTGGCGGGCGATCCCGGCATCGGCAAGTCGACGCTCCTGCTGCAGCTCGCGCGGCACGCGGTCGACGCGGGCCGGTCCGTCCTCTACGTGGCGGGCGAGGAGTCGCTGGGCCAGATCCGCCTGCGCGCCGATCGTCTGGGCCTGCACGGCGGCCTGCTGGCCACGCGCGAGACCGACGCGCGCGTGCTGGCGGACCACCTGCGCGAGCGCCGCCCCGAGCTGGTCGTCGTCGACAGCATCCAGACCCTGCGCGCCGACGACGACGGTGTGCCCGGCAGCCTGACCCAGGTACGCGACGGGGTCGCGCTGCTGACCGCCGCGGCCAAGGACGCCGAATCGACGCTGATGCTGATCGGTCACGTCACCAAGCAGGGCTCGATCGCCGGCCCCAAGGTGGTCGAGCACATGGTCGACGCCACCTTCGCGCTCGAGGCGGCCGCCGGTTTCCGTGTCCTGCGCGCCCTCAAGAACCGCTTCGGCCCGGCCGGCGAGGTCGGGGTGTTCGAGATGCGCGAGGACGGCATGCGCGCCATCGCCAACCCCTCCGCGGCCTTCCTGGCGGAGCGTCCGCAGGGCGTCGCGGGATCGGTCGTCGTCGCCGCGCTCGAGGGACAGAGGCCGCTGCTGCTCGAGGTCCAGGCGCTGGCCGCCAAGAGCGCCTACGCCTCCCCGAAGCGCGTCGTGCAGGGCCTCGACGCCCGCCGGGTGGACGTGGTGCTGGCGGTCCTCGAGCGGCGCATGGAGCTGCCGCTGGGCGCGCTGGACGTGTTCGTCAACGTCGCGGGCGGCTTGAGGATCACCGACCCCGGCGCCGACCTGGCGGTCGCGCTGGCGGTCTGGTCGGCGGTCACCAACCGACCCCTGCCGGAGGATGCCGCGGTCGTCGGCGAGGTGGGCCTGGCGGGCGAGGTGCGCGGCGTCACCCAACTCCCGCGCCGCCTGGCCGAGGCCCAGCGCTCGGGCTTCCGCCAGCTCATCGGACCCCGCCACGACGACCTTCCAGGCGGTGGGTGCCCCGACCTGGCGTGCGCCATCCGGCGCGTGCGCGGGGACGCATGAGGCGCCGCGACGGCTTCAGCCCCAGCGCGGCGCTGGTGCGGGCGGCGCTGTCGATCGGCCTGGGCCTGGTGGGCGCCGTGGCCGCGCAGGCGATGCTGTCGCGCGGCTGGCTCAGCGGTCCCAACAACGTGCTCTACCTGTCGCTGGTCGGCCTGCTGACCGGCTGGCTGCTGTCCGCGACGCCGGCCCGCTGGGCGGAACGGCGCATGCAGCGGCTGGTGGAGCGCCTGGCGGAGGCACCGCCCGATGCGGTGGCGGCCGGGTTCGTGGGCGCGCTGGCCGGCCTGCTGCTGACGGTGCTGCTGGACAACCTGCTGGCGCGGGTGCCCGGCTTCACCTGGTACTGGTCGCTGCTGCTGGCGGCGCTGCTGATGGCGTCGTCCACGTCGTTCTTCGTCGCCAACCGCGAGCTGCTGCCCTTCCCGCGAGAACGGCGTCGCGACCTGGGCGAGCGCCACGGTCGCGCCAAGCTGCTCGACACCAGCGCCATCATCGACGGGCGGCTGGTCGAGGTTGCCGAAGCCTCGTTCCTCGACGGCCACCTGCTGGTGCCGTCGTTCGTGCTGGGCGAGCTGCAGGCGATCGCCGACGATGCCGACGCGCTGCGACGCCGGCGCGGGCGGCGCGGGCTGGAGGTGCTCGAGCGCCTCTCCGAGCTGCGCGGGGTGGAGACCGAAGTCGTCCATGACGACGTCCCCGGCGCCAAGGCGGTGGACGACAAGCTGGTGCGCCTGGCGCGCGCTCGCGGTGCCGACCTGGTCACGACCGACTACAACCTGCACCAGGTCGCGCAGCTCCAGGGGGTGCGCGTCCTCAACCTGAACCGCCTCGCGAACGCGGTCCGGGCCACCCACCTGTCGGGCGAGACGCTGTCGTTGTCGGTCGTGCGCCCCGGGAAGGAGTCGGGCCAGGGTCTCGCCTACCTCGACGACGGGACCATGGTCGTGATCGAGGGCGCCGCCGACCGCATCGGCGAGACCCTGCCGGTCGTGGTCACCAGCACGCTGCAGACGAACGTCGGCCGGATGATCTTCGCGCGTGCGCTCGAGGACGTCGGCGTCGCGGCCGGCGAGCGCGACGGCGACGCCGGCCGCGCTTGACCGTGGGGGGTCGGACGCGTACCATTCGGGCCGTGCCGTCGCGGCCCAGCGCCGTCGCGGGGCCTTAGCTCAGCTGGGAGAGCATCCGCTTTGCAAGCGGAAGGTCGTCGGT
>CAZJGU010000142.1:0-3811 GCA_964545455.1 uncultured bacterium | reverse complement strand
CGGCCGCGGCGGTGGTGATCCTGGCGTTGCAGCCCACCCCCCTCGGCACCGACGTGGTGCTGAGCGGCTGGCAGCAGCAGCTGGCCGGCCGGCTGGACACCCTCTGGTTCGCGTACTACACGCTCTTCTCGGGCTCGCTGGGCACCTTCGCCGGCTTCGCCGACGCGCTCTCGTTCGCGACGCCGCTGATCTTCACCGGCTTGGGCGTGGCCTTCGGCTTCCAGGCTGGCCTCTTCAACATCGGCGCGCCGGGCCAGATGGTCCTCGGTGCGCTGTTCGCGATGTTCGTCGGGGTCTACCTTCCCGGCCCGGCGCTGCTGGTGCTCCCGGCCGCCGTGATCGCCGCGGCGCTGGGCGGCGCCGCCTGGGGGGCGCTGCCGGGCTTCCTGAAGGCCCGCTTCGGCGCCAACGAGGTGATCAACACCATCCTGCTGAACTTCGTGGCGAGCGCCCTGCTGCTCTTCGTGCTGTCCTCCAGCCCGGTCTTCTCGGCCGCGGCGCTGCGGATCCTGACCGCGCTCGGCATCGCCCTCGTCGTGCTCGCGCTGCTGGCGCTGCTCAAGCCGCTGCGGGCCGCGGCGGGCCGCGCGCCGCGCGTCGCCTTCGCGATCGTGGGGGTGGCGCTGCTGGGCGTGATGACGGTGGCCGGTTGGCCGCGCGCGGGCGACGGGCCGGTCACCGTCGAGCTGCCGTTCAAGGCCCCCGGCTCGGAGCCCAAGTCGGTGCCGCTGCAGGAGGCCGCGCGGCTGCCGCAGCTGCCGGCGCTCTTCGGCCTGGACGCCGAGACGATGATCGGCTCGACCGACGTCGCCCTGGACGCAGCCGCCTGGGCCGCCGCCGGGGCGGCGCTGCTGGTGCTGCTGCTGGGGGGTCGATTGGGTCTGCGGGCCTGGCCGCGCCGGGCGCTGGGCGCCGGGGTGGCGGCCGCCGTCGTCTACCTGGTCGGGTGGCTGCTGGGCTGGCGCGCGGTGCCGTTCACCGTGCCCCCGTCGAACCTCAACTTCGGCTTCGTGATCGCCATCGCGGCGGCGGTCTTCATGCAGGCGTTCCTGTGGCGTACCAAGTGGGGCTACGAGCTGCGGGCGGTGGGCGTCTCGCCCAAGGCGGCCGAGTACGGCGGCGCGTCGATCGCGCGCAACACCGTGCTGGCGATGGCGATCAGCGGCGCCTACGCCGGCCTGACGGCGACGCACTACGTGCTGGGCGGCGCGCTGGACGAGTTCGCGCTGCGCCAGGCGCTGCCGACCAGCGACGGCTTCGACGGCATCGCCGTCGCGCTGCTGGGGGGCAACAACCCGGTGGGCGTGGTGCTCTCGGCGTTCCTGTTCGGGGTGCTCAAGAACGGCGGCTCGACCCTCAACATCACCTTCACCGACCTGACCCGTGACGTGGTGAACATGGTGCTGGCGCTGGTGGTGCTGTTCATCGCCGCGCGCGGCTTCCTGCCCGAGCGCGTGACCGATCCGATCAAGCGGGCCGCCTGGCGGCGGCGCAGGGGCGAGGTGGACGACGACGACGTCGCCGCCGAGCTCGAAGGGGAGGGGGCCTGAGATGGACTGGGTCGTGTTGGGTGCCCTGCTCGCCTCGACGTTGCGCGCCACGACGCCGCTGCTGTTCGCCTCGCTGGGCGGGCTGTTCAGCGAGCGCAGCGGCGTGGTCAACATCGCGCTGGAGGGGATCATCATCTTCGGGGCGTTGGGCGCGGCGATCACCGCGCAGCTGGTCGAACGCCCCTTCCTGGCCGCCGACCCGAACGCCGTGGTCTGGTTCGCGCCGTGGGCCGGCGTGCTGGCGGCGATGGTCGTCGGTGGAGCGGTCGGCTGGATCCACGCGGTCGTGTCGATCCGCTACAAGGCGGACCAGATCATCTCGGCGACCGCCATCAACCTCATGGCGATCGGCATCCCCGCCGTCATCCTCACCGGCCTCTACGACAACAGCACCACCAGCGAGCGCATCGAGAATCGCCTGCCGCAGTGGGGCGTCGGCGCGTTCGAGTTCAGCCCGCTCGTCTACCTCGCCTTCCTGCTGGTGCCGGCCGCCTGGTACGTGCTCTACCGGACGCCGTTCGGCCTGCGCCTGCGTTCGGTCGGCGAGCACCCCGAGGCGGCCGACTCGGTCGGCATCGACGTGCGCCGCATGCGCTACTACGGCGTCGTCATCTCCGGCGTGCTGGCCGGCCTGGGCGGCGCCTTCCTGTCGATCGGCAACCTCAACCAGTTCGTGGCCGAGATGGCCGGCGGGCGCGGCTTCATCGCCCTGGCCGCGTTGATCTTCGGCAAGTGGACGCCGTTCGGCGCGCTGGGCGCGACGCTGCTCTTCGGTGCGTTCGAGGCGGTCGGCACCCTCCTCGGCGGCGGCGAGCTGCTGCCCCCCTCGCTGGTGCAGGCCGTGCCGTTCATCCTCACCATGCTGGTGCTGGCCGGCTTCGTCGGTCGCGCCATCCCGCCCAAGGCGATCGGCAAGCCGTTCGAGAAGTGACGTCCTCCGGGCGCCCTGCCCGGCCGGGTCGCGTCCGTCCCGGTCGCGCCCGTCCCCGTTCCCGTTAGGAAGGCCCCGCCATGCCGCTCTCCCGCTCCAGCGGAATCCTGCTGCACCCCACCTCGCTCCCCGGTCCGTACGGCATCGGCGAGCTCGGCTCCCACGCGCACCGCTGGGTCGACTGGCTGGCGGACGCCGGTCAGACGCTCTGGCAGGTCATGCCGCTGGGGCCGACCGGCTACGGCGACAGCCCCTACCAGTGCTTCAGCGCGTTCGCCGGCAACCCCTACCTGGTCTCGCTCGAACGACTGGAGCAGGAGGGGCTGCTGAGCGCCGACGACCTGGCCGAAGGTCGCGACCTGCCGGACGCGCGGGTCGACTACGGGCCCGTCATCGCCTTCAAGGTCGAGATGCTCACCCGCGCCGAGCGGCGCTTCCACGAGCGTGCCGACGCCGAGCAGCGTGCCGACCTCGAACGCTTCCGCGCCCGGCACGCCGGCTGGCTGGACGACTACACGCTGTTCATGGCGCTCAAGGACCACCACGGCGGACGAGCTTGGAGCGACTGGGACCCGGCGCTCCGCGGCCGCGAACCGGACGCGCTGGCGGCCGCCCGCGAACGGCACGCCGAGCCGATCCGCCGGCACGCGACCTGGCAGTGGTGGTTCGACCGGCACTGGCGCGACGTGCGGGAGCGGGCCGCCGCCGCCGGCATCCGCATCGTCGGCGACCTGCCGATCTTCATCGCCTACGACTCGGCCGACGCCTGGGCCCACCGCGAGCTGTTCTTCTTCGACGAGGCCGGCGCGCCCACCGTCGTCGCGGGGGTGCCGCCCGACTACTTCAGCGCCACCGGCCAGCGCTGGGGCAACCCGCTCTACCGCTGGAAGCGCATGAAGGACAACCGCTTCGCCTGGTGGATCTCGCGCTTCCGCTCGACGCTCGAGTTCGTCGACATCGTCCGCATCGACCACTTCCGCGGCTTCGAGGCCTACTGGGAGATCCCGGTCGCCGAGCCGACCGCCGTCGAGGGCCGCTGGGTGCGCGGCCCCGGGCAACCGTTCTTCGACGCCGTGCGCGAGGCGCTGGGCGAGCTGCCGATCATCGCCGAGGACCTGGGCGTCATCACGCCGGCGGTCGAGGAGCTGCGCGACGCCAACGGCCTGCCCGGCATGAAGGTCCTGCAGTTCGCCTTCGCCGGGAGCGCCAGCGATCCCTACCTGCCGCTCAACTTCGAACCCCACTGCGTCGTCTACACCGGCACGCACGACAACGGCACCACGCGCGGCTGGTTCGAGACCGCGCCGGAGGAGGAGCGCGACCTGGTCCG
>CAZJGU010000141.1:0-3847 GCA_964545455.1 uncultured bacterium | reverse complement strand
CCGGGCGGTGGCTCACCGATTTTCCGAATGTCGATGCTGTCGTCCGCGGCGATGACGATCACGGCGATGTCGGTGGCGCTGGCGCCACGCTGACGGATGGCGGTGAACGCCTCGTGGCCCGGCGTGTCGAGGAAGGTGATCGGGCCGTGCACCGTGTCGGCGATGTAGGCGCCGATGTGCTGGGTGATCCCGCCGGCCTCCCCCGCGGCCACGCGCGTCTTGCGGACGTAGTCCAGCAGGCTGGTCTTGCCGTGGTCGACGTGCCCCATGACGGTGACGACCGGGGCGCGCAGCGGCAGCTCGCTCGCGGGGGCGTCGGCGGCTTCCGCCGCCTCGGCGCTCGCGGCGTCGGAGGGCGCTTCGGCCGCCTCGGGCGCCGCGTCGGCGCCGCCCGCTTCGATCAGCTCGCGGACGGTGTCCGCGGTCTCCTGGTCCAGGGTGCTGGCGTGCGACTTGTACTCGACGCCCATCTCGTCGAGCACGTCCATGAGGTCCTTCGATTCGACGCCGAGGTCCTTGGCGAGTTGGTAGATCCTGACTTTCGTAGCCATCATCCCTCCCGTACGGGGCGTTCCTGCGCGTGTTCGCTCAGCTCGGCCGCCAGGCGGGCGGCGTGGCCGCGGAAGGCACGCTTGAGTTCACGTTCGTTCGCCCGGGCCGCGCAGTCCGGGCACAACCAGGCGCCCCGCCCGCCGGCGCGGCCGGTCGGGTCGAGGTGCCAGGAGCCGTCCTCGTGACGTGCGACGCGCAGCAGCTCGGCCTTGGGGGCCGAGGTACGGCAGCGGACGCAGCGCCGCATCGGGACGTGGCGGGTGCGCGGCGGCATGGTCAGGACGGACCCGGATCCTTGCGCGAGAGGCCGTGCTCGGGAACGTCGTCCTCGCTCTCGGCGGGGTCCGCCTCGGCGAGCTTCTCCTCGGCGATCGCCTCGGGGTCCGCCTCGGAGGGCGCCTCCTCGGCGGGCGTCTCCTCGGTCGCCGGCGCGCCCTCGGCCTCGTCCTCCTTGGCCTGGCCGAAGAGGGCGTCGAACGCCGCGCGCGAGCCGGCCTGTGGCGCGTACGGATCGTCCAAGCGCGTCGCGGCGGCCTGCATGGCGGCGTCGAGGTCGCTGGTGGTCTGCGACGCCTCGAGGTCGATCTTGTAGCCGGTCAGCTTGACCGCCAGGCGCACGTTCTGACCGCCCTTGCCGATCGCCAGCGAAAGCTGGTCCTCGGGTACCAGGACGCGGGCCTGCATCGCCTCCGGGTCCAGCTCGATGGTGCCGACCTTGGCGGGGGAGAGCGCGTTGCGGATGAAGTCGCGCGGGTTGGCGTCCCACATGATGATGTCGACGCGCTCGCGCTGGAGCTCGGCGGTGACCGCCTGGATGCGGCTGCCGCGGTGCCCGATGCAGGCGCCGATCGGATCGACGTTGGGGCTGTTGCTGCTCACCGCGACCTTGCTGCGAGCACCCGCCTCGCGCGCGACCGCCTTGATCTCGACCGTACCGTCGGCGACCTCGGGGATCTCCTGACGCATCAGGTAGGTCAGCAGTTCGCCCGCGGCGCGGGAGACCAGGATGCTGGGCCCGCGCGTGCCCAGCTCGACGCTGGCGACGTACACCTTGAGGCGCATGCCGACCATGTAGCGCTCGCCCTGGATCTGCTCGCGCGGGGGCATGATCGCCTCGCCGCGGCCGAGGTCCACGAAGACGTTGCGCTTGTTGTCGACGCGGCTGACGACGCCGGTGATGATCTCGCCGGCGCGGTCCTTGTACTCCTCGTAGACCAGCGCGCGCTCCGCCTCGCGGATCTTCTGGGTGATCATCTGCTTCGAGGTCTGCACCGCGATGCGGGTGAACTTCTCCGGGTCGACCGGGAACTCCATCTCCATGCCGACCTCGACCTCGGGGTCGAGCTCCAGCGCCTCCTCGAGCAGCATCTCCTTCGGCCGCTCGTCCTCGTCCTCGTTGAGCTCGGCGACGACCTTGCGGATCTCGAGCACTTCCATCTCGCCGGACTCCGGGTCGATGCCGACCTCGATCCGCTTGCCCGGCATGACGTTGCGCTCGAAGGCGTGCTCGAGCGCCTCCTCGAAGCTGACCAGCAACTGGTCGCGGTCGAGGTTGCGTTCCGCCGCCATCATGGCGAGGGCGTCGATGAATTCCTTGTTCATGTCGTGTCGTGCCTCCTCTATTCGGTTGTCGTCAGCGCGGTTCGTCGGGCCACTCGGCCAACCGCGCGCTGATCAGGGCGTCCAGGTCCAGCGTCCTGCGCTGGCCGTCGACCTCGAAGGTGACGGCGTCCCCGTCGACCTCGCGGATGACGCCGGTGAAGGCATCGTCCGCCGTGCGCACCTTGGCGCGCAGGTCGTGGAACCGCTCGAAGTGGCGCGGCCGCAGCAGCGGCCGGGCCGCGCCGGGCGACTCGACCTCGAGCTGGTAGGCGTCGCCGATCGGATCGAGGCGGTCCAGCTCCAGCCCGAACGCCTCGCTCGCGATGCGCACGTCCTCGACCGAGACCGGTGCCTCGTCGAGGCGGTCGATGCGCAACAGCAACCGAGGCGTCCTCCCCTTGCGGGAGAGGGTGGCCTCGAGCACCTCGTACCCGAGCGGAGCGAGCACGTCGCGAGCGACGTTCGCCAGGTCCATCGTTCCTCCGATTCGTGGGCCGGTGCGGCCCGCCTGGGTCCGGGCAACGAAAAGGGCGGGCTCGTCGAACCCACCCGCCACGGCGACCGAACCATCGACCGTCCATCATGGTATAGGAGGCCGGCCCACGCTGGCAAGGCCGGCGGCGACCGCGAGCGCTTTACAGGCCTGCCGCGCGTGGGTAGCATGCCGACGATGTCGTTCGCGGCACGAGCTACGCACTAGCGGCACGCGCTGAAGGTCAGCGCGCGTGTCGCCGTTCGGATGACCCACGTTCGCGAGGGTCGTCCGTTTTCTTGTGCCGCGGAGGTCCCCGCGGCCGGTGCGTGGTCCGCCCGCGGAGGACGGTCTGGAGGCTCCGATGCGACCGACCGGCGAGGTCCTGCTGCTCACCCCGGGTCCGACTCCGATCCACCCCCGCGCCCTCGACGCCATGCAGTGGCCGATGCGCGGCCACATGGACGCCGAGGTGTTCGCCTACAACGACGCCATCGTGGCGGACCTGCGGACGCTCTACGGGGCCGCCGACGACGCCTTCGCGAGCCTCCTCGCCGGGACCGGCTCGCTGGGGATGGAGGCCGGCCTGGCCAACCTGCTCGAGCCGGGCGAGCGGCTGCTGGTCGCCGTCAACGGCGTCTTCGGCGAGCGCATGGTCGAGATGGGCCGGCGCCTCGGGGCCGAGGTGCACGAGGTGCGCGCGCCGGTCGGCCGACCGATCGACCCGGCCGACGTGGCCGCGGCGCTGCGGCACGGCGCGCCCAAGGTGGTCGCCGTCGTGCACGGCGAGACCAGCACCGGGGTGCTGAACCCGCTGCCCGAGATCGCCGAGATCGTCCGCGGCAGCGGCGCGCTGCTGTCGGTCGACGCGGTCACGACGGTCGGCATGATGCCGTTCGACATGGAGGGACTGGGGGTGGACTACGCCTACACCGGCTCGCAGAAGTGCCTCTCGGCGCCCCCCGGCCTGGCTCCGGTCGTCTACTCCCGCCGTGCGATGGAGGCGATCGCGGCCCGCCGCGTGCCGGTCACGACCTGGTACGCCGACGCCGCCGGCATGCGCGCCTACTGGGATCCGGACGGTCCCCGCGCCTACCACCACACGATCCCCGTGCAGCTGCACTGGGCCACCGGCGAGGCGATCCGGGCCGCCCTGGAGGAGGGCCTGGAGGCGCGCGAGGCGCGGGTCCGACGGCTGGGCGCGGCGATCCTCTCGGCGCT
>CAZJGU010000140.1:0-3936 GCA_964545455.1 uncultured bacterium | reverse complement strand
CGGCGAGCAGAACCTCAACAACGAGACGAATGGGATCCTCAAAGACTTCGTCGAGCCTGTCCTCGAGGCGGGGCAGGGCGGGCACCTGAAGAACCTCTACAACCTCTACGTCTACTTCTGGCGTTGGGCCTTGTGGAAGGTGTTCGAGAACGTTCAGGACGCCGGCATCGTCACGTTCATTACCGCCGCGAGCTACCTCCGGGGACCGGGTTTCATCGGCATGCGCGAGCACATGCGCCGCACCTTCGACGAGTTGTGGATCATCGACCTCGAGGGGGACAACCTTGGCGCGCGCCGCACCGAGAACGTCTTCGCGATTCAGAACCCGGTCGCCATCGCCCTCGGAGTCCGCTACGGCGCTCCGCAACCAGACGAGCCAGCGGCTGTCCGCTATACCCGCATCGAAGGAACGCGCGAGGAGAAGTTGGCCCACCTGGATGGGGTGACGCGGCTAAACGATCTGGACTGGCGAGATTGTCCTTCCGACTGGCACGGCCCGTTTCTACCCCTAGGAACGGGTGACTACTACAGTTGGCCGCTGCTGACGGACGTGTACCCCTGGCAGCAATCAGGCATGAAGATCGGACGAACCTGGACTGTCGCTGCAGACAAAGCGACGCTCGAAGCAAGGTGGGCGCGCCTGGTTCACTCTTCGAGCGAAGAGCGTGTCCGTCTTTTCGTGAACCGTGCTACTGGTCGGAAAGCAAGCGATCGCGTGCAAACGACTCTTGCCGGCGGCGGTACGACGCCCGTGCTCGACCTTGTGCCAGGAGCGCCATTGCCACGAGTAAGCGAGTACAGCTATCGAACTCTTGACGTCCAGTACGTCATTGCAGATGCCCGATTTATCGACAGGCCCGGCCCGTCACTCTGGCGAGTTCTTGGTGATCGTCAGGTCTTTCTGACCAGCCTTCTGACCGGGGTTCTCGGGCTAGGCCCAGCAGCGACGGTCGCTGCGCACCCTCCGGACCTCCACCACTACCGCGGCTCGTTCGGGGGAAAGGACGTGATCCCGCTGTGGCGGGATGCGGAGGCGACCTCCCCCAACGTTGCTAGCGGGGTTCTCGCCGTCCTCGAGGAGGCACTTGGAGAGGCCGTGGCAGCCGAGGATCTGTTCGCCTATACCTATGCCGTTCTCGCGTCTCCGGGCTATGTCGATCGTTTCTCCGAGGAACTCACGGTGCCTGGCCCGCGCCTACCCATCCCACGTGACACCGCAGCATTCAAGGCGATGGCCGGCCTTGGGCGCACCCTGATTGGCTGGCACACCTACGGCGAGCGCTTTGGGAATGCTGCCCCGCAGGGGACGGCTCGCAATCTTCGCGCGGTGCCCGCGCAAGCCGAGAGTTACCCAGAGGGCTTCCGCTACGACGCCGAGACGAGCACCCTGCACGTTGGCGAGGGAAGTTTCGCGCCCGTTGCGCCTGAGATCTGGAACTACTCCGTCTCCGGCTTTCGAGTCGTTGAGAGCTGGCTCGGCTACCGAATGCGTGACGCTGCCGGGCGCAGCTCCTCGCCGCTCGATGAGATTCGCCCGAACGTCTGGACGGTCGACATGACACGCACGCTCCTAGAGTTGTTGTGGACGCTCGAGGCTACCCTTGCTGTCTGGCCAACGCTCGAGAAGCACCTGGACTTGATCGTCGCCGCCCCCACCTTCACCGCTGCCGAGTTTCCCCAACCGACGGATGATGAGCGCTCTCCACCTTCACTCGGCGACGCACGACAAGAGCGATTGCTGTAGCAGGCCTGCCGATCAACGACCTCATCAAGACGCTCGCGCAGCCAAGGAGAGGCACCTCCTCCACATCCTTCACACCACCCTCCTCCGGGCGGACCTGTTCAGCCTCGACAAGGTTGGTTTCCAACCCCTCGAACTCGACGATGCGATGCTCCTGTTCGAAGCGATCAACAAACGCTACGCAGCCGGCAAGAGCACGATCGTGACGAGCAACAAGAGCTACGGCCAGTGGCACGAGATCTTCCCCGACCCCGTCCTCGCCGTCGCCCTCCTCGACAGGCTCCTGCACCACTCCACCACCCTCAACATTCGAGGGGACTCCTACCGCCAAAAGCACCGGCGCCAAGCCGGCCTACCCACCACCAGTCAGGAGGACGCCATGAAATGACCCCGGCGAAAGTGTCAACCCCAAACCGGCGAAACTGTCGGCGATCTCAATCGGCGTTGACACTCGCCGACGTGATGGATACGGTCCGGGCCGTCGACACGCTGCTGAGCCTGCGGATCGACTGCGTCCCGGCACCGCATCCCGCTGTCGGCGTCCCCTGACAGCCGATCGGCGCCCCGGCCCCTGGCTGGACCCCGCGAGACTCGTCCAGGAGCGCGGATCCGTGCTATGATCCGAATTTGCCGCGTTCGCGCGGCGGCCCGCGCCAGGGACCGCGTCCCTGACGGCGAATCGGCGTTCGCGTCGGTTCGCCGTGCGTCGTGCCGGAACGTCGTCCCTGACGCGTTCCGGGCCTCTCGACGCGTCGTCGCCGGCCAATCCACGAAGGGAGGAGGTGACGCATGAGCGACAAGACCGCGGAGTACGACTTGAACGTCATCCTCGAACCGGCCCTGTCGGAGACGCAGCTGCAGACCGAGAAGGACGCCATCGAAGCGCAGGTGGCCCGCGCCGAGGGGGAGATCCTCAACCTCGACGAGTGGGGCACGCAGCGCCTGGCCTACCCGATCCGCAAGCTGAACGAGGGCTACTACCTGATCTACCGCCTGAAGCTCACGCTCGATACGCCCAAGCAGATCGAGGCCGTGCTTCGGCAGCGTGACAACGTCATGCGCGTGCTGGTCGTCAAGGACCGGCCCGAGTGGCGGACGCTCAAGAAGAAGCCCGAAGCGCAAGCCGCGCCGGCCGCTGGCTGAGCGCGACCCCCACGCCGGCCCGTGAGGCCGGCGCCACGGCGCCACGAATCAAGGGGAACTGATGGCACGAGGACTCAACCACGTGATGATGGCCGGAACGCTCGTTCAGGAGCCGGAGATGCGCTACACCCCCGGTGGGTTGGCCATCCTGGAGCTGAACCTGGCGGGCAACGACCACGTCATCGGCGACGACGGCAAGGAGCGCGAGCTCGCCTGGTACCACCGGGCGACCGTGTTCGGGAACCAGGCCGAGATGCTCGCCGATCAGCTTCACGCGGGCGATCCCGTGTTCGTCGAGGGCCGCATCGACTACCGCTCCTGGGAGTCCCAGGACGGCCAGCGACGCACCGCCCTCGACGTGGTCGCGACCCGGGTCGAAGGCTTGACCTTCGGACCGCGGCGCGGCGAGACCACGGTGTCGGACGCGCGCGGGCAGGAACGCCTGCGCGACGCCCTCAACCAGGTCACCCTCGTCGGCAACCTCACCCGCGACGCGGAGCTCCGCTACACGCCCTCCGGGGCGGCCGTCACGCGCTTCAGCGTGGCGGTGAACGAGCGCTACCGCGACCGCAGCGGCCAGGACCAGGAACGGACCCACTACGTGGACGTCAACGTCTGGCGCGAACTGGCCGAGGGGTGCGCCGAGCTCGCCAAGGGCGACCCGGTCTTCGTGATCGGCCGCCTGGTGAACGATTCATGGACCGACCGTGACGGCAACCGGCGCTTCACGACGCGGATCGAAGGGTCGCGCGTGGAGTTCCTGACCCGCGGTCCCGGAACTGGTGGATCCGGGACCCGCCGCGGACCGTCGCCCAAACAGGACGACGCCCGCGGCGCCCAGGCAGGACAGGACCGCCGGCTGGACATCGACGACGAGTTCCCACCCGAGGAGGATCTACCCTTCTAATGCCACGAGATAGCCGAGGAGGACCGGGCGGCCGCCGCAAGGGCGGTGGACGTCGCGGTCGTAGGCCCAAGGTCTGCCCGTTCTGCACGGGCGAGATGGAGATCACCGCGTACCACGACACGCGGATGGTCCGTCGCTTCATCAG
>CAZJGU010000139.1:0-3965 GCA_964545455.1 uncultured bacterium | reverse complement strand
GCCGACCGTCCTGGCGTTGCGGCTGCCGCCGGGCCTGGACGACGCGGCGGTCCGGCGCGAGCTGCGCGCCCGCTACGCCATCAGCCTGACCGGCGGCCTGGGACCGACGGCGGGCGCCATCTGGCGCTTGGGCTTGATGGGGGAGAACGCCCGCTTCGGCCACTACCACCGCCTGATGGTGGCGCTGGCCGAGCTGCTGGACGCGCCGGCCCTGCCCGAGCGCTTCGACCGCGTCGCCTCGCCGCTGGCGGTGTGAGGTCGTGGTGACGGACGCCGACGATCCGCGCATCCCGGACGATCTGCGTGGGCACCTGCCCAGCGCCGTCGCGCGCCAGCGGGCCCAGGCCGCGCGCCTCGACCTGCACGCGCTGAAGCGCGACGCGCCCGACCGGTACCGGATGCTGAACGCCGAGGAGCTGGTGCGCGTGGCGCCGGAGCTGGCCGACGCCGCGGCCGAGCTGGTGGCGACCGCCTGGCCCCAGCGCCGGCTCTACCGCGTGCCCGCGACCGCGGCGACCGAGCGACTGCTGGCCTTCCCGCCGCTGAGCGACGAGGAGTTCGCGCGCTTCGACGACGACGCCGCCCAGCTGGTCGCGCGCCCCTCGTTCAGCGAGGCGCTGGCGTTCTTCCGCACCGTGCGGGACCTGCGCGGCACCCACCGCGAGCTGTTGCTGCCCACCCCGCCGGACGCCTGGGCGGGCGAACCGGGGCTGGTCGGACCGTTCGCGGACCAGCAGGCGGCCGAGGCGTGGCCGGCCGGCCGGCTGCCGCCGGAGCTGATCGCCGATCCGCTGCCCTACCGCGGCCACTGGTTCTGCGACGTGTTCCGCTCGGACGAGGACCTGATCATTCCGGCGGGGTAGGGCGGCGACGGGGCGTGCTAGACTCCCCCGCATGACGCGTCCGGTCCGGACCGAAGCGTTCTTCTTTCTCTAGGCGGCGCGGGATCCCCGCGTCGCGTCGCCGCCGCTCCCTCGCCAGGGAACGCGGCGTTTTTCGTGGGCCGCGCCCACGCGTGTCCAGGACCGACCCGGCCCCGAGAACGGGGCGCCGAGGAGGAACGATGCAGGACGAAGCCCAGGCCGAGATCCACGCCGCCGACGACCTGCGCGCGCTGCAGGAGGTGCGCGTGCGCTGGCTCGGCAAGAAGGGTCGCATCACGACCGAGCTGAAACGACTCGGGGCGCTCCCGCCCGACGAGCGCCGCGAGGCCGGTCAGCGCATCAACGCGGTCAAGCAGTGGGTCCAGGAGGCGATCGACGACCGCAAGGCCGAGCTGGAGCGGGCCGAGCTGGCGCACCGCCTGGCGGCCGAGCGCGTCGACGTCACCCTGCCCGGCACGCGCGGCCCGGACGGCGGGCTGCACCTGCTGACCCGCGTCACGAACCGCCTGCTGGACGTCTTCCAGGGGTTGGGCTACGAGGTGGTGACCGGCCCCGAGCTGGAGACCGACCACTACAACTTCGGCGCCCTCAACTTCCCGCCCGAGCACCCCGCCCGCGACGAGCAGGACACCTTCTGGACCGAGGACGGACGGCTGCTGCGCACCCACACCAGCCCGATGCAGGTCCGCTACATGGAGACGCACCGGCCGCCGTTCAAGGTGGTCGTGCCCGGCAAGGTGTTCCGCAACGAGGCGGTCGACGCCACCCACGAGGCGCAGTTCCACCAGCTCGAGGCGCTCGTCGTGGGCGAGCGCATCACCATGGCCGACCTGCGCGGCGCGATCCAGGAGATGGCGGACGCGCTCTTCGGCGAGGGGACGCGCACGCGCCTCCAGCCCAGCTTCTTCCCGTTCGTCGAGCCGGGGGCCGAGTTCGCCATCTGGTGGACCCACCCCAAGACCGGCAAGGAGGAGTGGCTGGAGCTGGGCGGCTGCGGCATGGTCCACCCGAACGTCTTCGAGGCGGCGGGGTACGAGGGCGTGACCGGCTTCGCGTTCGGCTTCGGAATCGAGCGGCTGGCGATGGTGCCCTACGGCGTGCCGGACATCCGCTGGTTCTACCAGTCCGACCTGCGCGTGCTCCGGCAGTTCCGGGGCGCGCTGTGAACGTTCCCTACGCCTGGCTGCGGGAGCTGGTGCCCGACCTGCCGTCCCCGGCCGAGACGGCCGACCTGCTGGCCGGGCTGGGCCTCGGGGTCGAGGCGGTCCACGACCTGTCCGGCGCCCCGGCCGGCGTGACCATCGTCGAGGTGGTCGAGGCGACGGAGATCGAGGGCTCCGACCACCTGACCCGCACGGTGGTCGACGACGGCACCGAGCGGTACACCGTGGTGTGCGGCGCGCCCAACTGCCGCGTCGGCGTGCGGACCGCCCTGGCGACCCCCGGCACGCGCCTGCCGGCCGTCGGCCTCGAGGTCGGCCGGCGCGAGGTGATGGGCGTCGTTTCGGACGGCATGCTGTGCAGTCCCAAGGAGCTGGGCCTGTTCGACTACGCCGGCGGCGTGATCGTGCTGGGCGACGACGTGGAGGTCGGCACGGCGCTGGCGGACGTGTGGCCGGCCGACACGGTACTGGAGCTGGAGCTGACCCCCAACCGCGCCGACGCCTTCAGCCTGCTGGGGGTCGCGCGCGACCTGGCCGCCAAGCTGGGAAGCGAGCTGCGCCACCCCGCGCAGGACGACGCGCCCGGCGACGTGGACGGCGACGACGGCCTGACGATCGAGGTCGAGGATCCGGAGGGGTGTCCGCGGCTGGTGCTGCAACGCATCGACGCTGTGCGCGTCGGTCCCAGCCCGATCTGGCTGCAGCGGCGCCTGGCGGCGTTGGGCCTGCGCCCCCGGAACAACGTCGTCGACGTGACCAACCTGGTCACCTACGAGCTGGGTCAGCCGTCGCACGCCTACGACCGGCGGGTGCTGGGGGAGGGCCGCCTCCAGGTGCGCCGCGCCGCGGCCGGCGAGACGGTCGACCTGCTGGACGAGGGACGCTACGAGCTGCACCCGACCGACCTGGTCATCGCCACCCCGGGCGAGGACGGCGCTTCCAAACCGGTGGGCCTGGCCGGCGTGATGGGCGGCCTGCACGACAGCGTGCGCGCGGACACGAGCAGCGTGGCGTTGGAGGTGGCGCACTTCGACCCGGTCTCGGTTCGCAAGACCGCGAAGCGCCACGGTCTGCACACCGACGCCCACCTTCGCTTCGAGCGTGGCGTCGACCCGGAGCTGCCGGCCCGTGCGGCCGCCCGCTGCGCACGGCTGATCGCCGAGGTGTCGGGCGGCCGCGTGCACCCGGCCACCAGCGCGGTCGGCGCGACGTCCGCGCGCCCGTGGATCGCCTTCCGGCCCGAGCGGGTCGAGTTCCTGATGGGCTTCGACGTCGATCCGGACGAGCAGCGCGCCCACCTGCGCGCGCTCGGCTGCGAGGTGACGGACGGCCGGGGGGGCGCGTGGGCGGTCCGGCCGCCCAGCTGGCGCTTCGACCTGACGATCGAGGAGGACCTGATCGAGGAGGTGGCGCGCCTGCACGGCTACGAGCACATCGGCGCCACCCGGCCCGACCTGCCGTTCACCCCGCCGCGGACCGACCCCACCCACCGCGGCCTGCGCGACGAGCTGGCGGCGATGGGCCTGCAGGAGACGATCGCCTACGTCTTCGCCGGGGCGCAGGAGCTGGCGCGCGCCAAGGCGCCGGAGGCCCACGTGGTGCTCTCGAACCCGCAGGGGGTCGAACGTTCGCGCCTGCGCACCGCCCTCCATCCCGGCCTGCTGGCCGCGGCGGCCGTCAACCGGACCGAGGCCGGCCTCGCGCTGTTCGAGATCGGGCGCGTCTTCCTGGCCGAGGAGGAGGAGCGGCTGGGCCTGCTCCTCTCCGGCGCCTGGGAGCGCGGCGTCTGGCGCGAGGGCAGCGAGGTGGACGTGCACCGCCTGACCGGCCTGCTGGAGGCGCTGGCCGTGCGCCGCAACGCGCGTCTGGACCTGCGGCCCGCGGCCGATGGCGAGACGCCGATGCTGCACCCCGGCGT
>CAZJGU010000138.1:0-4067 GCA_964545455.1 uncultured bacterium | reverse complement strand
GAGCAGACGCTCAACGCCCTGCTGGTCGAGATGGACGGTTTCGAGAGCGACCACGACGTGATCATCGTGGCGGCCACCAACCGGCCGGACGTGCTCGATCCGGCGCTGCTGCGGCCGGGCCGCTTCGACCGTCAGGTGGTCGTCGACGCGCCGGACGTACGCGGTCGCGAGGCGATCCTGCGCATCCACGCCCGCGGCAAGCCGCTGGCCCGCAGCGTCGACCTGCGCCGGGTGGCGCAGCGTACCCCCGGCTTCGTCGGCGCCGACCTGGAGAACCTGTTGAACGAGGCGGCGCTGGTCGCCGCCCGCGGCGGGCGACGCGAGATCAAGGGACCCGACCTGGACGAGGCGGCCGATCGCGTGCTGATGGGTCCGGAGCGTCGCAGCCGGGTGATCAGCGAACGCGAGCGCCGCACCACCGCCTACCACGAGGCCGGCCACGCCCTGGCGGCGCACCTGCTGGAGCACGCCGACCCGGTCCACAAGATCACCATCGTCCCGCGCGGCCGTGCGATGGGCTACGTGATGCAGTTCCCGGAGGAGGATCGCCTGTCCGCCGGCCGGCGCGAGCTGCTGGACCGGATCGCCGTCGCCCTGGCCGGGCGGGTCACCGAGGAGCTGGTGCTGGGCGACGTGACCACCGGGGCGCAGAACGACTTCCAGCAGGCCACCGACCTGGCGCGGCGGATGGTGACGCGCTGGGGCATGAGCGAGCAGGTCGGTCCGATCGCTCTGGCCAGCGGCGAGAGCGGCTTCCTGGGCGAGGTCGAGGGCCCGCGCGCCTACTCCGAGGCGACGGCGCAGCACGTGGACGCCGAGGTCAAGGCGATCGTCGAGACCCAGTACGCCCGCGCCCGCGACCTGCTGAACGAGCGGCGCGACGATCTCGACCGCGTGGTGGCGGAGCTGCTGCAGCGCGAGACGCTGCACTTCGACGAGTTCGCGGCGCTGATGCGGGGCGAGACGTTGCCCGAGCCGCCCCCGGTCGCCGACCCCCCCGATCCGCCGCGCCCGTCGGCGGGCCCCGCGGTCGATGCCGCACCCCGCGACGACGAGGGTCGCGCGCCGCCCGGAATGGTGCCCGAACCCGGCTGAGCGAAGCGCGAAAAGGTGCGTCGGGTGGGGAATTTTCACCTCCCACGCGAAACGCGTCGTGCTAGCCTCTCATGAGATTCGTGGGAGGAGTGAACATGGCCTCGTTGCGCGACCGATTCTCGCGCTTGCTCAGCCCGAAGATCGAAGCGGTCGGCCTCGAGGTGGGAACTGCCAACCTCAAGGTCGTCGAGCTTCGTGCTGGCAGTCCGCCGAGCCTGTCGACCCTCGCCCTGCGTCCGATGCCGCCCGGCCTGGTTCAGGAGGATCAGATCGTCGATCCCCAGGGTCTGGCCGACGAGATCAAGGTGCTCTTCGACGACGCCGGCATCTCCAAGCGCTTCGTGGTCGCGTCGGTGGGCAACAGTCAGGTGATCATCCGTAGCATCAACGTGCCGAAGATGTCCCTCGACGAGCTCGACGAGGCCATCAAGTGGGAGGCGGAGCGCTACATCCCCTTCCCCATCGACGAAGTGGTGCTCGACTACTACGTGCTCGACAACCCCGACGACGTCGAGGAGGGGGAACAGCTCGAGGTCGTGATCGCCGCGGCCAAGCTCGAGCTCGTCACCCAGCAGGTCGAGTACCTCAAGCTCGCCGGCCTCGAGCCGATCGTGCTGGACGTCAAGCCGTTCGCGCTGCTGCGCTCGCTCAAGGGCGCGATGCTGGGCGACGCGCTGACGACGTCGGCGCTCGGGAAGGACGCCTACACCGATTCGGGCGACGTCGGCGTGGTGCTCGAGATCGCCGCCACCCAGACGACGATCACCCTGGTGCAGGGCGAGCGCTTCATCCTCAACCGCAACATCGGCGTGTCCGGCGACGACTTCACCGCCGCCATCCAGCGCAGCTTCGGGCTGGACTTCGACAGCGCCGAGGAGATCAAGCTCGACTACGGCACGGCCACCATCCCGACCGAAGACGAGGAGGAGCTGCTGAACTTCGACGCCAAACGCGAGCAGTTCAGCCCCAGCCGCGTCTACGAGTCGCTGCGACCGGTCCTCGTCGACCTCACGACGGAGGTGCGCCGGAGCCTCGAGTTCTTCCGCGTTCAACAGGGCGACGCGACCATCAACCGCATGCTCGTCACCGGCGGCGGCGCCAAGCTGCGCGGCCTGCCGGAAGCGATCGGCGACGCCCTCGGCTTCCGCGTCGAGGTCGCCGACCCGTGGCTGTCGGTGCTGGTCGACGAACGCCAGTTCGACGAGCAGTACCTCGACAAGGTCGGTCCCGAGTTCGCTGTCGCGCTGGGCCTGGCGCTCCGGGGGGTGAACGGTCTTGATTAACGTCAACCTCCTTCCCAAGAACCTTCGCCGCGTCCGCGAGCCTGGCTACTGGCGCCTCCTCGCGGTCCTGGTGCCGGTGCTGGTCTTCGGCGTCGTGTTCACCTTCCAGTACCTGGCCTGGCAGACGACGCAGAACCTGGAACGCGACGTCCAGGCCCGCGAGGAGCAGTTGGCGTTGCTGCAACCGTTCCTCGAGGAGCAGGCCGACCTCCAAGCGCGTCAGCGTCAGTTGAACGAGCTGATCGCGATCGCGGACGAGGTCCGCGAGAACCGCATCGTCTGGACCGGCGAGATCGCCGGCCTGCTCGAGACCCTGCCCGCCCGTGGCGATGGGCAGCGCCCGTCGATCGACTTCCGCACGCTCAGCATGCGGGCGGTCGTTCCTCCGCAGAGCAACCCCGAACGCTACGAGGGCGCCTCGATCGTCGCCGAGATGTCGATCGGCGGTACCGTGCGTGACCTCGAGGTCCTCGCGTCCTTCGTGCGCAACCTCGAGGATTCGGCCGGCTACGGCGTGCTGTTCCAGAACGCTTCGCGCCAGGGCGACCAGAGCATCGGCGCCGACGCCCTCTACGGCTACAGCCTCACGGTCGGCTCGCTCGGGAACGGAGGCGAGCAATGACCTCACGCTTCTCGCTCGGACGCCTCAGGCAACGTGACTGGGCCATCATCTTCATCGTCCTCTCGCTCGTCGGCGCGGGCCTCTGGTACTGGTTCATGTACCGCCCGACCCAGGACCGCATCGCCGAACTCGAAGCCGAGATCTCCCGCCTCGACACCCAGATCGAGCGGGGCGAGGCCGCCCGGCGCAACCTTCCCGCGCTGCGGCTCGCGGTGGCCGAGCTCGAGCAGGACCGCCGCGAGTTCCTGTCGCAGCTCCCGACCGAGTCCGAGGTGGCCGACTACATCGACACCCTGCGCGTCTCGGCCGCCGACACGGACGTGATCGTCGCGAGCCTCGGGCAAGGGGGCGGCGGCGAGGACATCGAGGACGTTCGCCCGATCAGCTTCAACCTCGCCACCAGCGGCACCTTCGCCCAGACCATGGCGTTCCTCGGAACGCTCGAGGAGCTGCAGCGCTTCACCAAGATCAACCAGGTATCCCTGTCGGTCTCCGAGGACGCCGACGACCCGGCGCTGAACGCCAGCTACGGCTTCACCGTCTACGTCTTCGCCGGCGACGATCCGGGCGACCGGGAGGTCCAGCCGTGACGCTCTCCCGCACCGCACGCATCCTCATCGCGCTGTTGCTCGTCGCCGCGGCGGCGTTCGTGTGGATCAACTTCTTCACCGACGCGCCGGACACGACCCCCGCCACGCCGATGGTGCAGACCCCGGCCCAGCCGGGCGACGCCGCCAGCGATGGTGACCCCGGCGACGGCGCTGCGGTCGTCGTTCCGAACGGCGCCCCGACGGTGATCGCGCCCGCCGACGGCGCGGTCGTGGGGCGCGAGGTCGAGGTGGCCGAGTTGCCCTTCCTCATCGACCAGCCGCCCGAGGTCCAGCTTCCCGAGGACGGAAACGGGAACGGAGCCGAGGCGGAGGCCGAGCGACCGGGCGGCGACGCTCGCGCGAGCGTCAACCCGTTCTCCCCGATCGTCGCCCCGGCCAGCGCGAGCGGCGGCCCCGCCCCCGCGACGACGCCTCCCGAGGTCGAGGTGGTCGACGTCCCGGACGCACCCGAGGTGC
>CAZJGU010000137.1:0-4253 GCA_964545455.1 uncultured bacterium | reverse complement strand
GAGGAAGATGATCCGCTCCTTGAGGAGGCGGCTGTAGACGTCGTAGGTCCGTTCCCCGCGACCGGTCTGTTCGATGACGTACGGGACGAGCGGCATGTCGGGACGATACCAGAGCGCGCTCCCGGCGCCGGATCCGCTGGACGGACCGGCGCCGGGAGCGCGCTTCGGGGCGGTGGGAAGCGGTCAGCCCTGGGGCTCGTCCGCCTCGTCCCCGTCGCCGGCCGGCTCGGACGCGTCGGTCGCCTGGGCCCCGTCGGCCTGCGCGGCGTCGCCCGCGTCCTGCGTCCCGCCGTGCACCAGCGCGTGCACCGTCTGGCGCAGCGCCTTGTCGCGCATCAGCAGGAAGCGGTAGTTGTTCATCCACTCGTCCCCGCGCTCGCGTCGCAGGGCGTCGGCGTCCTTGCCCTCGCGCGCCGCGAGGTAGCGGACGGCGTCGCGGAACTCCTCGTCCGAGACATCGACCGGGTGCGTCTCGAGGAGCTTCTCGAGGACCAGGTCGCGCTTGACGCCGCGCTCGGCGCTCTGCTGCAGCTCGGCCTCGAACTCCTCGCGCTTGTCGTCCTCGTCCAGCTTGGCGAGGTAGGCGTCGAACGCCATGCCCTGCTTGCGCAGGTCGGCGGCGAGGTTCTCGAGCAGGTTCATGCGGCGGCGGTTGACGAGGTAGGCGGGCAGCTCGACCTCGGTGTGCTCCATGAGCTTCTCGACGAACTCGTCGCGGCGCTCCTCGTCGGCGCGCTCCTCGACCTGGCGTTCGAGGCTCTCGCGGATCGCGGCCAGCACGGCGTTCCAGTCGTCGAAGCCGAGGGTCTTGGCGAACTCGTCGTCCGCCTCCGGCTTCTCCTTGGCCTTGACGTCGGAGATGCGCACCCGCATGGTCGTCGTGCCCGGCTGGTCGCCGTCGCCCTCGACGGTGGGATCCTCGAGCGAGAGCTCGACCACGTCGCCGATGGCGTGGCCGAGGAGCTGCTCGGCCAGCGCGTCGCCGACCGTCTCGAGGTCGACCGGCATGACGCTGCCCTCCTCGCGCGGTTCGCCGTCCTCGCCGACGGTTTCGATCAGGACCAGGTCGCCCGCCTCGGCCGGCCGATCGACCGGCACCTGGGTGGCGTGCTCGCGGCGCAGGCCCTCGACCGTCTCCTCGATGCGCTCCTCGCCGATCGCCTCGGCTTCGGTGTCGAGCACGATCCCGCTCACGTCCGGCAGCTCGAACTCGGGGTAGAGGTCGAGGTGCAGCTCGAACCGGAACGCCTCGCCCTCGCTGGGGCGGTCGCCGTGCGCGTGGGCGTGGATGGCGTTGAGCTCGTGCTCGCGGATGGCGTCCGGGTAGCTCTGGTCGATGATCGCTTCGCGCACCTCGTCGGCCAGCGTCTCCTCGCCGATGCGCTTGATCAGGACGCCGCGCGGCGCCTTGCCGGGGCGGAAGCCGGGCACGCGCACCTGACGCGCGTAGGTGGTCAGGACGCGATCGTAGGCGGCGTCCACCTCCTGCGCCTCGACGGTCACTTCGATGGTGGCCTTCACCGCCTGCTTGTCAACGAGGGTCGTCTCCATGTCCCTGTCCCTTTCGTGGCCGCGGCCGGCGGCCGGGTCTGCAAGAAAAATCGGCAAGCGCGAGCTTGCCGATGGTGGTGCGAGGAGCGGGGCTCGAACCCGCACGGACTAAGCCACCAGATCCTAAATCTGGCGCGTCTACCAATTCCGCCATCCTCGCTCGCGATCCACGCAGGCGCGCGGCCGAACGGCCCCGCGAGGAGGCGTGGGGCGGGGATGCGGGGGCAGGTCCACCTGCCGCGACCCCGAAGGCCCGTCCGGAGAGAACGTGGGGTGGGTGATGGGATTTGAACCCACGGCCCCCGGAACCACAATCCGGTGCTCTAACCCCTGAGCTACACCCACCACGCAGGCACCGAGGAGTGTACCAGACCCGGCGGCCCGTGCAAGAGGTCAGGGGAGACGCGCCTGCAGCTCCTCGGCCTTCGCCAGGTCCTCGCCCTCGAGGTAGGTCGAGGGCGAGAGGGCCAGGGCGGCCGCCAGCTGCTCGGCGGCCCGGTCGTACGCCTCGCGATCGATCAGCACCTCGGCGTAGGCCACGCGGTGACCGATCACGTCCGGCTCGATCTCGATCGCGCGCTCGAAGGACGGTTCGACCTGGCCTCCGCGTCCGCCGGCGAACCACGGGACCTCGGCGTGCCAGAGGGCGCGGGCGTGCCAGGCGCCGGCGTGCTCGGGGTCCAGCTCGATGGCGCGGTCGAGCGCGTCGCTCATCCGTGCCGCCAGGTTCAGCGACTGCAGCACGCCCCGGAACTGCGCCGTCCGGCCCAGCGCGCGGGCCAGCTCGAAGTGCGCCTCGGCCTCGCCTTCGTCCAGCTCGACCGCGCGTTCGGCGTCGGCCACGGCCGCCTCGTAGAGCGCCTCGCGCTCGTCGTCGCTCAGGGTCGCGTCGTCGTCGGCATGGTAGACCCGCGCGCGCGAACGCTGGTAGAGCGCGCGCACGTCCTCGCCGTCGCGATCCAGCGCGACCGTGTAGGCGTCGATCGCTGCCGCGAAGTCGCCGTCTCGAACCAGGTCGTCGCCCAGCGGCACCTGCGCCGATCCGAGCGAGAGCAGGGCCAGCGACAGCACGAGGAACGACGCGCGGAGCGCGCCGGCGCGCGACGGGGGGGAGCGGTGCGGGTCGGTCATGACGGGCCTCCTGGCGCGGACGCGTCGCGCGGTCCGGGTCGGGACCGTGAGCGCGGCGCCTACGGGGATGGCCCATCGAACCACACCGGGGCCGCCCCGCGCGAGACCCGGGCCGGGCGGTCAGGTGTACTTGGCGCCGCGCACCACCCGCACCGGGTGGTCGTAGGCGACCACCTTGAAGCGCGTCAGGTAGCGCTCCTTCAGGCCGTCCAGGACGCGTTCGGCGGTCGCCTCTGCGACCAGGCACTCGATCCGCAGGAACGCGCCGGCCACGTCGCCGACGCGCGAGCCGAACGGATCGCCCTCGGCGCGCACGACCGTCAGACCGCCCACGCCCCAGGCGCGCAGGTCGTGCAGCAGCCGGTCCTCCAGCACCGCCTCGGCGATGACGGTGACCAGGCGACGCTCGGCGAAGCGCGGCTCGCTCATGCGCCACTCCCGCTCCAGGCCTGCGCCAGGCGCGCGTAGGTCGGGATGCCGATGATCAGGTTGAAGGGGAAGGTCACCGCCAGCGACGCCGTGAGGTAGCGGCCCGGGTTGGCCTCCGGCAGCGCCAGTCGCACGGCGGCGGTGGCCGCGATGTAGGAGGCGCTGGCCAGCAGCGTCGCGAACACCGTCGCGCCGCCGGCCGACAGGCCCGCGGCCAGGCCCAACGCCACGCCCAGCGTGCCGTGGACCAGCGGAGCAACCGTCCCGAAGCCCAGCAGGAACGCGCCCGAGCGCCGCAGGTCGCCGAAGCGTCGCGCCGTCACCAGCCCCATCTCCAGCAGGAACAGCGTCAGGGCGCCCTCGAACGGTGCGACGAAGAAGGCGTCGACCCGTGCCATGCCGGGCTCCCCGGCGGCGGCGCCGATGACCAGGCCGCCCACCAGCAGCACGATGCTGCGGCCGGCCAGCACCTCGCGCAGCGTCGCGCCCCAGCCGGCGCGGGGACGGTCGGCCTCCTTCGCCAGGGCACGGCGCGCGATCAGCAGGCCCACCAGGATGGCGGGCACCTCGAGCAGCGCCACCAGCGTCGGCAGGAAGCCCTCGTACGTCACGCCGGCCCGGTCCAGGAACGCCTGGGCGGCGACGAACGTCACCACCGAGACCGAGCCGTAGTGGGCCGCCAGCGCCGCCGCGTCCTCCACGCCCCAGCGGCCGATCCGTCGCGCCACCGGGTAGGTGGCCAGCGGGATCGCGACGCCCGCCAGCAGCGTCGCGGCGGCCGGGAGCGCCAGGTCGAGCAGCGGCGTGGCGGCCAGCGCCACCCCGCCCTTGAGGCCGATCGCCAGCAGCAGGTAGATCGACAGTGCCGAGTAGAGGGCGTCGGGCAGGCGCAGGTCGCTGCGGACCAGCGTCGCCGCGATGCCCAGGCCGAAGGCCAGCACCATCGGCGAGAGCAGGTTCAGGCGAACGAGCTCCAGGGTGTCCACGGCGGGATGCTACCAGGGGGTGCCGAGCGTCGCGCCGCAGCGTCGCGCGGCGGCCGTGCGGCATGGTGCACCAGGAAGGATTCGAACCCTCGACCGACGGCTTAGAAGGCCGCTGCTCTATCCACTGAGCTACTGGTGCGCGGGGAGCGGCCGGAC
>CAZJGU010000136.1:0-4428 GCA_964545455.1 uncultured bacterium | reverse complement strand
GCTTGAGGCGCGCATCGCCGCCTTCGTCGGCACGGAGGACGCTATCCTCTACGCCAGCGCCTTCGACGCCAACGGCGGCCTGTTCGAGACGCTGCTGGGGCCCGAGGACGCGGTCATCAGCGACGCGCTGAACCACGCCAGCATCATCGACGGCATCCGCCTCAGCAAGGCGCGCCGCTTCCGCTACGCCAACGACGACATGGCCGACCTCGAGGCCAAGCTGACCCAAGCCCAGGACGCCCGCTTCCGGTTGATCGCGACCGACGGGGTGTTCTCGATGGACGGCATCGTCGCGAACCTGGAGGCGATCTGCGACCTGGCCGACCGCTACGACGCGCTGGTGATGGTGGACGACTGCCACGCCACCGGCTTCCTGGGCGACGAGGGCCGCGGCAGCGCCGAGGCCCGCGGCGTCCTCGGCCGCGTCGACATCGTGACCAGCACCCTGGGCAAGGCGCTCGGCGGCGCGACCGGCGGCTTCACCGCCGCGCGACGCGAGGTCGTCGACTGGCTGCGGCAACGCAGCCGGCCCTACCTGTTCTCCAACAGCGTCGCACCGCCGGTGGTCGCGGCGTCGCTGGCGGTCCTGGACCTGCTGGAGGGCTCGGACGAGCTACGCGCCCGCCTGCGCGACAACGCTGCGCACTTCCGTAGCCGGATGGCCGCGGCCGGCTTCGAGCTGGCGGGCGACGGGCACCCGATCGTGCCGGTCATGACCCATGACGCCGCGCTGGCCTCGCACATGGCGGACCGGCTGCTGGAGGAGGGCATCTACGTCATCGCATTCTCCTACCCGGTCGTGCCGAAGGGCCAGGCCCGCATCCGGACGCAGATGTCGGCGCTGCACACGCGCGAGCAGCTGGACCGGGCGGTGGACGCCTTCGTGCGGGTCGGCCGCGAGCTGGGCGTGATCCCGGCGTGAAGGCGCTGGCCAAGCTGAAGCCGGAGCCGGGCATCTGGCGCATCGACGCGCCCGAGCCGGCTCCCGGCCCCAACGACCTGCTGATCCGCATCACCCACACCTCGATCTGCGGGACCGACGTGCACATCCACGCGTGGGACGACTGGGCGGCGCGGACGATCCCGGTCCCGATGATCACCGGCCACGAGTACGTCGGCGTGGTCGAGGCGGTCGGCGACGAGGTCGAGGGCTACCACCCCGGCGACCGCGTCAGCGGCGAGGGGCACATCACCTGCGGGCACTGCCGCAACTGCCGCGCCGGGCGGCGACACCTGTGCCGCGAGACCCAGGGGGTGGGCGTCGATCGCCCGGGCGCCTTCGCCGAGCGGTTCGTGCTGCCGGCCTTCAACGCCTTCAAGGTGCCGGACGGCATCCCGGACGAGGTCGCGGCCATCCTCGACCCGTTCGGGAACGCCGTGCACACCGCATTGGCGTTCGACCTGGTGGGGGAGGACGTGCTGATCACGGGGGCCGGACCGATCGGGATCATGGCGTCGGCGGTGGCGCGCTTCGTCGGCGCCCGCTACGTGGTGATCACCGACGTGAACCCGTACCGGCTGGAGCTCGCGCGCGCCATGGGCGCCGCCGACCGCGTGGTGGACGTCTCCGAGCCCGGCGTCGAGCTGAGGGACGTGATGACCGACCTGGGCATGACCGAGGGCTTCGACGTGGTGATGGAGATGTCGGGCGCGCCGGCCGCCTACGGCCAGGTGCTGCGGACGGTCAACCACGGCGGGCGCGTGGCGCTGCTGGGCATCCCGTCCCGGCGCGTTCCGATCGACCTGAACGCGCTCATCTTCAAGGGGATCGAGGTCCGCGGGATCTACGGCCGGCAGATGTTCGAGACCTGGTACAAGATGGCCAACCTGCTGCAGGCCGGGGTGGACCTGACGCCGGTGATCACCCACCGGCTGCCGGCCCGCGACTTCCAGGCCGGCTTCGACGCCATGATCGCCGGCCGGGCCGGCAAGGTGATCCTGGACTGGAGCGACGCCTAGATCGCCGGGCCGCGCACGGCGGCCAGGTCCTTGGCGCAGGCGCCGACGTAGCGCTCGACCGAGCGGAAGCCCAGGCGGGCGTAGATGCCGTCCGCCGGCTGGCCCTCGTCCCCCAGGATCACCAGCGTGCGGGCTCCGAAGCGGTCGAACCCCAGGCGGGCGACGGCGTGCACCATCGCGGTCGCGACCCCGCGACGCCGGAACGGCGCGGCGACGTGCACGTACTGGAAGCGCCCCAGCTCGCCGCGGACGTAGACCCCCATGCTGCCGGCGGGGACGCCGTCGATCGTGACGAGGACGTAGCCGCCGTGCAGGTCGTGCCGCTCGCCCCGGTGGACCGCCTGGTAGACGGCCAGGCGCGCCTCGCGGTGGCGCCGGTAGGCGTCGGGATCCTCGCCCGCGGGGGGATCGGCGAGGTGCAGCGCCTGGACGGCGTGCCAGTCCGCCGCGGTCACGACCGGCCGGAGCGCGAACCCGGGCGGGGGTGGCGGCGCGGTGACCAGGTCGTCCAGGGCGGCCTGCCGCACGGTGTTGCGGTCGGGCTCGTAGCCGGCCGCGACGAACGCCTCGAGCGCGCCGTCCGCGCCGGTCCAGGCGAAGGTGGCGTGCGCGACGTCCGGGAGGTCGGCGAAGGTCGCGGAGAAGCGAGCCTCCCAGGCGGCCCGCGTCCCGGGCGCGGGGGGCGCGTCCAGCACCAGCAGGTTGCCCCAGCGGAACGACGGGTCGGAGGGGCAGCGCAGCGCGGTCGCGCCCGGACCGGCGGGCACGACCTCGTCGACGAACCAGCTCTCGGTGCGGGCGGCGAGGGAGGACAGGGGCACGCCGGATGGTACGCCGGCCGCGGTGGAGGCGGGCCCACACGACGACGCCCCCGCGGCTGCGGGGGTCGTGGACCTGGTCAGGCAAAGAAAACGAAGTCGCCCGATTCCCTTTTCCTGCTCGGTCGCCTCCTTCTTCGGTCGCCCTACGTCGGGCCGTTCAGGATGAGCGGATGAGCCTCTAGTGGGATCGAGCGGCTCCGTTCAAGGAGTGGTTCGTCGGTTCTGGTATTGGCGAACCTCCTTTCACTTGGGATGGTACGCCCGCGGGCCCACGGGCGCGGTGACATCGGATTCATGTCATGGAAACGTCATGGTGTATGATCTTTCTTTGTGGGCCGGAGACGGCCCGCTCGCGCCCCGCCGCCGCGGGGCGCGTCTCGTTGGGGCCCCGCCCACGCGAGCCCGACACGGGACGGATCGGTGCTAGCGTCTGCCGTCATGATGCCGGCCCGCCGCCCCTCGCAAGCCACCGCACGCACCTTCTACTTCCTGTTCTTCGCGGCGATCGCCGCGCTGCTGCCGTTCCTGGTGGTGTTCTACGAGGGTCTGGGCCTGGGCGGCCGAGAGATCGGCCTGCTCAGCGCGATGCTCCCGCTGGCCACGCTGGCCGTCGGGCCGGCCTGGGGCGCGTTGGCGGACGGCCTCGGTCGGCACCGCTCCGTGGCGTCGCTGGCCCTGGCGGGCACCGCGGCGGCCGGCGTGGCCGTCTCGCTGGGTCGCGACGTGGCGACGCTCCTGCCGCTGGTCGCGCTGTTCGCGGTGTTCTTCGCGCCGGTCGTGCCGCTGACCGATACGGCGGTGCTGGCCGGCCTGGGGTCCGAGCGCGAACGCTACGGGCGGCTGCGCTTGTGGGGCGCCGTCGGCTTCGGCCTGGCGTCGCTCGTCGCGGGCGCGGCGGTCGACCGCTTCGGCCTCGGGGTCGCCTTCGCGTCGTTCGGCCTGCTGCTGGTCCTCGCACTGGCCGTGGCGCAACGGCTGTCCTGGGAGGCGGTGAGGCGCGAGGGGCGGGAGCTCCGTGCGCCGACCGAGGCGGTGTCGCCGGTCGCGGCCGGGACCGGTTCGCGGCTGCTCCGCGCGCCCGCGGCCGTGCGGGACTTCCTCACCGTCCGCTGGGTCGCGCTGTTGACGGCCGGCCTGCTGGGCGGCGCCGCGATGGCGCCGACCGGCACCTTCCTGTTCCTCTACCTGGCCGAGCGGGGGGCGGGCGCCAGCGCCGTCGGGACCGCCCTGGCCGTGGCGACGCTCAGCGAGATCCCCGTGATGTTCTTCGCCGCGCGCTGGCTGGCGCGCGTCCGGCCTCGGGTGCTGCTGCTGGCGTCGCTGGCGGTGTTCGCGCTGCGGCTGGCGCTCTACGGCGTGCTCGATTCGACCGCGGGCCTGCTGGCGGTGCAGCTGCTGCACGGCCCCAGCTTCGCGCTGCTGATCGTGGCGGGCGTGGCGCGCGCCGACCGGCTGGCGGTCCCCGGCCGGCGGGCGACCGGACAGGCGCTGTTCACCGCCAGCGTGCTGGGGCTGGGCGGCGTGATCGGGTCGTTGGGCGGCGGGGGCCTGTACGGGGCGTTGGGACCGCGACCGACCTTCCTGGTCTCGGCCGCCGTGCTCGCGGTCGCGGCGGCCGCGCTGGCCGCCTGGCGGGTGGACGACCGCT
>CAZJGU010000135.1:0-4518 GCA_964545455.1 uncultured bacterium | reverse complement strand
ATCCCGTGGACCCGCGGGGTCGGCGACCGCGACGCCTTCGAGGCCGAGGCCCAGCGCCTGCTGGACCAGGCCGGCGTGGACCTGGTATGCCTGGCCGGCTTCATGCGGATCCTCTCGCCCGAGTTCACCCGGCGCTGGCAGGGGAGGATCCTCAACGTCCACCCCAGCCTGCTGCCCGCCCACCGCGGCCTGCACCCGCAACGCCGGGCCCTGCAGGCCGGCGACCGCGAGTCCGGCTGCACCATCCACCTGGTCGATGCCGGCGTCGACACCGGCCCCATCGTGCTGCAGCGGCGCGTTCCGATCCTGACGGACGACGACGAGGCGGCGCTGACGGCCCGCATCCTGGCCGAGGAGCACCGCGCCTACCCGGACGCCGTCCGTACCGTGCTGCGAGGAGGAACCACGTGAAGGTCCTGGTCATCGGAAGCGGAGGACGGGAGCACGCCCTGGCCTGGACGCTGGCCCGATCGTCGCGCGTTCGCGAGGTCCTGGCCGCGCCCGGCAACGCCGGCATCGCCGAGGTCGCCCGCTGCCTGCCGGTCACGGAGCCGGACGAGATCCTGGCCACCGTCCGCGCCGAGCGCGTCGACCACGTCGTCATCGGCCCCGAAGCGCCGCTGGCCCTGGGCCTGGCCGACCGGCTGCGCGAGGCCGGCGTCGCGGTCCTGGGCCCCGGCAAGGACGGCGCGCTGCTGGAGGCCTCCAAGGCGTACGCCAAGGCGTTCATGGAGCGCCACGGGGTGCCCACGGCGGCCTACGGCGCGTTCCGGAGCCTGGACGCGGCCCTGGCGCACCTGCACCAGGTCGGCGCTCCGATCGTCGTCAAGGACTCCCACCTGGCCGCCGGCAAGGGCGTGACCGTCGCAGGCGACCTCCCGGCCGCCGAATCGGCCCTGCGCACGCTCTTCGACCGCGACGCCGCCGAGGTCGTGCTGGAGGAGAAGCTCCTCGGCCAGGAGCTCAGCGTGATGTTGCTGACCGACGGCCGGTCGGTGCTGGAGCTGCCGCTGGCGCAGGACCACAAGCAGGCGTTCGACGGCGATACGGGACCGATGACCGGCGGGATGGGCGCCGTCGCGCCGGTACCGCTGCTGGACGCCGATCAGCACGCGCGCCTGCGCCGCGAGGTCGTCGACCCGGTGATCGCCGGCCTGCGCGCCGACGGGATCGACTACCGGGGCGCGCTGTTCCTTGGCGTGATGTGGACCGAGGACGGCCCCAAGCTGCTGGAGATCAACGTCCGCCTGGGCGACCCGGAGACCCAGGCGGTGCTGCCGCTGCTGGACAACGACCTGGCCGGCCTGCTGGAGGCGATCGAGGCGCGCCGGCTGGGCGAGGTGACGCCCCTCTGGCGCGACGGCGCCACCGCGACCGTCGTCCTGGCCGCGCCCGGCTACCCCGGCACCTACCCCGCCGGTCTGCCGCTGGACGTGCCCGAGGGGCGCGAGGCGGACACCTGGGTGTTCCACGCCGGCACCCGCCACGACGGCGGACGGCTGGTGTCGTCCGGCGGTCGGGTGCTGGCCGTCACCGCCCTGGACGCCGACGTCCCCGCCGCGGTCGCCAAGGCCTACCGCGAGGTGCGCCGGATCGGCTTCGAGGACGCCCACTACCGGACCGACATCGGCGGCCGTCTGGGCTAGGAGCGGCCCCGCCGCTGCGGTAGCCTGCCACATGGCCGAGTTCCGACGCCTGCCCGCCCTCCTCGCCGTCGCGCTCCTCGCGCTCCTCGCGGCCTGCGTCCCCGCCTCGTCGGAGGAGACCGCGGTGGTCACCACGCCCACCGGTCCGGTCGCCTACCAGCCGACGGCGACCGGCGCGACCTGGGCCTACCTGCCCGAGCGCGCCACCCTGGACGAACCCCGCGTCGTCGTCCGCGTCGACGGCCCCACCGTGGTGGACGGCCAGGTCCGCACCGCCTGGCGCCTGGTCGGCCGCGGCCTCGAGGTCGCCTGGTTCCGCGAGCACCGCGAGGACGGCACCTTCCTGGTGCGCGAGGAACGGCCCGGGACCCGCATCAGCTTCGACCCGCCGCTGCAGGAGCTGGAGCCCGGCCCGTTCCGGGTGGGGCAGACGTGGGGCGGCTCGACCACCGCGACGCTCGAGTTCCCGGAGGCCGCGCCGGAGAACCGTCGCCAGTCCCTCTCGCTCGAGTACCGCACCACCATCGTCGACCGGCGCGAGGTCACCGTCGCGGCGGGCACCTTCGAGGTGTTCGTCCTGAACTTCACCAGCCGCACCTTCGATCAGAGCGGGGTGGTGGTCGAGGAGCTGACGCAGGAAACCTGGTACGCGCCCCACCTGGGCGAGGTCCGCACCGAGAACGGCTTCTTCCTGGTCGAGTCCAACCTCGTCGGGCTGCCGCCTGCCGAATGACCCGGGGCGCGCATAGTGGGTACGCGCCTACCGTTCAGTAGGGCCTGAAGCGATACCCTGTCCGGAACATCGGCGAAGGAGTGGAGCGCATGGCACGTCTCGACGACATCCAAGGACCGGACGATCTCAAGCGTTTGTCGCGCGAGGAGCTGCCCGCCCTCGCGAACGAGCTTCGTACGGAGATCATCCGTGTCTGCTCGACGACCGGGGGGCACCTCGCCTCGAGCCTCGGCGCGGTCGAGCTGACGGTCGCCATGCACTGGCTGTTCGACAGCCGGCGCGACCGCTTCGTCTTCGACGTCGGCCACCAGACCTACGGCCACAAGATCCTGACCGGCCGGCGCGACCGGATGGGCACCATCCGCAAGCCGGACGGCCTGGCCGGCTTCACCACAAGCAGCGAGTCGGAGCACGACGCGCTCACCGTCGGCCACGCCTCGACCAGCTTGGCGGGGGCGTTGGGCATGGCGCTCGCGCGCGACGCCCGCGGCGACGACTACCGCGTTCTGGCCGTCATCGGCGACGGTGCCCTGACCGGCGGGATGGCGCTGGCGGCCCTGAACCAGATCGGCCACGTCAAGCCCAAGATGACCGTGATCCTGAACGACAACGAGATGTCGATCAGCGAGAACGTCGGCGCCCTGAACCACTACATGCGCCAGCTCCAGGTCCAGAAGTGGGTCCAGCGCGCCGAATCGGACGGCAAGAAGGCCCTCTCCGGCCTGCTGGAGCCGCTGGCCGAGCTGGGCAGCCGCGCCAAGTCCGCCGCCCGCCGCTTCATGGACCCCGCCAGCGACAACCCGTTCCACGCCATGGGCCTTCGCTACGTCGGCCCGATCGACGGGCACGACGTCGAGGAGGTCGCCTACTTCCTCGAGCACATCGACCAGCTCGAGGGACCCACCCTGCTGCACATCCTGACCCGCAAGGGCAAGGGCTACAAGGTGGCCGAGGCGGACCCGATCACCTGGCACGGCGCTTCGAAGTTCGACCCCGACGCGCCGGTCGCGAGCGGCAAGCCGTACGGCTGGTCCAACGCCTTCGGCGACGCCGCCATCGCCCTGACCGAGCGCGACGATCGCGTCTGGGTCATCACCCCCGCGATGCGCGAAGGGTCGGGTCTGGTCGAGTACTCCAAGACCCACCCTGAGCGCTACCTGGACGTCGGCATCGCCGAGGACGTCGCCGTCACCACCGCCGCCGGCCTGGCGCTGCGCGGCGAGAAGCCGATCGTCGCGATCTACTCGACCTTCCTGCAGCGCGGCTTCGACCAGGTGGTGCACGACGTGTCGATCGAGAACCTCGACGTGCTCTTCGCCATCGACCGGGCCGGCCTGGTCGGCGGCGACGGCGCGACGCACCAGGGCGTCTACGACATGGCCTACCTGCGCGCGCTTCCCAACCTGCAGATCGCCATGCCGCGCGACGCGGAGCAGCTTCGCGGCATGCTCGCGAAGGCGCTGGAACTGGGCGGTCCCAAGGCCGTGCGCTGGCCGCGCGGCTCGGTCGATCCCGCGCCCGAAACCGACGTCGACGCCTGGCAGCAGATCGACTGGGGCCGCGCCGAGGTGCTCAAGCAGGGCAGCGACGTCTGGCTGCTGGGCCTGGGACCCACAGTGGGCTACGCGCTGGAGGCTGCGGGCGACGACCCGCGGGTCGGCGTGGTCGACGCGCGCTTCGTCAAGCCGCTGGACGAGGATCTGATTCTGCGCCTGGCGCGGACCGGGGCGCACCTGGTCACGATCGAGGATCACAACCTGCCGGGCGGCTTCGGATCGGCCGTGGCCGAGGTGCTGATCGACCACGGCGTGCCGGCCCGGCTGACGCGCCTGGGCGTGCCCGACGTGATCGTCCCGCACGGCGATCCGGCGGCCCAGCACGAGACCTTCGGGTTCGGTCCCGAAGCGCTGCGCGAGCGCCTGTCGGCGTGGTTGGACGGGGACGAGGAGAGCGCCGCAGCGCCGTCGCTCCCGGCACACGACGAGACCGGCACGCAGCCGGCCTTGGGAGCGCGTCGCGCGCGTTGACACGCCCGCGACGGCTCGGGTATTCTTCACGTCGCGCTCGCCGAGCGGTGGGCCGCATCGCGGAGCCGTAGTGTAGCGGTTAGCATATCTGCCTGTCACGCAGAAGGTCGCG
>CAZJGU010000134.1:0-4530 GCA_964545455.1 uncultured bacterium | reverse complement strand
TGAGCGGTAGGACCACCGCGCAGGCCATGCCCTCGAGCACCCCGCCCCCCTCGGCGCGGATCTCGTCGCTCAGGTCGCCGACCAGCTGCGGACCGCCGGCCAGCGCCAGCCGGGCCAGTCGGTCCTCGCCCATCCGGAGCGGGGCCAGCGCCTGTTCCGGCCGGACCGCGCGCGGGTTGAGCAGCGGATCGCCGTCGGCCAGGAAGACCGCGCCCCGTGAGGCGTCGACGCGCGCCAGCGTCCGCTCGAGCAGGGTGCCGAGCAGGCGGTCGAGGTTCCCCTCCGCCCGGATCGAGCGGTCGACCTCGAACAGCGTGAGCAGGTCGCGCATGCGGCTGCGGGCGGCCTCGGCGACCGACGCGAACTCGCTGGCGAGGATGTCGAACGCCTCGCGCGCTCGCGGTCCGGGATCGCTGGGGAACACGGCGTGGACGCTCCCCTCGACCTGGTCGCCGAGGCGGATCGCGGAGGACAGCACGATCCGGGATCCGGTCGGCCCGACGCCGGCCTCGTCGATCTCCTCGCCCCGGCGCAACGCCTCGTCGCGCCCCCGGATGCAGGCGCGCAGGTCGTCGTTCATCCCCTCCTCGCCCACCAGCTGGCGCGTCTCGACCCCCAGAACCACCGCGCTGGCTTGGGCGCCGGTCGCGGAGCGCAGCCCCTCGGCGGCGGCGCGGACCGCCTCCTCGAGGTCGGCGGCCCCCGCGAACCGCTCGGTGACGCGCTGGATCGACGACAGCAGGCCGTGGCTCTCCTGGAGCTCGCGGTAGGTCGCGGCCAGCTCGGCCTGGGCACGCTCGCGCCCGCGAACCTCGCGCACGATCCAGGAGAGCGTCAGCCCGGTCGCCAGCGGGCCCAGGATGCTGTAGAAGGCCAGGCGCACGGTGGCACCCAACTCGGCCCCCAGTCGCGTGACCAGGCCCAGCTCGAAGAGCAGCACGATGCCGACGATGGTGAGGGGGAGCCAGAGACGGGCCCGCTCGACCTGGCGGGCCAGGCTGCGGCGGTCGGACGTGCCGCCGCGGGCGCGCGGGACGGGGCGGACCCCGTTGGTCGACCGTTCGATCGCGTTCATAGACGAGGGCAGCCTACCCGGCCACGGTCCCGTGCGGGGTGGGTTCGGCCGCGGGCCACCGGTTCGGCCGCGGGCGTTCCACCGGGGCCGGAGCCGGTAGACTCGGCCGCGATGAGCGACTCCCCCACCGGTCCCGATGTGCGCGCCGAGGTCGCGGGCGTGCCCGTGACCCTGCTGGGCACCGCCCACGTCTCGCGCGCGAGCGCCGACGAGGTGCGCGCGCGCATCGCCTCGGGCGACTACGGTGCCGTGGCGATCGAGCTGGACCCGTCCCGCCACGCCGCCCTGGTCGATCCGGACCGGATGCTCAAGACCGACCTGTTCACCGTGCTGCGGCGCGGCCAGGCGGGCGCGATGGCCGCCAACCTGGCGTTGGGAGCGTTCCAGCAGCGGCTGGCCGACCAGTACGGCATCGAGCCGGGGCAGGAGATGCGCGAGGCGATCGCCGCGGCCGACGAGCACGACCTCCCCCTGCTGCTGGTCGATCGCGACATCGGCGTCACCCTGCGACGCGTCTACCGCGCCGTCCCCTGGTGGCGACGGCTCGAGCTGATGGCCGGCCTGGTCGGCAGCGTGCTGTCGCGCGAGGAGATCCCCGAAGAGGAGATCGAACGCCTCAAGGAGGGCGACGTCCTGGAGGCGACCTTCGCCGAGTTCGCCGAGCGCTCGGAGCGCCTCTACCGCCCGCTGATCGCCGAGCGCGACCGCTACATGGCGTCGCGCCTCCACCAGGAGGCCGCCCGCATCGCCGCCGCGGCGGAGGCGGACGGGAGCGAGCCCCGCCCGCTGCTGGCGGTGGTCGGCGCGGGGCACCTGGCCGGCATCCGCGAGGCGCTGGGGACGCCCGAGGCGGAGCCACAGGCGACCCTGGACGAGCTCGCGACCGTGCCGCCCCCCTCGCGCCTGGCGCGCGCGTTCCCGTGGGCGCTGGTGGCGGTGATCCTGACCGGGTTCGCCGTCGGCTTCCTGCGCGATCCGGAGCTGGGGCGCCAGCTGATCGGCGACTGGTTCTGGATCAACGGCATCGCCTCGGCGATCGGCGCGACGGCGGCCCTGGCGCACCCGCTCACGATCGTGGGGACCGCGCTGGCGGCACCGCTCACGAGCCTCAATCCGACGATCGGGGCGGGCTTCGTCGCGGCCGCCCTGGAGCTGTGGCGGCGCAAGCCCAGCGTCGGCGACTTCGCCACGCTGCGACAGGACGCCACCACCGTGCGCGGCTGGTACCGCAACCGGGTCGCGCGCACCCTGCTGGTGTTCCTCGGCGCCACGTTCGGATCGGCGCTGGGCACCTACCTGGCCGGCGCGCGCATCCTCACGCGACTGTTCTGACCGGCCCGGCCGCAGCAGGGGGCGCCGCTGTGTGGCGCCGCGCCCGGCGCGGCGACGGGCGCGGCGGGTAGCATCGCGGCATGCACGCCGACCTGCAGCGCTTCGTCGCCTACCTCGAGGAGAAGGGCGAGCTGATCCGCGTCACCGAGCCGGTCTCGCCCGAACTCGAGATCACCGTCCTCGCCGACGCCGCCGTCAAGAACGGCGGGCCCGCCCTGCTGTTCGAGAACGTCGAGGGGCGCGACTTCCCGTTGGTGATCGGCCTCTACGGCACCGCCCGCAGGACCGCCTGGGCGCTGGGTCTGGAGAGCCTCGACGCCCTGACCGAGCGCGTCCGCGAGCTGGTCGACGTGCGTGTCGGGGGCGGCCTGATGGGTCTCGCCTCGAACCTTCCCAAGCTGCGCGACCTGGCGGCGCTCCCGCCCAAGCGGGTGCGGCGCGCCCCGGTCCAAGAGGTCGTCTGGCGCGGCGACGAGGTGGACCTCTCGCGCATCCCGGTGCTGACCTGCTGGCCGCAGGACGGCGGGCCGTTCGTGACGTTGCCGCTGGTGATCTCGCGCGATCCGGTGATGGGCGACGTGAACATCGGCATGTACCGCATGCAGGTCTTCGACAAGACCACGACCGGCATGCACTGGCAGCGCCACAAGACCGGCGCACGCCACCTGGAGAGCGCCCGCGAGGCGGGGGTCAAGCTCGAGGTCGCCGTCGCGCTCGGGGGCGATCCGGCGCTGACCTACGCCGCGACCGCGCCGCTGCCGCCGATCCCGGGGATCAACGAGTACTCGCTCACCGGCTGGCTGCGGGGTCGCGGGGTCGAGCTCACCAAGGGCGTGACGGTGGACCTGGAGGTCCCGGCCCAGGCCGAGTTCGTGCTCGAGGGCTACGTCGACCCCGAGGAGGACTGGTGGGTCGAGGGCCCCTTCGGCGACCACACCGGCTTCTACACGCTGCAGGACCTCTACCCGGCCTTCCACGTGACCGCCGTGACGATGCGCCGGAACGCGATCTACCCCGCCACCATCGTCGGGCGTCCACCGATGGAGGACGCCTTCCTGATCGAGGCCAGCGAGCGGCTCTTCCTCACCCCCGCTCAGCTGATCCTGCCGGAGATCGTCGACTACCACATGCCCCCGGCCGGGATCGCGCACAACCTGGTCAACGTCGTGATCGAGAAGAGCTACCCCGGCCAGGCGTACAAGGTCGCCAACGGCCTGCTGGGCCTGGGGCAGATGATGTTCGCCAAGGTGCTGCTGGTCACCGACGAGCCGGAGGTGCGTCCGCAGGAGCACGCCGCCTTCTGGCGGCAGGTGCTGCGCCACGCGCTGCCCGGCCGCGACGAGCAGGTCGCCAAGGGACCGATCGACGTGCTGGACCACGCCAGCCGGGCCTGGAGCTACGGCAGCAAGCTGGTGATCGACGGCACCGTCAAGCACGACGAGGAGGGTGGCGATGGCGCTTGGGAGCCGGGGCCGGCGCGACCCGCGGACGAGTTGCCGCACCACGCCGAGGTCCTGGACCAGGACCAGCCGGGCGGTGGCTTCTGGTTCCTCACGACGCGTAAGACCCGCCCCGACCAGGGGCGCCACCTGGGCGAGTGGGCCGCGCGCCAGGCCGCTGCCGCCGGCGTCCGCTGGATCGCCGTGCTGGACGAGTCCACCGATCCGCGCGACTTCGAGGACTGCGTCTGGACGATGCTGAACAACATCGATCCCGAGCGCGACGTTCAGGTCGTCGAGGAGGCGGCCGGCGGACCCACCTGGGTGGTCGACGGCACGCCCAAGCTGGCCGAGGAGGGCTTCACGCGCGAGTGGCCGGAGAAGATCACCATGGATCCCGAGGTGGAGGCGCGCGTCGAGGAGCGGTTCGGCCCCCTGCTGGAGCGGCTGCGCGGCGGCTGAGACCGCGCGCCGGTCGCCGGCACGGGGTCGCTGTCCTCAGCGGCGTCGTAGCGACAGCGTGGCCACGCCGAAGACGGCGGCCTGCAGCAGGATGATCGCCGATCCGCTGGGCACGTCGACCCAGTACGAGATCGCCAGGCCGGCGAGGGTGGTGGCGATGCCGATCGCGACCGCCCGCACCGTCATCCCGACTTGCGCTAGCATTTGATTCGATAGCGTCGC
>CAZJGU010000133.1:0-4545 GCA_964545455.1 uncultured bacterium | reverse complement strand
CGGTCTGCCACGCGGGTCCCCGCGAGAAAGATATAAGGCGACCCCGGTGCGGCGCGCCGTCCCCGTCCGGCTCGCCGTCGCCGCCTGCACCCTGCTGCTCGTGGTCCTGCCCCTGCGCGCCGTCGCGCAGGGGCAGGTTCACGTGGTGGCGCCGGGCGACACCCTGACCGCGCTGGCGCTTCGCTACGACACCACCGTCGAGGCGCTGCGCGACCGCAACGGTCTGGCCGGCGACCTGCTGCGGGTGGGGCAGGAGCTGATCGTGCCGCGGCCGAGCGGCTGGCGCGCCCGGGCGGTGGACGCCGAGGCGTCCTGGGCCGACCTGGCGGCAGCGACCGGCCTGCCCGAAGCGCTGCTTCGGGACGCGAACCCCGGCGTCGTCGCGCCCGGTGGCCGGTCGGTGCGCGTCCCGCCCGACATCGGGCGCCTGGCGACGCCGCAGCCTGGGGAGGACCTGATCGCCTTCGCGGCCCGGGTCGGCGCGGCCCCAGGGGACCTGGTCGCCCGCAACGGCCTGGAGCCGCCCTACCGGATCGAGCCCGGCCTGCCGCTGCTGCTTCCGGTGGACGTGATCGTCCCGGCCGATCCCCCCGTGGCGGACGGCGTGACCGGGGTCGGCGGGGCCGAGGCCGCGCCGACCGATCCGGTGGTGCTGGACCTGCGCAGCCACGACGCGCTGCGGGAGTCCGCCTTCGCCGCGCTGGTCGAGGTGTTGGCGGGCGTCCGGCTGGCGCCGCCCGACGACGGCTTCGCCTGGCCGCTGGACGGCGTGCCGCGGATCACCAGCCGCTTCGGCTGGCGGGCCCTGTCGGTCGCCGGCAACCGCTACCACCTGGGCCTCGACCTCGGCGCGCCGACGGGCACGCCGGTGCGCGCCGTCCGACCGGGCGTGGTGGTGCGGACGGGCTGGATCGGCGCCTACGGGTACGCCGTCTACCTGCGCCACGAGGACGGCTACGAGACCCGCTACGCCCACCTGTCCCGGATCGACGTGCAGGAGGGGGAGAGGGTCGATCGCGGCCAGAGGATCGGCCGGGTGGGATCGACCGGCGCGTCGACCGGACCGCACCTGCACCTCGAGGTGCGGCTCGACGGGCGCGCGCTCGATCCGCTGTTGTTCCTGCCGACCGCGTCCACATCGCGTTGATCCGACCCTGCCGCTCGGGATAAGGTGCGAAAGGGACGTTCGCGCGCCCCGGCGAGGAGGACTCCATGTGGGTCTCGACCAAAGCGCAGTACGGCATGCGCGCCCTGATCGAGGTGGCCGTCGGCGGCGATCGCCCGACCAGCCTGAAGACGGTGGCCGACCGGCAGGGCCTCTCGCACCAGTACCTCGAACAGATCTTCGCCGTCCTGCGGCGCGCCGGCATCGTGGAGAGCATCCGCGGCGCGCGCGGCGGGTATCGCCTCGCCCGGCGGCCCGACCAGCTCAGCGCCCTCGAGGTGGTGGAGCTGCTCGAGGGCACCGTCTCGCCCGTGCAGTGCATCGATGACGAGGACTCCTGCGGTCGGACCGGCGCCTGCAGCACCGAACCGCTCTGGCGCGAGGTCGACGCCGCGGTGCGGCGCGTGCTGGGCGGGACCAGCCTGGCCGACCTGATGGCCGAACGGCACCTGCTCAACATCGAACCCCTGCCCGAACGCTTCGCCGTCCCCAGCTGACCGCGGCCCCGCCGCCGCACCCCATGCGCATCTACCTGGACCATGCGGCCACGACGCCGCTCTCCGGCGCGGCCCGCGTCGCGATGGCGCCGTGGTGGGCCGACGGTGTCGCCGCCAACGCCAGCTCCGTCCACCGGAGCGGCCAGCGCGCCCGCGCCGCCGTCGAAGCGGCCCGGGAGCGAGTCGCCGCCGCGATCGGCGCGGCGCCGTCCGAGCTGGTCTTCACCTCCGGCGCGACCGAGGCGGACGCGCTGGCGATCCTGGGCACGCTGGACGGCGCACCCCCGGACGCGGCGCTGGTCGTCTCCGCGGCCGAGCACGCCGCGGTCGTGCAGGTCGCGGTCCGGGAGGAACGCCGGGGACGCCCGGTCGTCCGCCTCGCGCCCGGTCCGGAGGGCGCCCCGACGCCCGCGCAGCTCGACCGGGCGCTGGGCGACCTCGACCGGCCGGCCGGGCTGGTCGCGGTGATGCACACCAACAACGAGACCGGCGCCCTGGCCGATGTCCCGGGCCTGGCCGAGGTCGCCCACGCCCACGGTACGGCGTTGCTGTGCGACGCGGTCCAGGCGTTCGGCTACGCCGAGCTGCACGCGCGCCGCACGGGCGCCGACCTGATCGCCCTCTCGTCGCACAAGATCGGCGGTCCCCAGGGGGTCGGCGCGCTCTGGATCCGCGACGGGCACCCGCTGGTGCCCCAGGCGATCGGCGGCGCGCAGGAGCGGGGGCGACGGGCGGGCACCCAGCCGGTCGCCGTGATCGTCGGTTTCGGCGCGGCGGCCGAGGAGGCCGGTCGGGACGTGGCCGCCCGTGCCGAGCGGACGGCACGCCTGCGCGACCGGCTGGAGGCGAGGGTGCTAGCGCTGCCGGGCGTGCACCGCAACGGGACGGGCCCGCGCGGCCCCAAGCACCTGAACGTTCGGGTCGAGGGGGTGGACGGTGAAGCGCTGCTGATCGCCCTGGATGCGGTCGGGGTGGAGGTGAGCGCCGGATCGGCCTGCTCGGCCGGCAGCCTCGAGCCCAGCCACGTGCTGATCGCCATGGGCCTGAGCCGCGACGAGGCCCGCGCCAGCCTGCGCTTCAGCCTGGCGCCCAGCCTGAGCGAGGACCAGGTCGACGTGGCGGCCGAGCGCGTCTCCGCCACCCTCGCACGTCTTCGTTCCGGCTAGACGAGCTCCGGTTCAGGCGGTTCTGCGCCGCTCGGCACGCCCCAGCACGGCGATCGGATCGTCGAGGTCCTCCGGCTCGATGCGCAGCGCGACCACGTCCGACCCCGGGATCTCGAACATCGCCGGTGCCAGCGTCCGCTCCATGACCGAGCGAAGGGCACGGGCGCCGGTGCCGCGCGCCAGCGCGCGCGTCGCGATCTCGCGCAGGGCCGCCTCGGAGAAGCTGAGCGCCACGCCGTTCAGGGCGAACAGCTCCTGGTACTGCCGCACCAGGGCCCCCTTGGGGCGGGTCAGGACGTCCACCAACGCGTCGACGCTGAGCGCGGACAGCCGCACCGTCACCGGCAGGCGCCCGATCAGCTCGGGGATGAGGCCGTAGCGGATCAGGTCCTCGGGGAGGATCTCGGCGCTCTGCACCTCGCCCTCGTCGCCCGGCTGGAAGCCGACGCGGCTGACGTCGACGCGAGCGCGCACGATGTCCTCGATCCCCTCGAACGCCCCGCCGCACAGGAACAGGATGCCGCGCGTGTCGACCGCGATCAGCTCCTGGTGCGGGTGCTTGCGACCGCCCTGCGGCGGCACGTGGGCGACGGTGCCCTCGATCAGCTTGAGCAGCGCCTGTTGCACCCCCTCGCCCGACACGTCGCGCGTGATCGAGGTGCCCTCCGACTTGCGGGCGATCTTGTCGATCTCGTCGACGTAGACGATGCCGCGCTCGGCCGCCGCGACGTCGTAGTCGGCCACCTGCAGGAGCCGGACGATGACGTTCTCGACGTCGTCGCCGACGTAGCCCGCCTCGGTCAGGGTGGTCGCGTCGGCGATCGCGAAGGGGACCTGCAGCGTGGCGGCCAGCGTCTGCGCCAGCAGCGTCTTGCCGGTGCCGCTGGGGCCCACCATCAGGATGTTCGACTTCTGCAGCTCGGCGTCGGGGTGCTGGAGGCGCAGGACGTGGTTGTGAACCGCGACGGCCAGCGTGCGCTTGGCCTCCTCCTGTTCGATCACCCACTGGTCCAGCTGGCCCTTGAGCTCGCGCGGGGTCGGCGCCCGCAGCGGCGGGCGCGGGGGCGTGTCGCCGACCGCGGAGGCGTCGGCCAGGACCGCGTCGATGCGGGCGACGCACTCGTCGCAGATGTGACTGTGCCCGTCCTCGGCCGCGACGAGGCGCGCCACCTCGCCGTGAGCGCGGCCGCAGAAGCCGCAGCGCGGGGTCACCTCACGCGCCTCCTTCGCCCGGGAAGCGGGCGACCCCCTGGGGCGCCACCAACCGGTCGATCAGGCCGTACTCGCGCGCCTGATCGGGGGACATGAACTTGTCGCGCTCCATGTCCTTGCGGAGCTTGTCGCGACCGTGGCCGGTGTGACGCTCGTAGATCTCCTCCATGATCTCGCGGATCTCCATGTACTCCTTGGCCTGGACCTCGAGGTCCGGCAGGCTGGAGCGCGGGAAGCCGGCCGATCCGGCGTGGATCATGATGCGGCTGTGGGGGAGGGCGACGCGGTGGCCGGGCTCGCCGGCGGCGAGGATGACCGACCCCATCGACATCGCGATGCCGACGCAGTTGGTGTGCACCGGCGCGCGGATGTACTGCATCACGTCGTAGATCGCCAGGCCGGCGTAGACCTCGCCGCCGGGGCTGTTGATGAACAGGTTGATCGGTTGCTCGGACGATTGCGACTCGAGCAGCAGGAGCTGGGCGACGACGACGTTGGCGACCTC
>CAZJGU010000132.1:876-4636 GCA_964545455.1 uncultured bacterium | reverse complement strand
GCCCGGCACCCAGCTGACGATGCGCACCTTCCACACCGGAGGCATCGCGACCGGCGGCGACATCACGCAAGGTCTTCCGCGCGTGATCGAGCTCGTCGAGGCCCGCAAGCCCAAGGCGCGCGCGGTCATCTCCGATCTCGACGGCGTGGTCGCCATCGACGAGGACGAGGACAAGCTCCGCGTCACCGTCACCTCCGAGGACGGCGAGTTCTCGAAGAGCCACAAGGTCGAGCGCAACGTCCGGCTCGTGGTCCGCGACGGCGACGCCGTCGAAGCCGGCCAGCCGCTCACGCGCGGCGCGATCAACCCGCACGACCTGCTCGAGTCGCGCGGTCCGGACGCCGTCGAGGCCTACCTCGTCGACGAGATCCAGCGCGTCTACCGCAGCCAGGGCGTGAGCGTGCACGACAAGCACATCGAAGTGATCGTCAAGCAGATGCTCAAGTACGTCGAGATCCTCGAGTCGGGCGATTCGACCTTCCTCGAGGGCCAGACGGTCGAGCGCTTCGACGTCGAGGAGGTCAACGACCGGCTGCTGGACGAGGGCAAGACGCCCGCGAGTTGGAAGCCGGTGCTCCTCGGCATCACCAAGGCCAGCCTGTCGACCAAGAGCTGGCTGTCGGCCGCGAGTTTCCAGCACACCACGCACGTGCTGACCGAGGCGGCCGTCAGCGGCAAGGCGGACGACCTGGTGGGCCTGAAGGAGAACGTGATCCTGGGCCGCCTGATCCCGGCCGGCACCGGCCTGGAGGCGATCCGCGGCACCCGCGTCGCCGACGAGCCCACCCTGGAGCTGGTCGAGGCCGAACGCCCGGCGGCGGCCGCGCAGACGCGCGCCGCGGCCGAGGAGGGTGCGCGGCCCGAGGCCTGAGCGCGGCTCCCCGGGTCGGCGCCACCGTTCGCCGCTCCCCCACCGCATCCAGCACGCGGCCCGTCCCCCTCGAGGGACGGGCCGCGTTCGCGTTCCTGGACCGCGCGGTAGGCTCGGACCGTGCCGCCCGTCGCCGCGTTCGATCCCGGCCGCAACATCGGCTTCGCCCTCGTCGCCGAGGACGGCCGGCTGCTCCGGCAGGCGGTGCTGGAGCTCGCCGACGTCGCCACCGTGCCGCTGCCCGACGAGGCGCGGGTGATCGTGGGCGACGGCACCGGCCGCCGCGACGTCGAGCGCCTGCTGCAGGCGCGTGGGCGGACCCCGCAGCGCGTCGACGAGGCCGGGACGAGCGAGGAGGGGCGCGAGCTGTGGCGGCGTCACGTCGCGCCGCGCGGGCCCGCGCGGCTGCTGCCGCCCGGCCTGCGCGCCCCGACCGGACCGATCGACGACTACGCCGCCTGGGCCATCGCCCTGCGCTTTCTTCGGAGGGAGCGGTCGGCCGAGTGAGCCTGGGCGGCGCTCGCTGCACGGACACGGCCCGCCGGGAGCGGCGGGCCGTCGACGTACCGGTTACGGGGGAACGGGCGTCAGTTCAGGACCTCGTCCTCGCTCACGTCCATCATGCCGCGCGCCTCGTCGGTGGTGATGTCGAGGACGGCGCTGATCTCGCCGGCGAGCAGTCGCAGGGCGCGACGGTAGGCCTGCCGGTCGAGGTCGGGCAGGCCGCGCTCCAGGTCCCAGCGGCGGAGCTCGCTGGCCAGCGTCGCGATCTGGTACGGGTCGCCCGAGGTGAGGATGTCGGTCACGCGGCGGTGGCGGGCCGCCCACTGCTTGGGGAGGTTGATCCGGCCGTTGGAGAGGCGTTCCAGAACGCTGTGGACCTCGTCCTCGGTCAGGGCGGCGCGTAGCCCGGCCTGCTGAGGCGCTGCGACGGGCACGTAGGCCCGCGAGGTGCCGTTGGGGAAGTCGACCTGGTAGTACTGCTGGTCGGTCCCCGCCACCGTCTTCGTGGTGGTCCCGGCGACGACGCCGACGCCGTAGGGCGGAAGCACCACTTGATCACCGCTCTTGAAGCCTTTGCCGGGTTTGTCCACGCCTACTCCCTATCGTGCCGCCGGATGCGACCTGCCACCGAGGGGCGGCGGGTTCGCACCGGTCCGAGATGTCGTTGGAGGGTGAGGGGCTCCCGTCGAACGTGATGATTCTTTCGACGCGCCCTGATCACGCACGTTATTCTACCAGATCGTCCCGGGTCCTGCCCAGAGCGGCGGACGGAGCCGTGGAGGTCGCGCGCGACGCAGTGGCCCCGGTCGTGACGCCGCCCGCCGCCGGTGCCCGCCGCCGGAAGCGCACCACCAGCGCGACCCCACCGAGCAGCACCGGCGCACCCAGCAAGGTCAGCGCTCCCGGCACCTCGCTGAACAGCAGCCAGGCGAGCAGTCCGGCCCCGATCGGCTCGAGCAGCGTCACCGTCGCGACGACCGTGGGGTCGAGGTGGCGGTTGGCCCAGTTGAGGCCGGTGTGGCCGATGAGCTGGGGGACCGCCGCCATCGCCACGATCCAGCCCCAGGTGGCGGCGGGCCAGCTCAGGTAGGGCGCGTCCAGCAGGGCCGGCAGCGGCAGCAGCACCAGCGCGGCCGTCGCGTAGGCCACGAAGGCGTAGCCACCGGTCGACAGGCCGGCACGCTGGGCGCGGCGTCCCAGCAGGAAGTAGCCGGCGACGGTGATCGCGCCGGCCAGCGCCAGCGCGTCGCCCAGCAGGGGCGCGCTCCCACCGTGCAGGTCGCCGAAGCCGATCATCGCCCCGCCGGCGATCGCCAGCACGAGCCCGACGGCGACGCCACGCGTCGGCGCCGCCCCACCGATCCAGGCGAACAACGCCACCCAGATCGGCACCGTCGTGACCAGCGTCACGCTGGCCGCGACGGTCGTGTACTGCAGCGAGGTGAGCCAGGTCGCGAAGTGGGCGGCCAGCAGCACGCCCGCCGCCAACGCCGGCACGAGCGCCCGTAGCGGGGGAGGCCGGCGCCCCAACGCGCGCAGCCCGCTGGGCGCGATGAGCGCCGTCGCGAACACCATCCGCCAGAGAGCGACCACGCCGCCCGGCGCGTCCGCCAGCCGGGTGAAGATCGCGGCCAGGCTGATCGCGACGACGGCCGCGCTCAGCACCCCGGCGACGCGCAGCTGGGACGGCGGGGCGGAGGCGTCGGGCACGAGCGGCATCCTATCCCGCCGATCGGGACCTGGACGCTCCGGGTCGCACGGTGCGCCTGCGCTGCGGGTTTGCAAGCGAATGCGAATGCCTGCATGAAGATTGACAGGGCGCCCGTCATCGTATTACACTCCACACTCGTATCACCATGCGAAACGCCGACGCGCCCACCTCCACCACCGCCCGCAGCGACGCCCGCCCGGCGTACGTCATCGGATCTGCGCTGCGCACGCTGGACGTCCTCAAGGCGTTCGTGGAGCCGCCGCACCGCTTCGGCCTGGCCGAGCTGGTCGAGCGTCTGGGCCTGGAGCGCAACCAGCTCTACCGCTCGCTCAAGACGCTCGAGGCCTCGGGCCTGTTGCGACAGCGCGGCGCCGACGCGCGCTTCGAGCTGGGCCCGCCGCTCGCGGCGCTCGGCGCCGCGGCCGCGCGCGCCGGAAGCGCCTCGCTGACCGACATCGCGCGCTCGCACCTCGACGAGCTCTCCGACGCCACGCTCGAGACCGTGCACCTGTTCGTGCGCGACGGCGACCACGCCGTCTGCATCGACCGGCGCGAGAGCCCCCAGGGCGTACGCCTCGCGTCGATCCTGGGTCGCAGCGTGCCGCTTCACGCCGGCGCCGTGCCCAAGGCGATGCTCGCCTTCCTGCCCGAGACCGAGCGCGACGCCATCGTCG
>CAZJGU010000132.1:0-866 GCA_964545455.1 uncultured bacterium | reverse complement strand
ATCGTCGAGCGGCTCTCCGAGCTGCCGCGCTACACCGACCGCACCGAGCACGACGCCGCCGCCCTGCGGGCCGAGCTGGCCCGCATCCGCGAGCGCGGCTGGTCGACGAGCGACGAGGACTTCGACCCCTCGGCGCGCGGCGTCGGGGCTCCGATCTTCGACGGCGACGGCCACGTGGTCGCCGGCATCAGCGTCGGGGGGCCGTCGTTCCGTGTCGACGACGTCACCCTGGCGCGCTTCGCCCAGCTCGTACGCGCAGCGACCGGGAGCGTCTCCCGCGAGCTCGCGCTGACGGGACGTTCCTGAGGAGGTACCACCCATGTTCGGAGCCCTTCGCCGCCCTTCGCGAGTCGCCGTGCTCGCCCTGTTCGCACTGCTGATCCCCGCCGCCGCGTGGGCACAGGACTACGACCCGAACGCCGTTCTCGGCCTCGCGACCAACGCCGATCCCACCCTCAACCCGTGGGCCCCCGGTGCGGTGATCGAGTCCAACCTGATCAACACCATCCTCTTCGACCAGCTGACCCGCTACAGCCCCGAGGATCTCAGCCCGCAGCCGGCGCTGGCCACCTCGTGGGAAGCGGAGGAGGACGGCCTGGCCTGGACGTTCGACCTGCGCGAGGGCGTGCTCTGGTCGGACGGCGAACCGTTCGACGCGGCCGACGTGGCGTTCACCTTCAACGACGTCGTGCTGAACGCCGACCTCGGTGCCCAGAGCGCCTCGCAGTACGCCTCGATCGACGCGGTCGAGGTGATCGACGATCTGACGGTGCGCTTCGTCCTCAACGCGCCGTTCTCGGCCCTGCCGTACTACCTGGCGTCGTTCGCCGGCATCTTGCCTTATAACGTTATGGGGGACGCCGAGA
>CAZJGU010000131.1:0-4974 GCA_964545455.1 uncultured bacterium | reverse complement strand
AACTTCTGGGCGTCGTCCTGCCCGCCCTGCCGCCTCGAGATGCCCGGCTTCCAGCGCGTCCACGACGCGCACGGCGGGGCGTTCGACCTCGTCGGCGTCGACGTCGGCGCCTTCACCGGCCTGGGCACGCACGACGGCGCACGCGCGTTGATCGCCGAGATGGACATCCGCTACCCCACCGCCTACGCGCAGGACGACGCCGCGGTGCGCGGCTGGGAGCTCTACAGCATGCCGACGACGCTGTTCTTCTCCGGCGACGGTCGCCTGGTCGATCGCCACACCGGCTACCTGGCCGAGCCCGCCTTCCGCGCCCGCGTCGACGACCTGCTCGCCAGCGCCCCCTGACGATGACGGCCGAGACCCGCGCCCGCTGGCCGTCGGCCGTCGGCCTGGCCGCGGCGGTCCTCGCGCTGGTCGTCGCCGCCGCGGCGGCGACGCAGGGCGTCGGCGCCCTCAACGAGGCGGTCGAGACCGCCGCCGGCGGGTCGGGCGGCGCCCTCGGGCGGCTGGCCTCGTGGCTGCCGTTCGGTTTCGCCTTCGGCGCGGGGATGGTGTCGGCGGTCAACCCGTGTGGCTTCGCGATGCTGCCCGCCTACCTCGCCCTGTACCTGCGCGGCGGGGAGGCGACGCAGGCGGCAAGGGCCTCCCTCCCCCGCCGCCTGGCTCGCGCGCTGCTGGTCGCGGCGTCGGTCAGCCTCGGGTTCTTCGCCCTCTTCGCCGCCGCCGGCCTGCTGCTCGGCGCCGGCGGCCGCTCGCTGGCGGCGGCGTTCCCGTGGCTGGGCCTCGCGACCGGCGTGGCGCTGGTGCTCGCCGGCGCCTGGGCGGTGCGCGGTGGCCAGCTGCAGAGCGCCCTGGGCGAGCGCCTCTCGCACGGCGTGGCCTCGCGCGCCGGGGACGGCGTGGCCGGCTACGTCGCGTTCGGCGTCGCCTACGGCCTCGCCTCGCTGTCGTGCACGCTGCCGATCTTCCTGGCGGTGCTGGGCAGCAGCCTCACCCTGGGCGACCTGCCCGGGGTCGCCGCGCAGCTCGGCGCCTACGGGGCCGGCATGGGCACGGTCGTGACGGTGCTGACGCTGTCGCTGGCGCTGCTGCGCCACGCGGTCGTCGATCGGGCGAGGACCGCGGTGCGCTACGTCGCCCCGATCGCCGCCGCCACGATGCTGGCCGCCGGCGCCTACGTCGTCTACTACTGGCTGACCCTGGGCGGCCTGTTGCCCCGCGCCTGAGCCACGACCCCGCCGCGCGGCCGTGGTAGGACGAGCCCGTGCGCATCGTCGTCGCCAGCGACCACCTGCCGCCCCACCGGAGCGGGCACGCCGTCGCGGCCGCCTGGTGGATCCGCGCGCTGGCCGACGCCGGCCACGAGCTCACCGTCGTCGCCGACGCGCCGCCCCTGCCCGGGCTCGACGTCGACGGGCGCCGACTCCCGGTCCTGCCCGGCTTCGTGCCCGGCCATCCGCTGGCGGCGCTGCGCCCGATCGGCCGGACCCTCGCCGACCTGGCCGACCTTCGCCCCGACGTCGTGCACCTGCACGGCTACGGACCGGCCTGCCGCCACGTCGTCCGGGCCCTGCCGGGGGTCCCGGTCGTCGTCACCGTCCACGCCCTGCCGGAGGGATCCGGCGCGCCGCTCGCGGCGCTCACCACGCCGGTCCTGCGCCACCTGCTTCGCGCCACGGTGCGCGCGGCGTCGGGCGTGACCGTGCCCAGCCAGGTGGCGCGCGAACGGCTGCGCGACGCCATCGGGCCGACCCCGGAGGCGCGTACCTTCGTCGTTCCGGTCGGCGTCGACCCGGTCTTCGTCCCGAACGGCGGCAGGTCCGAGCGCGCGTCCGACCGGCCCACCTTCGTCTACGTCGGGCGGCGCAGCGCGTCGAAGGGGTTCGAGCTGTTCGAACGGCTGGCCCGGCGGCACCCGGACGCCGATTGGCACGCCGTGGGCGACGGGCCCGCCGGCCCGGAGGCGCCCTACCGCGTCACGCCGCAGGCCGATGCGGCGACGGTGGCGACCGCCCTTAGGAGCGCCGACGCGCTGCTGGCGCCCGGCCTGCACGAGACCCAGGGGTTGGTGGTCCTGGAGGCACTCCACTGCGGCACCGCCGTCGCCGCGCCACGCGGCAGCGCCCAGGCCGAGGCCGTCGTCGACGGCGTCCACGGCGCGCTGTTCGACCCGGGCGACGACGACGCCACCTGGACGGCGCTGCGGCGCGCGGCGGACCGCACGCGCAGCGGCGACGTCGCACCGCCCGCCGGGTTCGAGCGCGACGCGCTCGTCGATCGCATGGTTGTCGCCCTGCTCACGGCGCTCGAGGGCGACGACCCCCCGGACGACGAACGGTAGCCGCGCCCACGGCGCGCGTGGGCGCCTACGGTCGCGCGCGCGGGTGGGCCCTACCCTGGCGGCATGAGCGAACCCACCCCCCTCCCACCCGGCGGCCTGGCCGTCGTCGTCGGCGCCTCCGGCACGATCGGGACCGCCCTCGTCGCGCGCCTGCAGGCCGACCCGCGCTTCGCGGACGTCGTGGCCCTGTCGCGCCGCGGCGATCCGCCGCTGGACCTGACCGACGAAGCGAGCATCGAAGCGGCCGCCGCCCGCGTCAAGGCGTCCGGTCAGGAGGTGCGCGCGATCTACGTCGCGACCGGCTTCCTGCACGACGACGCCCAAGGCCCGGAGAAGACCTGGCGCCAGCTGGACGCGGCCGCCTTGGCCCGCGTCTTCGCCCTCAACGCCATCGGCCCGGCGCTGGTCCTCAAGCACCTGCTCCCGCTGCTGCCCCGCAAGGGACGGGTCGAGGTCGGCGTGCTGTCCGCCCGCGCGGCCAGCATCGGCGAGAACCAGCTGGGCGGCTGGTACGGCTACCGCGCGTCCAAGACCGCCCTGAACCAGCTGGTCCGCAGCGCCGCGGCCGAGCTGGGCCGCAAGAACAAGGAGGCGGTCTGCGTGACCCTGCACCCCGGTCACGTCGAGAGTCCGCTGTCGGCGCCGTTCGGCGCGGGCGGCAACCCGACGCTGACCCCCGACGAGGCCTCGGCGCGGCTCACGGCCGTCGTGGCCGGACTGGACCCCGGCGACAGCGGCGGCTTCTTCGCCTACGACGGGCAGGCCATCCCCTGGTGACGGCTACGATGGCGCCATGACCTCCCGAATGGACGTGGTGTCGGTCCCCCGCGGCGACGATCACCGGCCCGCCCTGCTGCACCGGGCGGGCGATGGCGGCGCCGCCGACCTGGTCGTCAACCTGCACGGCAACCCCGGCAGCCCGCTCTCCCCCAGCTCGCCGCTGGTCGACGCCCTGCTGCCGGAGGGCGTCGACGTGCTGCGCTTCAACTACAGCGGCCTGTGGGGCAACCCGGGCCCCTTCTCCGCCTCGGCCGCGCTGGACGACGTCGCCGCCGTCCTGGACTTCGTCGGCAGCGACGCGGCGCGCGAGCGCTACGGCCTGGCGCCGGAGCGGGTCCACCTGGTGGGCTACGCGTTCGGGGCGGCGATCGCCCTGGTGACGGCGCGCGACGACCAGCGCGTGCACGGCGTGGTCGCCCTGGCCCCGTGCGACCACGGGCTGTACGGCCGCCAGTTCGCCGACCCGGCGTCGCCCCGACACGCCTTCCTGCAATCGCTGCTCGAGGAGATCTTCGGCGAGGACCGGCCGGTCGACCAGGACCCGGCGATCTTCCGCGACGACCTGATCGAGCAGGCGGACCGCCTCGCCTTCGACGCCGACCCTGGGCGCCTGACCCAGGCCCGCGTGCTGCTGCTCGGTGCGCTGGACGACGCAACCTGCCCGATCGAGGAGCACCTGCTGCCGCTCTACCGCGAGCTGCGCCGGCGCGGCCACCTGAAGCTCGAGGCCGAGGTGTTCACCTGCGGCCACTCGTTCGCCGACGTACGACTCGAGGTCTACGCGAGGATCGCCCAGTGGGTGACCGAGGGTCGCCCGAAGGCCAAGGGGAAGCCCAGCTGAACGACGCCCGCGGCGGGCCGGAGCCTCCGGCTCAGGTCACGGTCGCGAGCCCGGAGCGGCGCAGCGCCTCCTCCACCCGGTCGCCCGCCGTACCGTCCGCCGGCGGCAGCAGGGTCGGCTGGAAGGTCGCGGCCGCGGCCCGGTAGAGCGGATCGTTGCTGTCCAGCGGCACCGCCAGGGCGTAGCGCACCGAAACCGGTCGAGCGCCGACGAAGGCGTCGAAGGCGCGCATCGCCTCGCTCCGAGTCGCGCTCCAGTCGGGCGCGACGCCACGCTCGGCGGGGATCCGCTCGGCCTGGCGCGCCAGCGCCACCTCGACCCGGGCGGCGAAGGCGCCGGCCAGCTCCGCGCGGCGCGCGCGCAGCCGTTCGGCGACGCGCTCGCTCAGGCGGTCGTCGGCCAGGTCCAGCAGCGCGCGCAGCTCGGCGGCCCGCTCGGCCGCGACGAGGTAGGTGTTCGCGCCCAGATCGCCGGGCAACGCCAGCGCCAGACCGTCGCTGCGAAGCGACGTCCGCAGGGCCCGCGAGAAGGCCACGACCTGGCGACGGAGCGGATCGCGCGCGTCCAGGAAGGCGATCGCATCGTCCTCCCAGGCGGCCTCCTCCGGCTCGCCGGAGTGCCGCAGGTGCGGGGCGGTCCAGCGTCCGGTGCCGGCGTCGATCTCGATCCGCGCCGTCCAGCGCCCGCCGGCGGCGGTCGCCATCGCGGCCCGCTCGGCGGAACGTCGGAGGGCGCGCAGCTCCTCCTCGAGTCGTGCGGGGTCCAGCGTCTCGGCCTCCTGCCAGATCGTGTCGAGCGTGCGCAGCTCGGACGGCGTCAGGGCGAACGGTCCGGCCATGGCCTCGTAGGTGCCACCGTGGCGATCGCCCCGACCGCGCGGCGTCGCTTCGGCGCTGCCGATCCAGGCCCGTGCGCGGCGGAGCGAATCGCCCTCGCCCGGGTGCACGGCGACGTAGGCGCGCAGGTTCAGGCGCGGGTGCCGGCGCACCTCGACCCCCGCGTGCACCAGCCA
>CAZJGU010000130.1:0-5025 GCA_964545455.1 uncultured bacterium | reverse complement strand
GGCGGGCGTCTGTGGCTGATGGCGTCGATCCGTGGAGAGGGCCCGTTCGCACGGGCGTGGGCCCGCCTCCTCGGCCTGAGCGGCCTGGACCTGCCCACGCCGGACGCGCTGGTGGAGGAGGTGCTGGCCGCCGGCTTCGAGGCGGGCCGGATCGAGCACCGTCCCCCGTTGCTGCTCGGACGCTTCACCCGAACGGGGACCGGCTAGGGCGCGCCGTCCACAGGATCCGGGCCGCTCACTCCTCGAGCACGTAGGACGGCTCGTTCTTGTCCGGTGCGAGGTCGAAGATGCCCCCCGCCGCACGCAGGTTCACGACCACGGCGTCGAAGCGTTCGACGACCGGCAGGCGGAACATCGACGCGTCGGGCGACGGGCGCATCACGCGGGCGTCGAAGAGCGTCTGGAACGGCCGGCGCCCGAGCGCCTCGACCAGGAAGTCGCTGGTGCGCACCTTCGGCCGGAGCACCACGCGCCCGGCCAGCACGTAGTTCGGGAACACCAGGTAGACGTGGCGCTCCTCGTGCGGCATGGCCGGGTCCGGCGTCTGGTAGCTCCCCCCCACCAGCCAGGCGACCTGATCCTTGGGGACGGCGGCGAACTCGGTCTCGTAGCGGAAGTCCTCACGCTTGGGCGGGTGCTCGATCCCGGGCGCGTACATCGAGCACGACGTCATCGCGAGGTGCGGTCGATCGTCCGCATTCAGGAACTCGGCGGTCCCACGCCCCCCCGGCAGGTGCATCTTGCCGATCACGCGGAACTGCGTCGTGTACATCCTCGCGTCCACGGGCGTCACGTTCGAATAGAACACGCCGACAAGGTAGCACGCGGCGCGCCCTGCGACAGGATGCGTCGCAGCGAGCGCCATGCGCCCACTTCGGCGGCCGCCGATCGCCCCGCGGTGCGCGCGCGCGACGGATAGAATGCCGCTCATGACCAGAACCCTGTTCGGGACGGACGGCGTACGGGGCGTCGCCGGACGATCTCCGATGAGCGCCGAGGACGCGTTCGCGCTCGGACGCGCCACCGCCGCGCGGCTCCGCGAGACCGGCCCCGGCCGGCCCCGCCTCGTGCTGGGCGTGGACACGCGCTGGAGCGCCGCCATGCTCCGGCACGCCTTCACGGCCGGCGCCCTGTCGCGGGGCGCCGACGTGGTCTACGCCGGCGTGATGCCGACGCCGGGCGTGTCGTTCCTGACGCGGACCCTGGGCGCCGACGCGGGCGTGGTCGTCTCGGCCAGCCACAACCCGTTCGACGACAACGGCATCAAGATCTTCGCCGCGACGGGCGACAAGCTGCCGGACGCCGAAGAGGCCGCGATCGAGGCCTGGCTGGAGCGCGACGATCAGGACGAGACCGTCGGCGACGGCATCGGCCGGAGCGAACGCTACCGACGCGAGGTGGGCGCCTACCGCGACTTCCTGTTGGCGCACGCCCCCTACCTGGACGGCATGCGCGTCGGGTTGGACTGCGCCAACGGCGCGGCCAGCGACCTGGCGCCCGAGGTGTTCGAGCGCATCGGGGCGCGCCTGCAGGTCATCCACGCGAAACCGGACGGCCGCAACATCAACGTCGCGTGCGGATCGACCCACCCGGCGTCGATCCAGGAGCACGTCGCCTCGAACGGCCTGGAGGTGGGCGTGACGTTCGACGGGGACGCCGACCGAGCTCTGCTGGTCGATGCGCGCGGGCGGCTGGTGACGGGCGACCACGCGATCGCGATCGTGGCCCGCGTGCGGGGCGACCACGAGGTGGTCGGAACGATCATGACGAACCTGGGGATCGAGCGGTGGCTGGCGGAGCACGGCGTCCGCACGCACCGCACCGCGGTCGGCGATCGCTACGTCCAGCAGGAGCTGGTCCGGCGGGGCCTGCGTCTGGGCGGCGAGGCGTCGGGCCACCTGCTGTTCCTCGACAAGGCCCCGACCGGCGACGGCCTGCTGACGGCGCTGCAGACGCTGGCCGCGGTGCGCGCCTCGGGCCGGCCGCTCGAGCGCTGGATGGACGAGATCCCCACCTACCCGCAGGTGCTGCGCAACGTGCGCGTCGACCCGTCCGCGAAGGCCGAAGCGGCCGGCCACCCCGACGTCGTCGCGGCCGTCGCCGAGGTCGAGCGGGAGCTGGCCGACGAGGGTCGCGTGAACCTGCGTCCCAGCGGCACCGAGCCGCTGGTGCGGGTGATGGTCGAGGGGCGCGACGCCGGCCAGGTCGAGGCCTGTGCCGCCCGCGTGGCGGACGTCGTGAGCCGGGTGGCTGGCGCGTGAGCTTCGGAAGCGACGGCTGGCTGGACCTGACCCGCGCGCTGCACGACGGGCACCCGGTGTGGCCGGGCGACGCGCCGTTCGAGATCGCCGCGACCGCGCGCATTCCGGACGGCTCCAGCGTCAACCTGCTGCGGTTCTCCGGCACGACCCACCTGGGCACCCACGTCGACGCGCCGTGGCACTACGACGATGCCGCGCCGCGGCTGGACTCGGTGCCGCTGGACCTGCTGATCGGCGAGGCCCGGCTGGTCGAGGTCGCGCCGGGCGACGCCGCCATCGAGGTCGAGGAGCTCCCGACCGGGCCGCTCCCGGCCCGGTTGCTGGTGCGCACCGGGCAACCCGACGCCTGGGAGCGCTTCCCGGAGGCGTTCCGATCGTTCTCGGCCGCGGCGATCGACCACCTGGCGGCCGCCGGCGTGCGCCTCCTGGGCACGGACGCCCCCAGCGTGGATGCGCTGACCAGTCGCGACCTGCCCGCCCACCACGCCTGCGGCCGCAACGGCGTCACGATCGTCGAGGGACTGGCCCTGGCCCGCGCGCCGCTGGGCACGGGCGCGCTGGCGTGCCTGCCGCTGCGGATCGCGGCCGGCGACGGGGCGCCAGCCCGGGCGGCGTGGCGGCCGGACGGCTCATGAGCCTCCTGCCGATGCGCGAGGCGTTCCTGCTACCGCAGGGGATCTACCTCGACGGCAACTCGCTGGGACCGGCCAGCCTGGCGGCGCACGCGGCGCTGGAGCGACGGTTCCGACAGTGGCAGCATCGCGCGGTCGAGGGCTGGGAGGAGTGGTTCGGCCTGGCCGAGCGCCTGGCCCCCGCCCTCGGCCGCCTGGTCGGGGCGCACCCCGACGAGGTGGTGCCCACCGGGGGCATCACGGTCAACCTGCACGCCCTGCTGGCCGGGTTCTACCGGCCGGAGGGCCGGCGCCGCGCGATCGTGGCGCTGGCGCGGGAGTTCCCGAGCGACCTCTACGCGCTCCGGTCGTGGACCGAGCGGATGGGCGGCGAGCTGCGCCTGGTCGGCGGGCCCGGCGAGGTCGTGGACGAGGCCGAGGTCGAGGACGCCTTGGACGAGACCGTCGCGCTGGCCTGGCTCCCCGTGGTCGGCTACCGATCGGGGCAGCGCTTCGACGTGGCCCGTCTGACACGGGCGGCGCACGGTGTCGGCGCGCTGGCGGGCTGGGACGCCGCGCACTCGGTCGGGGCGCTGCCGCACGCCTTCCACGACGATGGTGCGGACGTGGCGGTGTGGTGCTCGTACAAGTACCTGAACGCCGGCCCGGGCGCGCCTGGCGGCCTGTTCGTCCACCGGCGCCACCACGGCCGCACGCCCGGCCTGCCCGGCTGGTGGGGGCACGACAAGGATGGCCAATTCGCGATGCGCCCCGACTTCACCCCCGCCGAGGGCGCGGGCGGATGGCAGATCGGGACCCCGTCGATCCTCGCGCTGGCAGGGCTGGAAGGGGCCCTCGCGCTGTTCGAGGAGGTCGGCATCGAGGAGGTGCGAGCGCGCTCGCTCGAGCTCACCGAACGACTGATCACCGCCCTGGAACGGGACGTGACGGAGCTGACGATCGTCACGCCGCGGGCGCCCGACCGTCGCGGCGGCCACGTCGCGGTGCGCCACCCCGACGCCGCCCGGCTGTCGCGCGCCTTGCGGGCACGTGGCGTTGTGCCCGACCATCGGCCCCCGGACGTGCTACGCCTCGCGCCGGTGGCGTTCTACACGCTGGACGAGGAGATCGACCGAGTGGTCGAGGTGCTGCGCGAACTCCTCGACGGTGGGCTCGACGAGGTCGAGGACCGCGCGGTCGCGTCGCGCGTCCCCTGAGCACGGTCGTGACGCCGCCCCCCGCGGCCCGCTATCATGCCGGCATGAAGGCAGACGCTCCGCGCATCTCGGTCCTCGGCTACGCCATCGGCGTGGGCGTGGCGGTCATGGCGCTGGTGGGCTCGTTCGTCCACTTCGCCTTCGCCGACGCGCCCGACTGGGCGATGTTCGCCGCGGCCTTCGCGGCCGGCGCCGGCGTCGGAGCGTGGCGGGCGCGCGCCGCAGGGCTGCGCCACGGCGAGTCCGACTGACCGGACGGCGAGTTCCCTAGCCTGCCGCCGGGCGGTCCTTCCACATCGTCAGCAGTAGAACGAGCCGGGTGCGAGCGGTGATGGCGTGCGCCGTGTGCGGGCGCATGAACGCCCAGGCGCCCGGTCCGACCTCGACGACCTCGCCTGCGAAGGCGAAGGTTCCGGTGCCCTCGAGCACCTGCATCACGGCCGGCCGGGACGAGGTGTGCTCGCTCAGCTCCTGACCGGCGGCGAAGCCGAACAGCGTGACGTCCAGGCCGTCGCCAGCGGGCAGGCGGCGACTGACGATCGAGTCGGCGGGAGGATCGGCGACCAACTGGGCCAGGTCGGGTTCCAGGTGGTGGGTGGGGGGATGGGGCATCGGGGATCCTCCAGGGTCTCGGGACGTCGTCGCCGTAGCGATAAACTCGGAGTATCCTATCGCTGTTTTGTCTCAGGGTGAGCCGGTACCGGCCACGGCGCATGGGAGGTAGCGCGGGAGACCGTACCGCGCCGAGGCGAACAACGAAGAGAACCCCGTCCATGACGGGGTTCTCGTACTGGTGCACCCGAGAGGATTCGAACCTCTGGCCTTCTGATCCGTAGTCAGACGCTCTATCCAACTGAGCTACGGGTGCACGTAGGGCCCGCTCGGAAAGCGGTGGCGGAGAGGGAGGGATTCGAACCCTCGATAGAGGTTTTGGCC
>CAZJGU010000129.1:0-5034 GCA_964545455.1 uncultured bacterium | reverse complement strand
GATCGGCAACCCGTTCGGCTTCGAGTCGTCGGTGACGACCGGCATCGTCTCGGCCCTGGGCCGGACCCTGCCAGGCATCGGCGAGGTCGCGGTGCCGCTGGTCCAGACCGACGCGGCGATCAACCCCGGCAACTCCGGCGGGCCGCTGCTCGACTCCGGCGGCCTCCTGATCGGCGTCAACACCGCCATCATCCCCTCGGTGTCCGCGACCGGCCAGCGCGGTTCGCTGGGAATCGGCTTCGCCGTGCCGTCGACCATTGTCGCGGAGGCGTTGGACGAGATGCGCGAGGGCGGCTACGTCAGCGTCGCGACCCGCGCCCGGCTGGGCGTCACCGTTCGGAACGTGGCGGCCTACCCCGAGGCGATCCGCGACCGGATGGGCCTGCCCGACCGTGGCGTCGCCGTGATGGCCGTCGCCGAGGACGGTCCCGCCGACCGTGCCGGCCTGCGCGCACCGAGCCTCTCCGTCCAGATCGGTCCCGACACCGTTCCCGTCCCGGACGACGTGATCGTCGCCATCGACGGCCGGCCGGTCGAGGACGTCGATGCCCTGCAGAGCGCCGTCTTCTCGCTGGGCGAGGGCGACACCGTCACCCTCACCGTCGAGCGCGCAGGCGGCACCGTCGAGATCGACGTCACGCTGGGCGTCGTCCCCGAGCCGGAGGACGAGACGCCCTGAGTCCGTTCCCTCCCCCGTTCCAGCGCCCGATCCCGGCGCGTGCCCCAGAGGTGCGCGCCGGTGCTAGGGTCGCGCCATGACGCGACGTGGCGGCGTGGGACTGGTGCTGTCCGGCGGCGGGGCGCGCGGGTTCGCGCACATCGGCGTGCTGCAGGTGCTCGAGGAGCGCGGCATTCGCATCGACGCGCTGGCCGGCACCTCGATGGGCGCCATCCTCGGCGCGCTCTACGCCGCCGGTTACGCGGCCGACGAGATCTACGAGATCGCCGATGGGCTGGGCTGGCGCGACGTGATCGACGTGAGCCTGCAGGCCGGCCTGATGAAGGGCGACAAGCTCCGCTCCTTCCTGGCGGCGCACCTGCCGGAGCGGTTCGAGCAGTTGCGCCTACCGTTCGCCGTCACCACCACCGACGTGGAGACCGGCGAGGAGCACGTCCTGATGGACGGTCCGCTGGTCGACGCGGTGCGCGCCTCGAGCAGCTTTCCCGGCGCCTTCGATCCGGTCGCGCTGGCCGGTCGGACGCTGGCCGACGGGGGGATCGTGAACAACCTGCCGGTCGCCGCGGCGGCGCTGCTGGGCTGCGACTACGTGATCGCGTCGGACGCGACGCCGCCCCGTCGCGCCAGCGTCCACCAGGACGACGGCGGGTCGTGGTGGGAGCGCGTGATGGCGACGGTCCGGCTGGAGCGGCGCAGTCCGATGGCCCAGATGATGCTTCGCTCGACCGACATCATGCAGGCCATCCTCACCGACCTGCAGTCGACCCTCCACCCGGCCGACGTGCGCATCGTGCTGGACATGCCGGGCTACCGGCTCGAGTCGTTCCGCGAGTTCCGCGCGATCGTCGCGACCGGGCGCGCGACGGCCGAGCGCACGTTGGACGCCCTGGCGCGCGAGCGACCCGACAAGCTTCCGCCGCGCCGCCCGGCGCTGCCGGGCCGCGCGGCGGGCCGGACGGCCGACGCGGGGTAGACTCCCCGGCATGGCCCGAACCCGCAGCGACGCCGGCGCGACGTCGGCACCGACCTTCCAGCAACGCTTCTGGCGCGAGGTGCGCGGCTACGCCGAGGCGTTGGCGATCGCCTTTCTGGTCGTCACCTTCGTCTTCAACACGGTCGGCGTGGTGGGCAGCTCGATGCGCCCCAACCTGAACGGCGGCGTGGGGAGCTCCAACGTCCTCGCCTCCCTCGCGACCGGCGACCGGGTCTTCATCCCCAAGTACGACACCTGGCTGCGCCGCGCCGGGCTCCTCGGCCCCTACCGACGTGGCGAGGTGGTGGTCGTGCGCGAGCCGGCCAACGCCCCGACGGCGCAGGAGCGCGACCGTCGTCCGTTCTTCATCAAGCGCGTCATCGCCCGCGGCGGCGACGCCCTCCGGATCGAGGGCGGACGGGTCGTCGTCAACGGCGTCGCGCTCGATCAGGGCTTCATCACCGACACGGGCGAGATCACGCCCGATCCGATCGACTTCCCGGTGGTCGAGGTCGAGGATGGGGAGGTGGTCGGGCTGTACGTGCGCTTCGCCACCACGCTGGGCGGCACGGCCGTCCCGCAGCTCCCCTACCAGGGCCGCTACCCGCCGGCCGTGCCGGTCGACGACCCCCGCGTGCAGCTCTACTACGGCGAGGTGATCGATGCCCTCGCCCCCCTTCCCGAGGATGCGCCCGAGGACGGACCGTTCCTGCACGAGCTGATCGTGCCGGAGGGAACCTACTGGGTGATGGGCGACAACCGCCAGGCCTCGGCTGGCGGAAGCGAGGATTCCCGCTACTTCGGTCCGATCGACGCGATCACGATCGCGGGGCGCTCCACCGCCGTGATCTGGCCGCCACGGCGCGACGGCGGCTGGAACTGGCGCGCGCTACGACCGCCCGCGGCGTTCGAGGCGATCCCCGCACCCGACGCCGGCCGCTGAGCCGGCGCCGGGATCAGGCCGCGCTGCCGTCCAGGCCCAGCGCCTCGGCCCGCTCCTGCATGGCCGCCAGGACGAAGGCGACGTGCTCCCACAGCTCGACGTCCAGCTCCTCCGCGCCGCGACGCACGTCCTCCCGGTTCACGCCCCGCGCGAACGCCTTGTCCTTGAGTTTCTTCTTCAGGCTCTTGACGGTCTGACCGGCGATGTCCTTGTCGGGTCGGACCAGCACCGCGGCGGTCACCAGTCCGGTGATCTCGTCGCAGGCGTAGAGCACCTTCGCCAGGCGCGTCTCGCGCGCGACGCCGGTGTAGTCGGCGTGTCCGAGGATCGCTTCGCACAGCTCCTCGGGCCATCCCTGCGCGCGCAGGTGGGCGACCCCGACGTACGGGTGGCCGGTCTCGCTCGGGTCCGGGTGGCGTTCGTAGTCGAAGTCGTGCAGCAGCGCCGTCGCCGCCCACAGGTCCTCGTCGGCGCCTTCCTGGCGCGCGTAGGCGACGACGGCGGCCTCGACCGCCAGCATGTGGCGCCGCAGCGCGTCCGACTCGGTCCAGGATTCCATCAGGCTCAGCGCCTGCGGGCGCAGGGGTTCGCTCATGCGCGAGACGCTACCACGCGGCCCGGCACGCTCCGGGTAGGCTTCCGGCCATGGACCGAAGCGCCGTTCGAACCGTCCCCGACGTGGCCGACGCCGTCGCACGCGACCTGGCGGACGCCATCCGCGACGCCGCGTCCCGGCGCGGCCGCGTGGTGCTGTGCCTGGCCGGCGGAGCGACGCCGCTGCCCGTCTACCGCCGTCTGGCGGAGGCGCCCGACCTGCCCTGGGGTCGCGTCTGGGTCGCCTGGGGGGACGAGCGCGACGTCCCCCCCGACCACGACGACCGCAACGAGCGCCACGCCCGTGAGGCGCTGCTGGACCGCGTCCCCGTGCCGGAGGACCAGGTCCTGGCGTGGCCCTGGGTCGAGGACGCCGATCCGGCCGACGAGGCGGCGGCCTACGCGCTGCGGCTTCGGCGCGCCCTGGGCGACCCCGAGGCGGCCCCCTGGTTCGACGTGGTGCTGCTGGGGCTGGGGGCGGACGCGCACACCGCCAGCCTCTTCCCCGGCAGCGGCGCCACCCGGGCAGGGGGCCTGGCGCACGCGCTGCGCCCGGCGGGGCAGCGGCACGCCCGCTTGACCCTCACCCCGCGGGCGCTGTCGTCGACGCGCCAGGCGTGGTTCCTGGTGCAGGGCGAGGGAAAGCGCGACGCGCTCACGCGCTCCCTGGCCGGGGGCGATCCGGACGAGCTTCCGGCCCGCACGATCGTGCCGCGCGAGGAGCTACGGATCTACACCGACCTGCAGGGCGTCGCCGGCTGAGACAGGATCAGCTGGCCCAGCGCACGGCGTGCGCGTCGAACGGCTCGGCCAGGTCCTCGTGCACCGGGTACGCCCGGACGCCGTAGACCAGCCGACCGCTCAGGCGCGGCGCGAAGCGCGCCCGGTAGCGGATGCCACCGTCGTCGTAGCGTTCGACCTCCTCCATCGCGACGACGTGGAGGTCCTCCTGCAGGCCCGTGCTCTCCGGGCCGTAGACGACCTCGACCTGCATCTCGACGTCGGCCAGGCTGCGGGGGTTGAGGACCGCCTCGAGCTCCAGCTCGTCGCCCACCCGGCGGACGCCGCCGACGCCGCCCTCGGCGCTGAAGAACACCTCCGGCCAGCCTTCGCGCACGTGCTTGCGCCAGGCGGCCAGGCGCGTGGCGGGCTGGTAACCGTTCTCGGCCATGTGGACACCGCGCCGTGAGGCGGGCGCGTAGGCGTCGCGCACGTAGTCGCGCACCATCCGCTGGGCGTTGAAGCGCGGCGTGACCGTCGCGATCGCGCCCGCCGAGCGGCGCATCCAGCCCTGCGGCACGCCGACCTCGTCGCGCTCGTAGAAGAGCGGCACCACCTCGCGCTCGAGCAGATCGTAGAGCGCGTCGGCGTCCGCCTCGTCCGCTCGTTCCTCGTCGGCGTAGTCGTGGCCGTTGCCGATCGCCCATCCGTTGAGTCCGTCGAAGCCCTCCGGCCACCAGCCGTCCAGCACCGACAGGTTCAGCACGCCGTTCATCGCGGCCTTCTGACCCGAGGTGCCCGACGCTTCGAGCGGCCGGCGGGGGTTGTTGAGCCAGACGTCGACGCCGCGCGTCATGGCTCTTCCGAGGGCCATGTCGTAGTCCTCGGCGAACAGGATGCGTCCGGCGAAGCGTGGGTCGCGGCTCAGGACGTCGATCCGCTCGATCAGCGCCTGACCGGCCTGGTCGGCCGGGTGCGCCTTGCCCGCGAAGACCAGCTGGACCGGGCGGTCCGGATCCGCGAGGATCCGCTCGAGCCGGTCGAGGTCGCGGAAGATCAGGGTGGCGCGCTTGTAGGTCGCGAAGCGCCGCGCGAACCCGATCGTGAGCGCCTCCGCGTCGAACA
>CAZJGU010000128.1:0-5082 GCA_964545455.1 uncultured bacterium | reverse complement strand
GCCGCTGGTGATCACGCGGCCGGCCGACATGACGTGGACCCGGTCGGGGACGATGTAGTTGAGCAGGCGCTGGTAGTGGGTGATGACGAGGGCGCCGAAGTTGTCGCCGCGCGCCGCGTTGACCCCCTGCGAGACGACCTTGAGCGCGTCGACGTCGAGGCCGGAGTCGGTCTCGTCGAGGATCGCGTAGCGGGGCTCGAGAACGAGCAGCTGGAGGATCTCGCTGCGCTTCTTCTCGCCACCGGAGAAGCCCTCGTGCAGGTTGCGCTCGATGATCGACTCGTCCCAGTTGAGTTCCTTCACGGCGCGCTGGAGCTTCTCGTAGAACTCCATGACGCCGATCTCGTCGTCCTCCTCGCGACGGGCGTTGAGCGCCAGGCGCAGGAAGTTCGCGATCGACACGCCAGGGACCTCGACCGGGTACTGGAAGGCGAGGTAGAGACCGGCGCGCGCACGCTCGTCGGCCTCCATCTCGAGGATGCTCTCCCCGTCGATCAGGATGTCGCCCTCGGTGATCTCGTAGCTGGGGTCGCCCGCCATGACCTTGGCGAGCGTGGACTTGCCGCTGCCGTTCTGGCCCATCAGGGCGTGCACTTCGCCGGCGGGCACGACCAGGTCGACGCCCGTGAGGATCTCGGCGCCGTCCGCGATGCGGGCGTGCAGGTTGCGGATCTCGAGACGGTTCTCGCTCATCGATGCACCTCGTTCGTGTGGAGTGGCTGCGCGAGTCACGACGGACGGCCGTCCTCGGACTCGTTCCGAGTTCGAGAATAGCAGCCGCGGCGTCAGAATGTGTAGTGCGACGCTCAGGATCCGGCGTCGTCCCCACGCCCGAACAGTCGACGCCACCAGCCGCCCCTCCGAGAGGCGCGACGATCGTCGTCCTGGTCGGCCTTCGCGGCCTCCCGGCCGGTCGGGGACGGGATCGGTGGACCCGCCGTTCGGGACGCCCTCCCAGGCTTGGTTACCGAGCGCGCAGCGGCGTCGCGCAGGTCGGGCGTGGCCTCCCGGAACGCCTCGAGGAAGGCCTGGACCGTGGGGTAGCGACGCTGTGGCGAACGCGCCATGGCGAGGCGGACGACCCGGGCGAGTTCGTCGGACAGGTCGTTTCGGACCGACCGTGGATCGCGGAGGAGGCCGGCGAGGTGCTCGTGCATGAGGGCTTCGTAGCTCTCGCCGCGAAAGGGGCGCTCGCCGGTGACGACCTCGAAGGCCAGCACGCCCAGGCTGTAGACGTCGCTGGCGACGCTCGACGGCTGGCCCTCGAACAGCTCGGGAGCCATGTAGAACGCCGTGCCGACCCGTTCGTCGCTGGGATCGGTCATGAACGAACCGGTCCCGAAGTCGCCCAGCTTGGCGCGGCCCTGCTCGGTCAGGAACACGTTGGCCGGCTTGACGTCGCGGTGCAACACCTTGGCCGCGTGCGCGTAGGCCAGGCCCTCCGCCACGTCCTCGACCAGGCGCACGGCGGACCGCAACGGCAGGCGGCCCTGCTCCAGCAGGAGCTGGTCCAGCGTCCCGCCCGGGCACACCTCCAGGGCGAGGAAGGCACCCGCGCCGGTGGACTTGCCCTCGAGCGCTCGCACCACCCGCTCGTGGTCGAGCTTGAGGGTGATCATCACCTCGTTCTCGAACATCCGTCGGAGCACCGGTCGGGTGGCGAGCTCCTCGCGCGGCAGCTTGAGCGCCACCTCGCCGTAGCGCTCGTGCAGGGCAAGGTAGACGTGCGCCGTCCGCCCCGAGCCGAGGCGGGTTCGAACCTGGTAGCCGCGCGGTGCGGCGGGTGGGTCGGCGGACGCGCTCACGCTGGCCGGGCGCTAGAGGTCCAGGCCCTCGCCCGGCGCGAGGACGACGCAGCGCGTGTCGGTCTCGGCGTCGACGCGAGCAGCGAAGGCGCGCGCGTCCTGGCGGATGGGCGGGAAGGTGTCGTAGTGGATCGGCACCGCGATGCGGGGCGCGAGCAGGCGGATCGCCTCGATGGCGTCGTCCGGGCCCATGGTGAAGTGGTCGCCGATGGGGACGAGCGCGACGTCGAGGCCGCGGCGTCCGACCAGCGCAAGGTCCGAGAACAGGGCCGTGTCCCCCGCGTGGTAGACGCGCGCACCGCCCGCCTCGACCAGCGCTCCGGCCGGCATTCCGCCATAGCTGCCGTCGGGCAGAGAGTTGGAGTGCCAAGCAGGGTGCAGCGACACCCGACCGAACGAGGTGGCGACGCCACCCCCGAGGTTGATGCCGATGGTGTTCCGTACCCCTTGGGCCGCCAACCAGCCGGCGACCTCGACCGACGCGATCGCCGTGGCGTCCGACGTCGACGTCAACGCCACGGTGTCCCCGACGTGGTCGCCGTGACCGTGCGTAAGGACGATGTGCGTCGGCCTGACGTCGTCCGGTGCGAGGGTGGCCTGCGGGTTTCCGCTCAGGAACGGGTCGATCAGCACGTCGGCGTCGCCCGCTTCGAGGCGGACCGCGGCGTGACCCAGGAACGTTAGACGCATCGCACCTCCCAAGCACTCGTCGTGCGTGCTGCGCGTAGCCCGAAGGCTACCACGAGCACCCGCACGGCCCGGTCGGCGTCGTCAGGCGGGGGCCGCCTCGTCGTCGGCGTCCGCCTGGACGTCGTCGTCCAGCTGCGACGCCAGCGTGGGCAGGCGCAGGACGAAGCACGCCCCTCCCCCTTCACGCGGTTGGGCCGCAAGCGTCCCGTCGTGCGCCTCGGCGATGGTCCGAGCGACGCTCAGGCCCAGGCCCGTACCCCCGGCGCGGCGGCTCCGGTGCCGCTCGAACAGCGTCTCCGCCTCGCCGGGCGGGAGGCCCGGACCACGATCGAGGACGGTCGCCTCCACGACGGTCCCGTCGCTGCGGACCTCCGCGCGGACCTGCGACGGATCGCCCCCCGCGGCCAACGCGTTGCGGAGCAGGTTGCGGACGGCCTGGCGCAAGCGTTCGGGCGACCCCAGGACCTCCTGGCCGGGGCTGGCGTCGACCTGGACGAACGGCGTCTCGGCCGCCACGCCCCGCACCAGCTGGGCCAGGTCGACGACCTCCAGCTCGACCACCCGCTCGAGGTCTCCACGTGCCACGGCCAGCAGGTCGCGGCTGGTGTAGAGCAGCTCGTCGGCGGCCTGGCGCGCGGCCCGGACCTCGGGCGACGGGTCGCGCGCCTCGATCCCACGCAGGCGGCCGGCCACGACCGAGAGGGGCGCGGCCAACTCGTGGGCGACCTCGGCCAGCGCGTCGCGTTCGGCCTGCTGCCGCTCCCGAATGGCGGCCGCGGCGGCCTCGAGGCTGCGCGCCAGCGCCCCGACCTCGTCGGTGCGCCCGGACGCCACCAGCGGCGCCTGCAGTTGCGGATGGGCCGGATCGATCCGCTCTGCCTCGCGCACCAGCGTCGTGAGCGGCGCCAGCGACCGGCTCAGCAACCACAACGCCAGACTGGTCGTAGCGAGCGCCCACACCGCCCCGCCGAGCACGATCGCGCGCAGCAGCGCGGCCCGCACCGCCGCGACGCCCTCGAACCTCTGGCCGACGCGGACGGTGCCGACCTCGAGCCCGCTCGGCAGGATCCAGGGAACGCTTGCGACCAGCCATTCGCTGCCGTCGTCGCGAACGACCCGCGTCGGCTCGGCCGCGAGCGGCAACGCGGGCCCCCCGCCGACCGGCAGGCGCACCACGCCGTCGGCGTCGACGAACTGCAGCAGCGAAGCTCGGTCGCCGTCCTCGAGGAAGGACGCGCCGACCTGCGACTCGGCCACCAGCGTGGCCGCACGGTGGGCCTCGCGCGTCAACAGGGTGTCGATCTGCTCGCGCTGGAAGCGCGTGAACAGGACGTCCACCACCACCGCGAAGCCGATCAGGCCCGTCAGCACGCTACCCGCCACCAGCAGCGCGAGGCGAGTCCTCAACACGGGACGCTCCTCGGGTCGGGCGCGAACCGGCGGACGCGCGTCACCGCAGCAGGTAGCCCTTGCCGCGCACCGTCTGGATGCGGGCGCGCGCGTCGATCGCCTCGAGCTTCCTGCGCAAGTGGTGGACGAAGACCTCGACGGTGTTGCTGGCCGGCACGTCGTCGGGTCCGTAGAGGCGACGTTCGAGCTCGTCGCGCGAGAAGACTCGGCCGGGGTGGTCGACGAACAGGCGCAGGAGAGCGAACTCGCGCTCGCGCAACTCGACCTCGCCCCCCGAGGCGGCGACGCGCCAGGTGGCAGGATCCAGCACCAGGTCGTCGTGCTGGGGAAGCTCGGGACCGCGCCGCTCGCGCAGACGCGCGTGCACGCGGGCCCGCAGCTCGGGCAGCGCGAACGGCTTGACGACGTAGTCGGCCGCCCCCGCGTAGAGCCCCTCGAGCCGACTGTCGAGGTCGGCCCGTGCCGTCAGCATCACGATCGGCACGTCGATCCGACCGCGCAGCCTCTCGGCCACCTCGATCCCGTCGCCGTCGGGCAGGTTGAGGTCCAACAGGATCAGGTCGTAGGCGTCGTCCTCGGCGCGGAACAGCGCTTCGCCGACGCCGCCCGCCTCGTCGACGCGGTAGCCGTCCTGGCGCAGCTCGGAGGCGACCATCGCGCGTAGCGGCGCGTCGTCCTCGACCACCAGGACGCGGGGGGCGTGACGTCCGCCTTCATCGCCGTCGCGATCCACGAACCCTCAGCCGTCCTCGTCGTCGTCATCGTCATCGTCATCGTCGTCATCGTCATCGTCATCGTCATCGTCGTCGTCATCATCGTCATCGTCGTCGTCGTCATCGTCATCATCCGCGTCGTCGCGATCCCCATCGTCATCGGCGACCCCGTCGGATCGCTCGCGATCGCCGCTCGGACGATCCGACGGGGCGGCGAGCCGCACCCCACGATCCGCCAGCCAGTGGAGAAAGGCGATCGACCCCTCGGCCTGCTGAACCAGCACGCCGGTCGGACCCAAACGCCCCAGGTAGCTCGAGAACCCACCGTCGGGGGTGACGACCATGATCGCCACGTCACCGCGCTGCCCACCCGCGAGCTGGAGCACCAGCCGAGCGTCGTCGACCCTGCCGTACCCCACGAGCCGGGTGCCGTCCGCGGAGCTGACCATCACCTCGGTCCCGTC
>CAZJGU010000127.1:4693-5203 GCA_964545455.1 uncultured bacterium | reverse complement strand
GGACGCTGAGCGTCGGCGCGGCGTCCCGGTCGCGCGGCAGGGCGCGGTAGGATGTCGGCCGTGCTCGCCGCCGTTCGCCTGATCCGCACCTACCGAACCCCCGGTGGCGACGTCGAGGCCCTGCGGGACGTTTCGCACGTCTTCGCGCCCGGCAAGGTCACCGCCGTGATGGGCCCGTCCGGCTCGGGGAAGTCGACGCTGCTGAACCTGCTTGCCGGCTTCGACCGGCCCACCTCCGGTCACGTCGAGATGGACGGCCAGCGCCTCGGCGACCTGCCCGAGCGGCAGCTGGCCGGCCTGCGCCTGCGCCGCTTCGGGTTCGTCTTCCAAGCCTCGAACCTCGTGACCGTGCTGCCGGCCCGGCGCAACGTCGCCTTCCCGATGGGACTGGCCGGCGTCGCCCGGAGCGAACGCGACCGCCGCGCGCTGGCGCTGCTGGAGCGGTTCGGCGTCGCTCACCGGGCCGACGCTCTGCCGGGCAAGCTGTCGGGCGGCGAGCGGCAGCGCGTC
>CAZJGU010000127.1:221-4683 GCA_964545455.1 uncultured bacterium | reverse complement strand
ACGACCCCGACGTGGTCTTCGCCGACGAGCCGACCGGCAGCCTGGACCGCCGTTCCGGCGCCGAGGTCGTGGCCGCCCTGGGCGAGGTCGCGCGCGACGGGCGGACCGTCGTGGTCGTGACCCACGACCCGGACGTGGCCGGCGCGTCCGACCGTGTACTGCGGATCGTGGACGGACGCTTGGCGGAGGCGCAGGACGACCTCGAAGGCCCCGATGTCGGAACCGGCGAAGCGCCGACCGATGCCGCTCCCCGTCCCGGAGGCGCGACGGAGGTCGCGCGGTGACGCTGGACCGCGACGGGCGGCGCTGGGCGGCCCTCGGCGCCGTGCTGGCCGGCCTGGGCGTGGCGCTGGGGGCGTTCGGCGCCCATGCGCTCGAGGGCGTGCTCAGCGAGGACCGCCTGGCCACCTTCGAGACGGCCGTGCGCTACCAGACCCACCAGGCGCTGGGCCTGTTCCTGCTGGGCCTGGCCCCGCGTCCGGTCCGGGCCGCCGCTCCGTGGCTGCTGGCGGGGACGATGGTCTTCTCCGGTTCGCTGTACGGGCTGGTCGCGCTGGACCTGTCCGCGCTGGGCGCGGTCGCGCCGATCGGCGGCGCGGCGATGATCTTCGCCTGGGCGTTCGCCGCCTGGCGCCTGCTCCGGATCCCCGGCGAGGGCAGCTGACGCCACCCCCGCGCGGGGCCCGAACGCGCCTCAGCCGCCGTGGCGCCGCAGGAAGTCGCGCACGACCTCGATGAAGCGCTCGTTCTCCTCCAGCTGGGGCGAGTGGCCGGAGTTCTCGAAGATCACCAGCTCGGCCCCGGGGATGCCCGCCGCCATCTCCTCCGACGCCTCGACCGGGGTGATCCAGTCGTGCCGTCCGACCACGATCAGGGTCGGCACGCCGATCTCGTGCAGACGGTCACGCAGGTCGTAGCCGGGCACCGCGACCCCGAAGGCGGCGTTGTGCGTCGCGGCCCGGAAGGTGGCCGCCCGCACCCGAGCCGCCGTCGCCTCGGGATCGTAGTTCGCGTCGTACAGCGGAGCGATGGCGGCGAACCCGCTGGCGAAGTCCTCGTCGCTCTCGACCCGCCCCTCGAAGAGCCGGTCGAGCAGCTCCTCGTCGATGCCGGGGAACTCCGACGCGCGCGCCAGCGCGTTGCGCCGGGCCTGGGCCTCGAAGCGGTGCGACGCGGCGGTATCGCGCAGGATCAGGTGGCTCACCCGCTCGGGGTGGGTCAGCACGTACTCGAGCGCCACGTACCCGCCGTACGAGCCGCCGGTGAGGATCATCCGCTCGTCGCCCTGGTGGTCACGCAGGGCGTCGAGGTCGGCGACCCACTGGGCGTGCGTGTAGGGGGGCAGCGCGTCGCTCTCGCCCGAGCCGCGGGCGTCGAAGGTCACGACGCGGTAGCGGTCGGTCAAGGGCGCGAAGGCGCGCTTGGGGGTCGCGTGCGTGCCCAGGCCGGGCGCGCCGTGGTGCGCGTAGATGGGCGGCCCGTCGCCTTGGACGTCCACGCGTAGGCGGGCTCCGTTGACGGTCACGAACATGGTCTCCCCTTTCCCTGCGCTCAGGAGGCGGCCGCCGGCTCGGCCGGGAACAGCCGCGCCTCGAGGGCGCCCAACGGACGGTCCCGCAGCGCAGCCGCCGTCGCGGTCTGCAGGGCGGCCCCCGCGACGAGGCCGGCCGCGCTGAGGTACGAACCGACGGCCAGGTGGAACGGGTGGCGGTCCAGACCGTCGTAGGCGTGCGCCAGCGGCGCCGGGCCGTCGGCCGCGGCCCGCTCGGCCGCGGCGAGGGCGGCTTCGGCCTGCTCGGCGAGCTGCAGCAGCCCCATCGCGCCGACGTCCTGGTCGGGTCGCGGGCGATCGTCCAGCCAGCCCAGCTCGGCCTCGCTCGCCTCCGGGGCCGCGTTGCGCCACACCTCGGCCACCTCGCGGGCCACCTGCTCGGCGGCCTCGCGGTCGCGGCGCCAGGCCTCGCGCGGGGCGGTGCCGAGGAAGCTCGGCGCGGCGTCGTCCGCCAACCACGACGCGTCGTCGTGGGCGGCCAAGCCGGCGAAACGGTCGGCCACCCGCTCGAACGACGCCGCGACGGCGAGCGCGAGCTCCGCCGGGGTCGCGTCCGGACGGGCGGGATCCCGCCGCCACGGACCGTCGCCGGCGGGCCCTGCGACGCTCGGCGGCACGGCGGCGAGGGCGTTGCGCAGCAGCCCGGCACCCTCCCCCCAGCCCAGCAGCAACGGACCGAACCCGAACTCGGGGTGCGAACCGAACAGCACGGCGCGGCCCCGACCGACCTCGGCCACGATCCCGCCGGCGGCGCCGGCCGCGACGCAGCGGCCGAACGTCGTCGCGGCCGGCGCGCCGGCGGGCGCGAGGAAGCGCTCGGCGGGCGTGAAGGCGTCGGTCGTTCCGACCGGACGCGCGAAGGCCGTGGTGCGAGCGTCCCCCTCGCGCAACGCGAAGAAGGGGCCGTTGTAGTGGACCAGCTCGACCTCCTCCGGCAGGCCCGCCGACAACGGCGACGCCCCCTCCAGCGCGACGCGCACCACGCCCACGCCGGGCGACGCCAGCCCCCCGAGCGTGGCGTCGCCGGGGTTCGCCATGCGCGCGGTGGTGAGGCGCAGCTCCGCGGTCTCCGGCAGCAGCTCGGCCGCCGCACCCTCGAGGGCCAGCGGCAGCACCGAGCCCGCGCACGACGACAGGTAGGTCCCGCCGGCCTCGACCCAGCGACGGATCGTCGCGACGCCCGCCGGACCCAACGGGGCCAGCAGGCCGTGCATCGCCAGCCGGCCGCCGCCGGGCACGATCAGGACGTCGAGCTCCTCGAGCCGCCCGGCGGCGACGTCCTCGGCACGCACCGTCCGCACCCGCGCCCCGAAGAGGGCGGCGAAGGCGGCGTGCGGCCAGGGCGCTCCGCCGCTGCCGTAGACGCCGACCCGACGCCCGACCAGGGCCCGCGACGCGCGCGTCAGCGCGCCCATACCTCGTCCAGCACGCGCATCACGTTGCCGCCGATCACCTTGGCGATGTCCTCGTCGCTGTAGCCGTGGGTGACCAGCCAGCGCACGATGTTCGGGAACGCCTCGGCCGGGTTCTCCAGGCCGTCGACCCACGCGACCTCGGGGTAGGGCGTCGTGCCCTTGGACGCCGACAGGCTGAGCGCCTCGCGCAGCGCGTGGTGCAGGCCGACGTGGTCGCCGAACAGCGCGTCGGGGCCGAAGGCGACGTGGTCGATGCCGACGAGATTCACGCAGTACTCGAAGTGCTCCATGAAGGACTCGATCGAGTGGCGCGGGTGGCGCTGGGTGATGGTCGTGTGGGGCGCGGCCTCGATCCCGATCACGCCCCCCTTGGCGGCGCAGGCCCGGATGACCTCGTCCGGCTTGAGCCGCGGCGTGTCCCAGAGCGCGCGCGCGCCGGCATGGGTGATGAAGACGGGGTGCTCGCTGTGCTCGATGGTGTCGAGCGAGGTGCGGTCGTTGGCGTGCGAGATGTCGATCGCGATCCCAAGGCGGTTCATGCGGGTGACCGCCTTGCGGCCGAAGGCGGTGAGGCCGTAGCTGGACGGCTCCTTGAGACCCGCGCCCAGCGCGTTGCCCTCGCTGTAGGCGATCCCGAGCGAGCGCACGCCCAGGCCGTAGAGCACGTCGATGCGGTCGAGCTCGTTCTCGATCATCGCGGCGCCCTCGAGCGAGATGACGAAGGCGACCTCGCCGTTCTCCTTGGCGGAGCGGACGTCGTCGGTCGTGAGCGCCAGCTTGACCATGTCCTGGTGGGCGATGTCGGACAGGCGCATGCCGATGTCGAAGACGACGTCGTCCCACTTCCAGCCGGCGCGCGAGGTGATCATCGCGGTGCCGTCCATCATCGCGTCGAAGACGCAGTCCAGGCCGCTGACCGCCAGGCCTTGGTAGCCGGTGTGGTCGCGGCCGTAGCGGCGGAACTCCAGGAAGCGGCCCAGGTCCTTGGGCGCGACGAAGCAGTGGTCGTGCAGCGAGATGACGAGGTTCTCGTCGAGGAGCCGGCCGACGCGGGCCTCCTCCTCGTCGCTGGTCTCGACGCGTCGGCTGGGAACGCGGTTCAGCTGCTCGACGAGCTCGAACTCGGGGTAGTCCTCGCCGGCCACGAGGTACTGGTAGGCGCGGTAGCCGTCGTAGGGTTTGCGGTTCATGGGGTCTCCGTTCCGATTCGGCGTCAGCCGCGGGGGTCGAGCACGTCGCGCAGGGCGTTGCCGAGGAGGTTGAAGGCGAGCACGGTGAGGGCGATGAAGAGGCCCGGCCAGATGGCCAGCGTCGGTTGGAGCCAGAGGTACGCCTGGGCGTTCTGGAGCATGTTGCCCCAGGAGGCCAGCGGCGGCTGGATGCCGAGACCCAGGTAGCTGAGGGCGGCCTCGGTGAGGATCGCCCAGCCGACGCCGAGCGTCGCGAGGACCGTCGCCTGCGGCATCACCTGCGGCAGGATGTGCCGGACCATGAT
>CAZJGU010000127.1:0-211 GCA_964545455.1 uncultured bacterium | reverse complement strand
GCGAGGCCTCGACGAAGTCGTACCGTGAGAAGCGCGAGAACTCGGCGTGCACGACGCGCGCCATCTGCGCCCAGAACCCCAGGCCGACGGTCACGACGACCGTGACGGGGTGGTTGCCGAAGCTGGTCACGATCACCAGGATCAGGAAGAACGCCGGGATCGCCATGAAGACGTCGACGAGGCGCATCAGCACCGCCTCGACACGACCCCG
>CAZJGU010000126.1:5113-5450 GCA_964545455.1 uncultured bacterium | reverse complement strand
CGATGCGCGAGCGCGAGGAGATCCTCGGCGTGCACGTCCGCAACAAGCCGGTGGACTCGGGCGTGGACCTCGACCGCTTGGCCGAGGCGACGCCGATGTTCTCCGGCGCCGACCTGGAGAACCTCACGAACGAAGCGGCGCTGGTCGCCGCCCGTTCCGACCGGCAGAGGATCACCTGGACCGACTTCAACGAGGCGCTCGACCGGATCACGCTCGGTCTCCGGCGCGGCAGCCTGGTCCCCAGTGCCGACGAGCGCAAGATCCTCGCCTACCACGAGGCCGGGCACGCCGTGGCCTTCGCGGCGCAAGAGGAACTCGGTCAGATCCGCAAGGTGAC
>CAZJGU010000126.1:0-5103 GCA_964545455.1 uncultured bacterium | reverse complement strand
GGCGCCGGCGGGTTCATGGCGCCGCTGGCCAAGGAGGAGATGTTCTACAGCGTGCAGCGCTTCAAGGCGCAGCTCGTCGTCGCCTTCGGGGGCCGGGTCGCCGAGAAGCGCGTGACCGGAACGCTCAGCTCCGGAGCCAGCAACGACCTCAAGCAGGCCACCACGACCGCCAAGCAGATGATCCTCGACCTCGGGATGGGCTCGGAGGAGTACGTCGCCTGGGGCTCCGATCAGGGCCCGATCTTCCTCGGCGGCGAGATCTCGCGCCGCAAGGACTTCAGCGAGGAGACCGCGCGCGAGCTCGAGGAACAGGTGGGCAGCCTGCTCAAGACCTCCTACGAGGCCTGCGAGGCGTTGATCGAGGACCACTGGCCCGCCGTCGAGGCGGTCGCCGAGGCGCTGCTCAAGCGCGAGACCATCGACGGTCGCCTGATCCACCAGGCCTACGAGAAGTCGGAGGCCGGGGAGACGGTCGAGGACATCGTCGACTGGCTGGTCGGCGAAGCGTCCAAGGACGAGGAGGCCCCGGCCGAGTCGGACGGCTCCTCCGCCAGCCCGGGCGAGACCACGCGCGAACGGCGCGAGCGCCCCGCCCCCACCCTGCCGCCCCGGCCCGCCCCCGAATCGGGCGACTGAGGCACGCCCGACCCATCCGGCGCGGCGCCTTCGGGCGCCGCGCCGTTCTCATGGGTCCGCGGTAGCATCGCGCGAGGCGTTCATCGTGCCGTTGATCGACGGAACCTACGAGATCCTGGAGCAACGACCCACCGGGGACGGTCGCACGCTGGTGCGCGCCACCGATCCGGATGGCCTGCCCGTCCGGATCGTCTGGTACGACGTGCCGGCGGAGGCCGAAGGGTCGTTCGAGCGCTACCGCCGCACCCTGCGGCGCCTGTCGCGCGAGCCGGACGTGCTGCTGCGCGACGTGGTCTCGCGGCCCGGAGCCCGCTACGCCGTCTGGGACGATCCCGCCGGCGCGCCCGCCGCGGAGCCGGACGGTGCCTGGACCACGCGCTTGGACGGGCTGGGCCTCGATCCCGACGTCGCGGACCTGCGTCGCCGCGGCCGCGAGCTGGTGCTGGCGGGCCTCGATTGGGTCGACGACCCCGACGCGCCCAAGTTCGACGGTCGCGACGCGCAGCGCGACGAGCCCCCCGCGGCGGCCGCACGCGTGCGGCGGCCGTGGAGTCCGACGGCGCGCGCCTGGCTGGCCGCCGCCCTGCTGACGGCGTCGGCGGCGGCCTTCGCCCTGGCCGGCTGGTCGCGCTACGTCAACGACGCCGCTGCCACCGTGCCCGACACGATCGGGCGCTCGGCGGACGACGCCGCGACGCGACTGGCACGCGCCGGGTTCGCGCCGGAGCTTCGCGCCGTCGCTGGGGACGGGCCGGCGTTCACGGTCGTCGCCAGCGACCCCGGCCCCGGGGTCGCCCTGCGACCGGGCCGCACCGTCCGCCTCCACTACCTCCGGCCCGGCGACGTGACCGCGACGCGCGAGGCCCCGGCCCTGGTCGGGCGCACGCTGGCGGAGGCCGTCGCCCGCGCCGAGCGCGAGGAGCTGACGCTCGGACGCGTCGCACGCGTCCCGGCCGCCGTGCCCGAGGGCACGGTGCTGGGCCAGCGCCCCGCCGCCGGCGCCCGCCTGTCCGAGGGACGCCCCCTCGACCTGCTGGTCAGCGACGGCCCGCGTCCCGAGCGCAGCTTCCTGCCGGACCTGACCGGCCTTCCGCTGGCCCAGGCGCGGACGCTCGCTCGCCTGGCCGGACTCCCGGCGGACCGGATCCTGGTGGACGCGGTGGTGGCCGAGGGCGTCCCGCCCGGCCGCGTGGTCGCGATGACGCCCGCGGCCTGGCACCTGGTGCGCACCGACGGGGCCACGCTGCGGTTGCTGGTCTCCGATCCGGCCGGCGCCCTCGGGCAGGGCGAGACCCGCGCCGGGGCTCCCGACCTGATCGGGCTGACGCTCGGCGAGGCGCGCGCCCGCGCCCTCGCCGTCGGCGTCGACGTGACCACCCGGCGCGTCGCCCAGAGCGCGCTGCCCGACGGCGTGGTGCTGCAGGAGCCGCCCCCGGGCGAGCCGCTCCAGGACGGGCTCACGCTGGTGGTGAACGCGCGGCCCCGGACCCTCCCGGTGCCGACGCCCGAGGTCCGGATCCAAGCCCCGCGTCTGCGCTGGATCCCCTATCGCTTCCTGATCGAGCCGGGCATCCCCGAGCAGCGCGCCGAGCTGCGCGCCACCACGGCCGAGGGTGACGAAGCGGTCGTGGTCCGCCGGACCGTGCAAGGCGGCGACGTGCTGGAGGGCGTCTGGCCCACGCTGGCGCCGGGGCCGGTGACGTTCGAGCTGCGCCTGAACGACCTGCCCTACGCCGAGAGTCGCGTCACGCGCGAGGTCGACGGACCGTAGCCTCGCCCCTCCCGCCCGCGGGCCGGGCGGGGTATCCTCGACCGTTTCATCGGCGTCGACCGATCGTCGGCCCCTTCCCCCCGCACCGTCCTCGCCGTCCGTCAAGGAGCCCACGTGCGCCGCACCATCCGCGACCTGTTCCAGTACATCCGCCGCTACCCGGCCCAGTACACCGCCGGCCTGGGGTTGCTGGTCGTGTTCGCCGCCCTGACGACGTTCGCGCCGCTGCTGATCGGGCGCGTCGTCGACATCCTCAGCCAGGGTCCGGGCCAAGGCGCCTACGGCGAGGCGCTCCGCACCATCGGCCTGCTGGTCGGCGTGATGCTGGCGGCGGCCAGCGCGATGGTGCTGGTCCGCCGGCTGATCCTCAACGCCAGCTGGGAGGTCCAGTTCGACATCCGGCACGACCTGTTCCGCCACTTCACCCGGCTGGACGCCGGCTACTACGACGACCACCGGGTGGGCGACCTGATGGCGCGCCTGACCGCCGACCTGAACGCGGTCCGCATGGTCGTGGGCGTGGCCGTCTTCATGGGCACCAACACCAGCCTGCTGCTGATCTTCACGCTGGCACGCATGGCCACCCTGAACGTCGGCCTGACGCTGCTGACGCTGCTGGTCGTACCGTTCATCACGCTGACCTTCTTCTTCATGCTGCGGATCATCCATCGCCGTTACCAGCGCGTGCAGGAGCAGTTCAGCGACGTGAGCGCCATGGCGCAGGAGAACTTCTCCGGGATCCGCGTCGTCAAGGGCTTCGGCATCGAGGATCGCGAGGAGGCCGCCTTCGGCCGTCTCAACGACGAGTTCATCCGCCGCAACCTGGCCCTGACCCGGATCGACGGTCCGCTGTTCCCGATGATGGAGCTGTTCTTCGGCCTCACCATCAGCGCCCTGCTGCTGCTGGGCGGCCGCCAGGTGCTGGGCGCCGGCGGCTCGCTCACGATCGGCGACTTCAGCGCCTTCGTGTTCCTGTTCATGGGGATCCAGTGGCCGCTCATCGCGCTCGGCTGGATCGCCAACATCATCCAGCGCGGCACCACGAGCTGGATGCGCCTGCGCGAGATCCTCGACACCGAACCGGCCATCGTCGACGGTCCGGAGGTCGACTATGACCTGCGCGAGGTGAAGGGCGAGATCGAGTTCCGCGACGTGACCGTGCGCTTCGGCGGCCTCGCCGCGCTGGACGGCGTGTCGTTCCACATCCGTCCGGGCGAGACGATCGGCATCACCGGTCGCACCGGGTCGGGCAAGACCCTCATCGTCAACCTGATCGGTCGCGTCCTGGATCCCGACGAGGGCGAGATCCTGGTCGACGGACGGCCGATCCGGGAGTTCCCGGTCGAGGTGCTGCGGCGCTTCATCGGCCTGGTCCCGCAGGAGCCGTTCCTGTTCAGCGACACCATCGCCGAGAACATCGCCTACGGCCTGCCCGAGACCGACCCCGATGCGCTCATGCCGCGCGTCCGCGAGGTGGCGCGCCTGGCGCAGCTGGACGACGATGTGATCGAGTTCCCGCGCGGCTACGGCACCAGCCTGGGCGAGCGCGGCGTGACCCTGTCGGGCGGCCAGCGGCAGCGCACCGCGCTGGCCCGCGCCTTCATCCGCGAGCCGGCCATCCTGATCCTCGACGACGCCCTCTCGGCGGTCGACACGCAGACCGAGGCGGCCATCCTGGACGGCCTCGACGAGGTCCAGCGCGGCCGCACGACGGTGATCGTCGCGCACCGCATCAGCGCCTTCCGCTCGACCGACCGGATCCTGGTTCTCGACCAGGGCCGCATCGTCGAACAGGGCACCCACGCCGCCCTGGTCGCCGCTGACGGCTGGTACGCCGACATGGACCGACGCCAACAGCTCGAAGAGGACCTGGAGACCCGATGAGCCGCGATCCGCGTCCCCACCGCCGTCCCCCCAGCGACCTGACCGACATGCACGATCCGAGCTACCGGATCGAGGACGTCAAGCGGGAGTACAAGGCCAACCGGAAGGCCTACGTCGACGAGCTCCGCCACGAAGGCAAGTTCGACGAGGACGGCCAGGCGATGGAGAAGGCCTTCGACTGGCAGCTGATGCGTCGCCTGTTGGCCTTCGTCGCGCCGTACAAGTGGCAGCTCGCCGCAGGCGTGACGCTGCTGCTGGCCTACAGTGCCATCGCGCCGGTCTTCCCCAGCCTGATCGGCACGGCCGTCGACCGCTACCTGGTCGCCGCCCAGGAGCCCTGGGCGTCGCTGGACACCGATGCGCGCCTGAACGGCCTGCTGATGATCGTGGCGATCTACGTCGGGCTGGGCCTGGTCAACTTCGGACTGCGCTACGGCTACACCTACCTGGTCGCCTGGATGGGGCAGCACATCGTCTACGACGTGCGCAAGGCGATCTTCGGCAAGATCCAGCGGCTGCACATGGGCTTCTTCGACCGCACCCCGGTCGGGCGCCTGATCACGCGCATCACCAGCGACGTCGACGCGATCCAGGTGATGATGACCGACGGCGTCGTCGGCCTGATCGCCGACATCGGCATCCTGGTGGGCCTGATGGTCTACATGTTCACCATCGACTGGCGCTTGGCGCTCATCACGCTCACGGTCATGCCGGTCCTCTTCGGCGGCCTGACCTTCCTGCGCTTCCGCCTGCGCGACGCCTACCGCAGCGTGCGCCTGCGCACGAGCCGCTCCAACGCCTACCTGGCCGAG
>CAZJGU010000125.1:0-5547 GCA_964545455.1 uncultured bacterium | reverse complement strand
CGGAGCGCGCGGCGGCCGAAGCGGACGCCCAGGCCGCGGCCGAACGCGCCGCCGAGGAGGAAGCCGCACGCCGGGCGGCCGAGCAGGAGGCGGCGGACGAGGAAGCCGCCCGTGCCGCCGCGGAGGCGCAGGCGCGCGCCGACGCCGAGGCCGACCGCCAGGCCGCCGAGGAGGCCGAGCGCCGGGCGGCCGAGGAAGAGGCGGCCCGACGCGCCGCCGAGGAGCGCGAGCGCACGGAGGCGCTGGCCCGCGCTGCGCAGGAGAGCGTCCTGCTGCTCGACGCCACGACCCGGCACGGCGGCGACCAGGCGACGCCCTCGCCCTCGGTCCTGTTCATCGCCGCGCCGTGGCTCGCGACCGACCTGAGCGCGCGGGCGGACGACACGCTCTACCTGCGCCTGCAGGTCCAGGACAAGCCCAGCGACGCGCCGGTCCAGGTCCAGGTCTGCCTCGTCCCGCAGGACGTGACCGTCCGGCCCGCGTGCACCGACCCCGCGCTGCTGGCGTTCACGTCGCCGGGAAGCCACGAGGGTCAGACCCCCTGGTCCGAGCTGGTCGGCGCCGACGCCATCGACTGGAGCGCAGGGGTCGACACGGTGATGCTGGTGCTGCGCCGTAGCGACGGGCGAGCGATCGACGCCGACGGCGACGACCTGGCGCGCTACCTGCCGATGACCGCGCGGATCCAGCTGCTGGCCGCGCCCTCCGGGGCGCCGTTCCCCGGCTGGCCGTAGGGCTTCGGGTCAGGAGGGGCGTGGCGCGGCGCGGCCCCCGACACTCCGAGGGCCGCCGCTACCCTCGCTCCGGGGTCGGCCCGTCGTGCCGGACGACCCGCAGGCGCTCCACCTCGTGCGCCTCGCCCTCGGACGACGGGCCGCGGGGCGCGTCGGGTGGCGCGTCGTTCTCCACCAGCCCCAGGAGCGAGCCACCTGCCTCCCGGATCCGCTCGTGCGCCGCCCGAATGCGGCGCTCGTCCCAGCCGTCGCTTCGCTCCACCAGCAGGGCGCCGGTCGCGACGGGCACCAGCCAGCGGGTGTCCTCGAAGGCCAGGATCGGTCCGCTGTCGATGACGATGGTCTGGTAGCCGGACCAGCGCTCGATCGCCGCCGGGAGGCCGGCGAAGAACGCCTCCTTCGACCCCGGGGCCAGCCGCGTCGGCCGCGGCTGGACCACCACGTCCAGGTTGCCGCCCTCCGCGAGGTCGACCGAGGCGACGCCCTGCGTGCCCTCCGGATCCCGCAGCCACGCGACCGTCGACGCTGTCTCCGGATCCTCCGTGACGACGTCCCGGTCGCGGTAGCGGGCCCCGACGCCCGGCGCGGCCAGGTGCCCATCCACCAGAAGCGTGCGGCGTCCTCGCCGCGCGAGCTCCTCGGCCAACAGGCAGGCGACCGTGGTCGCCCCGACCCCCGCGTCGGTGCCGGTCACGACGAAGACCAGCGGTCGCTCGTCGATCGTGCGCCCCAGGAGGGCGCTCGCCAGGGCGGTCGCGGCGATCGGGAGGGCAGGATCGTCGTCGTCGGTCGCGCGCGGAATGGCGCCCAGCGTGCCCCCGCCGGGCGCCGCCGTCCGGGCCGGTCGTGGCGTCGATCCCGACGCCAGCGGCAGCTGGACCAGCAGCATGGCCAGGCCCGCGATGGCGCCCGCCAGCCCGGCGTTCCAGGCGGGGGCCGGACCCGCCCGCAGCACCGTCACGTCCAGGACCTGCAACGACCCGACCTCGCCCGTGGCCAGCCGCGTCCGGCCGCGATCCCGCTCGATGATCAGGTCCGCCCGCTCCTCGATCGGTGCGGCGACGTCGCCGCTGCCCAGCACCTGGAGGGCCCGGATCTCGTCGGTCAGGGCGTCGATCCGCCGGTCCAGCGCCGTCAGCGTCTGCCGCAGCCGCTCGGCGACGGCCCCGCGATCCCACGCCAGCAGGGCGGCGGTGAGGGCGTCGCCCAACTCGGTCCCGGCGAACACGGCCGGCGCGGACGCTCGCACCTGCAGCACCGTGCGCCCCGCCGGGTCGCTGGACACGTCCACGGCGATCCGCTCCCGAAGCTCGGACAGCGCCTCCGGCGACGCCTCGCGTCCGATCCGCTCCAGCACGTCGCGCAGCACGTCGTCCTGACGGGGGGCCGCGCGGTAGACCGGCACCTCGAGGCGGGAGGCCAGCGCGTCGCCGCTCACCACGAAGCGGGCCGTCGCCTCGACCCGACCGATCCGGTACACGGTGACCAGGTAGGCGGCCGCGCCCGCCACCACCGCCACGACGAGCGCGAGCAGGACCTTGGCGAGGACGGATCGGCGCGGGCGGCTCACGGTGCGTCGATCGTACCCGCCCGACCGGACGAACCCCGCCACGGAGCCCTCGTCCGGCGTGCGGCTCGCAGACCGGATCCCCCAGCGACGCGATATCGTCACGGCCATGTGCGGCATCGCCGGCCTCCTGACGACCTCCGGACGCCCCGCCCCGCGCGAGCTGCTGCTGGAGATGGCGGGCGAGCTGGCGCACCGCGGCCCGGACGGCGTGGGCCTCTACCGCGACGGCGCGTTCGGCATGGTCAACACGCGCCTGTCGATCATCGACCTGGCGGGCGGCGACCAGCCGATCGGGAGCGAGGACGGCCGCCACTGGGCGATGCAGAACGGCGAGATCTACAACTACCCGGAGCTGACCGCCGAGCTGCAAGCCCTGGGCCACGTCTTCCGTACCCGCTCCGACACCGAGGTCCTGGTCCACGCCTACGAGCAGTGGGGCGAGGGGTTCTTAGGGCGCCTCAACGGCGAGTTCGCGATCGCCATCTGGGACCGCGACGCGCGCGAGCTGCTCCTGGCCCGCGACCGTTTCGGCATCCGGCCGCTGTTCCTGGCTCAGCTGGGCGGCGACGTCGCCTTCGCCTCCGAAGCGTCCGCACTGCTCCGGCACCCCGCCGCCGAGCGCCGCCTGGACCCGTTCGCGCTGGTCGAGACGTTCACGCTCTGGTCGGTGCTGCCCGACCGCTCGGCCTTTCCCGGCATCCGCGAGCTGCCCGCCGGCCACCTCGTCCGCGTCGGCGAGAACGGCATGGGCCCGCTGCGCCGCTGGTGGGACCTGCGCTTCGGCCCGCGCGAGGGGACCCGCGACGAACCCGTCGACGCCCTCGCCGAGGAGCTCCGCGGCCTGCTGGACGACGCCACCCGCATCCGGCTGCGCGCCGACGTGCCGGTCGGCGTCTACCTGTCGGGTGGGCTGGACTCCTCCATCACCGCCGCCCTCGCGCGCCGTCACGTGCCGCGCGAGCTGCGCGCCTTCGGCGTCGGCTTCGAGGACGCGCGCTTCGACGAGAGCCGCTTCCAGGACCGCATGGCGGCCGCGCTGGGCGTCGACCTTACGCGCGTCACGGTATCGGGCGCCGACGTGGCCGCCTCCCTCCCCGAGGTCGTGCGGCGGGCCGAGAAGCCGCTGCTGCGGACCGCGCCCGCGCCCCTGCTGCGCCTTTCGCGCGCCGTGCGTGACGCCGGCATGAAGGTCGTGCTGACCGGCGAGGGGTCGGACGAGGTGTTCGGCGGCTACGGCATCTTCCAGGAGGCGATGGTCCGGCGCTGGTGGGCGAAGGACCCCGACTCGACGATGCGGCCGGCGCTGCTGGCGCGGATCTACCCCTACCTGTCGCGCGACCTGGCCAAGGGGGGCGGCTTCCTCTCCGCCTTCTTCAAGGCGGGCATCGAGGACCTGGACGATCCGCTCTACAGCCTGCGCCCGCGCATCGCCACCACCCGCCGCAACCTGCGCTTCCTGGCGCCCGACGTTCGCGCCACGGCCGACGTGGTCGGCGACCCGACCGAGCGCCTGATCGCGCAGCTGCCGGACGACTTCGGTGACGTCGGCCCGCTGGGTCAGGCCCAGTACCTGGAGATCGCGACCTTCATGACGCCCTACCTGCTGCACGGTCAGGGCGACCGGATGCTGATGGGCAACTCGATCGAGGGCCGCTTCCCGTTCCTCGACCCCCACGTCGCCGCCTTCGCGGCCGCCCTGCCGGAGCGGCTGCGGCTGCGCGACATGGAGGAGAAGTACCTCCTGAGGCGGGCGTTCGCGCCCCTCCTCCCGCCCGAGATCGCAGGGCGCCCCAAGCGCCCCTACCGCGCCCCGATCCTGCGCTCGTTCTTCGGGCCCGACGCGCCCGACTACGTCCGCGAGGTGCTGGACCCCGAGCGCGTCGCGGCCAGCGGCCTGTTCGCCCCGGATGCCGTCCGCCGCCTGGTCGCCAAGTGCGAGCGGTACGTCGACGCCGGCCTGGGCGAGGGCGAGGAGATGGGCCTGATGGGCGTCCTCTCGACGTTGCTCCTGCAGGAGTCGATGGTCGACCGCCCGACCCTGGCCGCGCCCGCCGTCCCGACCCGCGAGGTGGTCGGAGGCGCGCTGCTGCCGCCCCCGCACGATCCCGTCCCCGGAGAGGCCTGACATGCCCCCAGCCTGCCCCCGCCTGCTGCACGACTCGCTCCGCATCGCCGCCGAGGCCCACCCCGACAAGTTGGCCGTGATCACCGACGGCCAGCGCGTGACCTACCGTGAGCTGCGCGAGCGCGCGCTGCGCTTCGCCCGCGGGCTGCAGGAGCGCGGCGTGCGGCGCGGCGACCGCGTCGCGCTGTACCTGGAGAACTCGGTCGACACGGTCGCGGCGATCTACGGGGTGCTGGAGGCCGGCGCCGCCTTCATGGTCGTCAACCCGCAGACCAAGGCCGACAAGCTGGCCTACGTGCTGGCCGACGCTGGGGCCAGGGCCCTGCTGGCCGACGGCCACCTGGCCCGGATCGTGACCGAGGCGGTCGCGTCCGTCCCCTCGCTCGGCACCGTGCTGCTGCGCGGCAAGGTGCGCGGCGAGGTGGAGGGCGCCCTCGCGCTGGACGCCTTCCTCGCCGAGCACCCGCCCGAGCCGCGCTCCCCTGGCGTGCTGCCGGTGGACCTGGCCGCCCTGATCTACACCTCCGGCAGCACCGGCAACCCCAAGGGCGTGATGCTGTCGCACCAGAACATGGTGTTCACCCAGGGCAGCCTGGTCGAGTACCTGCGCCTGAGTGCCGACGACCGCATCATGAACGTGCTGCCGCTGGCGTTCGACTACGGCCTCTACCAGGCGATCATGAGCGTGCACCTGGCCGCCACGCTGGTGCTGGAGGTGTCGTTCAGCTTCCCCGCCAAGGTGATCCAGCGCGCCACCGAGGAGGCCGTCACCGTCTTCCCCGGCGTGCCCACCGTCTTCGCGACGCTGCTGTCGCTGCACCGCGACGCGCCGCTCTCGCTGCCGTCGGTGCGGCGCTACACCAACACCGCCGCGCACCTGCCCGACGACTACGTGCCCGGCCTGCGGGAGATGAGCCCCGACGCGCTGGTCTACAAGATGTACGGCCTGACCGAGTGCAAGCGGGTCTGCTACCTCGAGCCGGAGCTGGTCCTCGCCAAGCCCTCCTCGGTCGGCAAGGCCATCCCTGGAACCGAGACGTTCGTGCTGGACGACGACGGCGCGCCCGTGCCGCCCGGCGTCACCGGCACGCTCTGGGTGCGCGGACCGCACGTGATGA
>CAZJGU010000124.1:0-6019 GCA_964545455.1 uncultured bacterium | reverse complement strand
GGGTCGGGTGACGTTGGACGGCGTCGACCTGCGCGAGCTGTCCCGCCACGAGCTGCGGCGCGCCATCGGGCTGGTCTCGCAGGACGTCTACCTGTTCCCCGGCAGCGTGGCCGAGAACCTGCGCGTCGGCCGACCGGACGCCAGCGACGCCGACCTCGAGCGTGCCGCCGACGCCGCCGAGGCGCTGGCGTTCGTGCGCGCCCTGCCCCGCGGCTTCGACACCGTCGTGGGCGAGCGCGGCCAGAAGCTCTCCGGCGGCCAGCGCCAGCGCCTGTCGATCGCCCGCGCGATCCTCAAGGACCCGCCGATCATGGTCTTCGACGAGGCGACCAGCGCCGTCGACAACGAGACCGAGGCGGCGATCCAACGCTCGCTGGAGCGGATCACCCGCGGGCGCACCACGATCGTCATCGCCCACCGGCTGTCGACCATCCGCCACGCCGACCGGATCCACGTCCTGGAGCACGGTCGCCTGGTCGAGTCCGGCGACCACGACGAGCTGGTCGCCCGGGACGGCGTGTACGCCGGCCTGTGGCGGGTGCAGACCGGGGCCCGCGCGGCGGCCGCGCGATGAGCGTCCCGCCCCCTCCCGAGCCGCCGGCGCCCCCGACCGACGTGGGGACCTTCTTCCGCGCCGACCTGCGCGTCGGCACCATCACCCGCGTCGAGCCGTTCCCCGAGGCGCGCATCCCGGCCTGGAAGCTGTGGGTCGACTTCGGCGCGACGATCGGCGTGAGGGCGTCCAGCGCACGCCTGACCGAGCTGTACGCGGCCGAGCAGCTGCTCGGCCGCCAGGTCGTGGGGCTCGTCAACGTGCCGCCGCGACGCATCGGGCCGTTCCTGTCGGAGTGCCTTGTGACCGGGTTCGACACGCCCGACGGCGTGGTGCTGACGACGGTCGAACGCCCCGTACCGAACGGAACGCGCCTGTACTGATCGGGCGCGCGAGGGTCCCCGGTGACGCCTCGTCCTCGTCGGACGAACGCGCGGCCTATCATGCCCCATGGCGACGGTGCACCTGCTCGGAACCGGTGCGGTGATCAGCGACCCGGAGCGCACGACGACGATGCTGGCGCTGGACAACGGACGGGGCGTGATCCTCGTCGACTGCGGCGGCGACGCGGTGCCGCGGCTGTCCGCCGCCGGGCTGGACCCGGTCGCCCTGTCGGCCCTGATCGTCACGCACGAGCACGCCGACCACGTCGCCGGGTTCCCGCTGCTGATGGAGCGCACCTGGCTGATGGGCCGGCGGACGCCGCTGGACGTCTACGGCATCGCGCCGGCGCTGAACCAGGCGCGCCGCTCGCACGACGCCTTCGACGTGTCCGGCTTCGAGGGCTACGCCGGCTTCCGCGGTCACGAGATCGCCTACGCGAAGGACGCGCCCGTGTTCGAGCGCGACGGCTGGCGGGTGACCGCCTCGCCCGGTCGGCACGCCGTGCCGGTGACCGGGCTGCGCTTCGAGGACCTGCTCGGCGGGGGCACGATCGTCTACAGCGCCGACACCGCGCCGGAGCCGGCGATCGCCCAGCTGGCGCAGGGCGCCGACCTGCTGATCCACGAGGCGAGCGGCAGCGGTCCCGTCCACACGGGCGCGCGCGAGGCGGCCGAGATCGCCCGCGACGCGGGCGTGGGCCGGCTGATCCTCGTCCACCTGCCTCCGCACCAGGAGCTGGCACCGGACCTGCCCGCCGCCCGCGCGGTCCGACCCGACCTGGTCGTCGGGGAGGAGGGCGGGAGCGTCACGGTCTGAGGGCCGGTCCGAGCAGTCTCGTCGCTCACTCCAGGTAGGTGTAGCCGACCAGCTCGTAGCCGTACAGCTCGCGCAGCTCGGCGACCTCGTCGTCGCTCAGCGGCGTGCCGGCGGCGGTCGCCTCGGCGATCTCCTCGTCCAGCCAGCCCAGCAGCGTCTCGGTCTCGTAGCCCATGTTGTCGATCACGCGGCGCGCCTTCTGGCCGGGCACGAAGCGCTCGATCTCGATCTCGCCGTCGCCGCGCAGGCGCACGTGGGCCTCGGCCACCCGGCCGAACAGGTTGTGCGCGTTGGCCAACACGTCCTGGTAGGCGCCGGTCAGGAAGAAGCCGAGGAGGTAGCGCTCCCCCGCGCGCAGCTCGTGCACCGGTAGCGTCGAGGCCACGTCGCGCAGGTCGACGAACTTGCCGATCTTGCCGTCGCTGTCGCAGCTGATGTCGGCCAGCGTGGCGCGACGGGTAGGGCGCTCGGCCAGGCGGTGGAGCGGCATGATCGGGAACAGCGCCTGGATCGCCCAGTGGTCGGGGAGGGTCTGGAACAGGCTGAAGTTGACCACGTAGGTGTCGGCAAGCCAAGTGGTGAGGTCCTCGAACTCCTCGGGCACGTAGTCCAGGCCGGCGATGACCTTCGCGACGCGCTGCAGCAGCCGGTTGTAGAGCTGCTCGACGTGGGCGCGCTCGACCAGGCTCAGGTAGCCGAGGTCGAAGAGCTGGTGCATCGTGTCCTTGATCGACACCGCCTCGTTGTAGGCCTGGCGGTAGGTCTTGACGGTGACGTCCTCCAGCAGCTCGTGCAGGTCGGCGATCAGCGTGTGCGGCTCGTCCGGCAGCTCCGGGGCCGCCACCGGATCGCGCGTCCGGCCGATCGCGTCGATCACCTCGGCCACCGTGACGGCATGGTGGGCGGTGAGGGCGCGTCCGGACTCGGTGACCAGCACCGGGTGAGGCGCCTCCGCCTCGTCGCAGACCTCCATCACGGAGTAGACCAGCGCCTCGGCGTACTCGCGCAGCCCGTAGTTGGCCGAGGCGTGGAAGGTCGTCTTGGAGCCGTCGTAGTCGACCGCCAGGCCGCCGCCGAGGTTGAGGTGCCGCGGGGCGACGCCGCGGCGGGCCAGCTCGACGTAGACCTGGGCGGCCTCGCGTACCGCCACGCGGATCTTGCGAACGTCGGTCACCTGGCTGCCGACGTGGGTGTGCAGCATCGCGAGCGTATGGCCCAGCCCCTCCTCCCGCAGCCGCTCGGTGACCGCGAGCAGCTCGGCGGCCGTCAGGCCGAACTTGGCGTCGTCGCCGCCGGAGGACTCCCAGGCGCCGCTACCGCGGGCGTGCAGCTTGAAGCGCACGCCGATGGCGGGCTCGACCCCCAGTTCCTCGGCGATGCGGAGAACGCGGTCCAGCTCGCCCACCTTCTCCAGCGTCAGCGTGACGTTCTTGCCGAGCTTGCGACCCCACAGCGCCAGTCGCACGAAGTCGTCGTCCTTGAACCCGTTGCACTGGATGAGCGCGTCTGGGTGCGTGTCCTGCACCAGGATCAGCGCCAACTCGGCCTTCGAGCCGGCCTCCAGGCCGGTGCGCCAGTGGGCGCCCGACTCGGCCAGGGTCTCGACCACGACCCGGCGCTGGTTGACCTTGATCGGGTAGACGCCCTGGTAGCTCCCGCGGTAGCCGGCCTCCTCGATCGCCTGCGCGAACGCCTGGTTCACGCGCTCGAGGCGGTCCTCCAGGATCTGCGGGAAGCGCAGGATGATCGGCAGGGGGCGGCCGTCGGCCTCGAGGGCGTCGACGATCGTGCGCAGCGACGCCTCGGCGCCAGCGACGCGGACCCGCAGGTCGCCGTCGTCGCCGACGCGCAGGTAGCCGGACGACCAGGCGTCGACGCCGTACAGGTCGGCGGCGTCGGCCGGGGTGAACGGTGCGGTGGAGGGGCTCTTGCTCACGGCACTCCTCGTCCCGCCCGGGCGTCCGGCGCGTCGGCCGGCGGGGCGGACCCAGCGTCCGGCGCGGGACCGTCCCGCCACCGGCGAGACACCGTAGCACGCGTCGACGCCGGCCGAAGAGGCGCGTCTGCTAGCATGCGCGTCCGATGGAGATGCCGTGAGCGACGTCGCGTCCACCCCCCGTGCGCTGGGCTTCCGCATGCCGGTCGAGTCGGCGCGTCACGCCGCCACCTGGACCGCCTGGCCGGTCGGCGAGGCGCTGTGGGAGGGCTGCTTGGACGAGGTCCGGGACGACATGGCCGGGCTGGTCGCGGCCCTGACCCGCTTCGAGCCGGTCGTGCTGCTGGTCGCGGACGACGAGGCCCGGCGCGACGCCGAGGCCCGGCTGGGCCGCGCCGGCATCGCCTCCGGCGCCGTGCGCTACCTGGCCGCCCCGCTGGACGACGTCTGGCTACGGGATGCCGGGCCCCTCTTCGTGCTGGGCCGCGACGGTCGGCTGGCGGCCACCGACTGGCGCTTCGACGGCTGGGGCGGCAAGTACGCCAGCGACCGCGACGACCGCCTGCCGGAACGGATCGCCTCGGTGCTGGGCGTGCGACGCTTCGCGTTCGACGCGGTGCTCGAGGGCGGCGCGATCGAGATGGGGGCCGACGGGACCCTGCTGACCACCCGCAGCTGCCTGCTGGACGGGGTGCGCAACCCCGGCTGGCGCGAGGACGACTACCAGCGCGCGCTGCGCGACGGCCTCGGGGCGACGCGCCTGGCGTGGCTGGAGGGCGGCCTGGTCGACGACCACACCGACGGGCACGTCGACACCGTGGCGCGCTTCGCGGGCGAGGACGCGATCCTCTGCGTGATCGCCGACGAGGACGACGCCGCCAACCGCGCGACCCTCGGCGCCAACCGCGAACGGCTGGCGTCTCTGCGGCGCGCCGACGGCTCCGCCTACCGCCTGTTCGACCTGCCCCTCCCCGAGGACCGCTCCGTCGTCGGCGGCGTGCGGCCGCCGCGCAGCTACGCCAACTTCTGCCTGGTCAACGGCGGCGTGGTAGTGCCGACCTGGAACGACCCGCGCGACGGCGAGGCGCTGGGCGTCCTGCAGGCCGCCTTCCCGGACCGCGAGGTCGTCGGCGTTCCCGCCACGGCGCTGGTGACCGGCGGCGGCGCCTTCCACTGCGTCACCCAGCACCAGCCCGAAGGAGGCACCCCGTCGTGAGCCCCGACGACCCCCGTCCGACCGACGCGCGCCGCGTGCGCCTGGCCGTCGCCCAGTTCGCCTGCGGCAATGAGCTCGAGACCAACCTGCGGACCGCCGAGCGCTTCGTCCGCGACGCCGCCGCCCGCGGCGCCCAGGTGGTGCTGCTGCAGGAGCTGTTCGAGAGCCTCTACTTCCCGCAGCTCGAGCGCGAGGACCTCTTCGCCCTCGCGCACGAGGTCGAGGGCCACCCGTTCCTGGAGCGCTTCGCCGCCCTTGCGGCCGAGTTGAACGTGGTGCTGCCCGTCAGCTTCTTCGAGCGCGCCCACCAGGCGCACTTCAACAGCCTGGCGATGATCGACGCCGACGGCAGCGTCCTGGGCGTCTACCGCAAGAGCCACATCCCCGACGGTCCCGGCTACGAGGAGAAGTACTACTTCGCCCCGGGCGACGGCGGCTTCCGCGCCTGGCGTACGGCGGCGGGCACGATCGGCGTCGGCATCTGCTGGGACCAGTGGTTCCCCGAGGCGGCCCGCGCCATGGCGCTGCAGGGCGCCGACGTGCTGCTCTACCCGACCGCCATCGGCAGCGAGCCGCAGGAGGCCGGGGGGCTCGAGACGCGCGACATGTGGCGTCGCGTGATGATCGGGCACGCCGTCGCCAACTGCACCTACGTCGCTGCGGCCAACCGGGTCGGGACCGAGGGCGAGGCGACCTTCTACGGGAGTTCGTTCGTGGCCGATCCCCGCGGCGAAGTGATCGCCGAGGCCGAGCGGGCGGGCGAGGCGTTGATCACGGCCGATCTGGACCTCGACTGGGCCCGCTCGTTCCGTGCCGGCTTCGGCTTCTTCCGCGACCGCCGGCCGGACCTCTACGGACCGCTGCTGACCCTGGACGGTCGGTCGCGTCCCGAGCGCTGACCCGGGCGCGTCAGCGCGGCGCGAACGCCGGCGCGGTGCCGGGCGCGAGCGCGTGCAGCGAGCCGGTGCGCGCATCCAGGAGGGCCACCACGTCGCGGCCGTCGGGGCCGACGAGCGACAGCCCCCAGTAGCGTCCGTCCGGCGACCAGGCGCGGTGGCTGCGGGCGTACTGGTCGAAGAACGGCACCTGCTCGTTGAGGTAGGACGCCTGCGGC
>CAZJGU010000123.1:0-6055 GCA_964545455.1 uncultured bacterium | reverse complement strand
TCCTGCGCGCCGCCCGCGGCGCGCAGCGCGCGCTGCCGTCCGGCCCCCGCGACGACGGTCTGCGCAGCGTCGCGGACGCGCTGCGGTCGCACGCCGAGGCGATCCTGCACGCCAACGAGGGCGACGTCGCGGCCGAGACGGCCAAGGGCACCTCCGCGGCGCTGGTGGATCGCCTCCGCCTCGACCCCGACCGGCTCGAGGCGATCGCGCTCGCGTGCGAGCAGGTCGCCGCCCTACCCGATCCGCTGCACCGGGTGCTACGCGGCTGGCGTCTGGACGCCGGCCCGGACGTGCGCGAGGTGACGGTGCCGTTCGGCGTGATCGGCGTGATCTACGAGTCGCGCCCCAACGTGACCGTCGACGCGGCCGCCCTGGCGATCAAGGCCGGCAGCGCCGCCGTGCTGCGCGGCAGCGCCTCGGCGCTCGTCAGCAACCGCGCGTTGGTGGCCGCGATGCGGGCGGGCCTACGCGACGCCGGCCTGCCGGAGGAGGTCGTGACGCTGATCGACGCGCCCGACCGGCGCTACGTCGGCGAGCTGCTCGCCGCCCGCGGCGAGGTCGACCTGGCGATTCCACGCGGCGGCGCGGCGCTGATCGCCCACGTGGTCGAGACCGCCACCGTTCCGGTCATCGAGACGGGGGTCGGCGTCTGCCACGTCTACGTCCACCAGGCCGCCGACCTGGCGATGGCGGAGGCCATCGTGGTCAACGCCAAGACCCAGCGGCCGGGGGTCTGCAACGCCGCCGAGACGTTGCTGGTCGATGCCGCGGTGGCGGAGGCGTTCCTGCCTGCCGCCGCCCGCAGGCTGCAGGAGGCCGGGGTCGAGCTGCGCGGCTGCGAGCGCACCCGCGCGCTGGTCGGATCCAGCGTCGTGCCGGCGAGCGAGCAGGACTGGGCCGAGGAGTACCTCGACCTGATCCTGTCGGTGCGCGTCGTCGACGGGCTGGGCCAGGCGATCGACCACGTCGGTCGCTACGGCACCCACCACTCCGAGGCGATCGTGACCGGCGACCGCGCGGCGGCCCGGCGCTTCCAGCAGGAGGTCGACGCGGCGGCGGTCTACGTCAACGCCTCGACCCGCTTCACCGACGGCTTCGTCTTCGGCTTCGGGGCCGAGATCGGCATCAGCACCCAGAAGATGCACGCCCGCGGGCCGATGGGCCTCGAGCAGCTCGTGACCCGCAAGTACCTGATCGACGGCTCCGGCGAGGTCCGCACCTAGGGCGGCTGGGGGCTGCCCCAGCACTCCCTCCGGCCGGCCGTCCGAAGCGCCGTTTGTGCCGTCCAGGACGGCGTGGATCGTTTGACGGAAGGGGCGCTTTCGGGGTACGCTAGGACGGTTCGGCGGGGGTGTGCACGACCGCGCGCGGGGTTCGCGACGCGGCGCGCCGACGCCTCCGCTCCGTCCGGACCCTCTCGTACCCCGCTCGGCGGCGCTCAGGCGGCGCGGCAGGACGTGATCGGTCCGCACTCGGTGGCCCTGGGCCGCCGCCAGGGAGGGTTCGCTTGAGCGACTACACCGCTGAGAGCATCAAGGTCCTGAAGGGCCTCGAAGGCGTCCGCAAGCGCCCCGCCATGTACGTCCAGGGGGGCACCGGCACCGACGGGTACCACCAGCTTCTGACCGAGATCATCGACAACGCGGTGGACGAGGCCCTCGCCGGCTACGCCAACACGGTCGAGGTGACCCTGCTGCCCGACGGCGGTGCGCGCGTCCGCGACGACGGCCGCGGCATCCCCGTCGAGACGATGCGCAAGGAGGGACGCCCCGCGATCGAGGTGATCTTCACCGAGCTGCACGCCGGTGGGAAGTTCGACTCCGACGCCTACAAGGTGTCCGGCGGCCTGCACGGCGTGGGGTCGTCGGTCGTCAACGCCCTGTCCGACTACCTCGAGGCCGAGGTGGTCAAGGACGGCACGCGCTGGCGGATCCGCTTCGACCGTGGCGAGGTCACCTTCCCGATCCAGGTCGTTGGCGACGCGCCCAAGAGCGAGCACGGCTCGACCGTGAGCTTCAAGCCCGACCGCACCATCTTCAAGGAGACCGAGGTGTTCGACTACGCCCGCATCCGGCGGCGCCTGCGCGAGCTGGCGTTCCTCACCGGCGGCGTGCGCATCGTGCTGATCGACGAGCGGGGGGACGACGTCCGCCGCGAGGAGTTCCTCGAGCAGGGGGGCGTCTCCTCCTACGCCGAGACCCTGGCCAAGGAGGGCGCCCGGCTCTACGAGCAGCCGCTGCACATCTCGGCGCAGACCACGGCCGAGGCCGACGGCGAGGCCCACGACATCGAGGTCGACGTCGGCATGCTGCACACCAGCGGCTACGGCCAGACGATCGTCACCTACGCCAACATGATCACCAACCGCGACGGCGGGACGCACCTGACCGGCTTCAAGTCCGCCTACACCAGCGTGCTGAACAACTACGCCAAGGCCAAGAACCTGGTCAAGAAGGGGGACCCGGCGCCGACCGGCGAGGACTTCCTCGAGGGCATCCACTGCGTCATCAGCGTCAAGCTGCCCGACCCCCAATTCGAGTCGCAGGCCAAGGTCAAGCTGCTCAACCCCGAGGCCCGCACGGCCGTGCAGTCCGTCGTCTACGAGAAGTTCGGCGAGATCCTCGAGGAGAACCCGCGCGTCGGCAAGGCGATCGTCGAGAAGGCCGCCCAGGCGGCCAAGGCGCGCGAGGCCGCCCGCAAGGCGCGCGACCTGGTGCGGCGTGCCAACCCGCTGGACAACGACGAGCTGCCCGGCAAGCTGGCCGACTGCAGCAGTGGCGATCCCGCCATCAGCGAGATCTACATCGTCGAGGGCGACTCGGCCGGAGGCAGCGCCAAGCAGGGGCGCGAGCGGCGTTTCCAGGCGATCCTGCCCCTACGGGGCAAGATCCTCAACGTCGAGAAGGCCCAGATCGGCAAGATCCTCAAGAACGCCGAGATCCGCGCCATGATCGCCGCCATCGGCGCGGGGCTCGAGGGCACCGGCGACGACCAGCACTTCAACCTCGAGGACGTGCGCTACCACCGGATCATCATCATGACGGACGCCGACGTCGACGGCAGCCACATCCGGACGCTGCTGCTGACGTTCTTCTACCGCTACATGCGGCCGCTGATCGACGCCGGCTACCTCTACATCGCCCAGCCGCCGCTCTACGGCATCCGCGAGGGGCGCAAGAAGGACCTCGTCTACCTCTACGACGAGGCCGCGCTTCAGCGCTACCACCGCGAGCACAAGGGCCAGCGCTACGAGGTCCAGCGCTTCAAGGGCCTCGGCGAGATGAACCCCGAGCAGCTCTGGGAGACCACCATGAACCCCGAGACGCGGGTGCTGCGCCGGGTGACGATCGAGGACGTGCTCGAGGCGTCCGACACCTTCGAGATGCTGATGGGCAGCGAGGTGCCGCCGCGCCGCGAGTTCATCGAGGAGAACGCCCACCGGGCCCACCTCGACATCTGATCCAGCGCCCTCGGGACCCAGCGACGCGCGACCGAGCACGAGGCTTCGCCCCCGCCGACCGGCGGGGGCGAGCGCCGTCCTGGTTCAGGGGCCGCTCCTCAGTGCGGCGCGTCCGGCAACACGAACACCGCGGTCGTGAAGGCCGGAACGCTGACGCGGCCGGAGGTCTCGTAGAACGCCGACGTCGCCAGACGCCCGTCCTCCAGCGCCGCGAACGCCGGGTGCAGGCGCAGGTCCTCGCCCGCGAAGCCGTCGACCGTGACGGTGCGGCGCTTCGGCGCGGTGTTGACGACGACCAGCACCGCCTCGTGCGCAGGATCGAGGTCCGCCCCGACCCGATCGTCGATCGTCATGACGATCAGGCCCGGGTGTTGCGCCGGCCCGGTGTTGTGGAACGCCAGCCGCTCCTGCACCGTCGCCGCGTCCGGCAGGCGGAACAGCGGGGAGGAGGCGCGCGTCGCGAGCAGCGCGCGGAACCAGGTCGAGGAGGCCTCGATCGCCGCGTCGTCCGGCACCAACGCCGGATCCTCGAGCAGGGGCCGCATGAAGCGCCAGTCCGAGCGGTTGTCCGCCGCGAGCGGCAGGCCGACGCCGAAGCCGCTCTCGTGCCCGGTCCAATCGATCGCGTTGAAGAGGTCCCCGGAGTCGTAGGAGTTGCGGTCCAGCGACTTCGAGCGCAGAAGGTCCGAGCCGGCGTGGAAGAACGGCACGCCCTGCGCGAAGGCGACCGTCGCGAGCGCCGCCGTCTGCAGGCGCACGCGGTCCTCCATCGCCAGGTCGGTCGGCAGCTTGTAGGCCAGGATGTCGTAGAGCGTCTGGTTGTCGTGCTTCGAGACGTAGACGACGTTCTCCTGCGGGTCCGCCGTGTACCCGACCGGGGCGCCGTGGTAGTCCAGCTCGGCGCCGGAGAGCCACGTCCCCGTCGCGCTCTCGAAGCGGTAGTCGGCCAGGTTGCCGGCCATGCCGACCCGGATCCAGTCGCTCGCCTGCGCCGCCTCCGCGGCCGACGCCACGACACCGTCGTCGCTGGCGCGGTTCGGGAGCGTGCCCAGCCCGCTCGCGAAGCCCTGGCGCGCCAGCAGGTCGACGCCGCCGTCGAACGGACCGCCGCCCCGCACCGCGTCGCGCAGCCGGTCGTTGAAGGTGCCGATGCCGCTGCCGGCCAGGTTCCGCTGCGTCGCGTTGGGACCGCGAGCACCGTCCGCGACCTCGCCGAAGTCCCAGCCCTCGCCGTAGAGGTACACGGCGGGACCGTCGACCCCGTCGCGCTCCAGGCTCAGGGCATCCAGTGCCGACCTCACCGCCTGCATGTCGGCCACCATGTGGTGGCCCATCAGGTCGAAGCGGAACGCGTCGGTCCGGTAGTCGCGCGCCCAGCGCACGACCATGTCGACCATCAGCTTGCGCATCATGGCGTGTTCGGTCGCGGTGTTCTGGCAGCAGGTGCTGGTGGTGACGTTGCCGTTCGCGTCCAGGCGGTGGTAGTAGCCGGGCACGATCCGGTCCAGCACCGAGGTCGAGGCCTGCCCCGCACCGCTGGTGTGGTTGAACACCACGTCGGCCACAACGCGCAGGCCCGCGTCGGCCAGGGCGAGGACCATGGCGCGGTACTCGACGATGCGCGCCACGCCGTCCGCGTCGCTGGCGTACGATCCCTCGGGCACGCCGAAGTGCCACGGGTCGTAGCCCCAGTTGAACGCGTCGCGGTCGCGGACGGCGCCGATCGCCACCTGCGGGGCGGGGGAGGCCGAGGGACGCTCGACGTCGGGCAGGTCGGGCTCCCGTCGCTCGGTCGGGTCCTCCGGCACGGTCGTGATGTCGAAGGTCGGCAGCAGGTGCAGGTGCGTCAGGCCGGCCCCCGCCAGCGCCCGCAGGTGGCGCATGCCGGCGCTGTCGGGATGGCCGAAGGCGCCGTAGCGGCCGCGCTGCGCTTCCGGCACGTCCTGCGCGTGGGCCGAGAAGTCGCGAACGTGCAGCTCGTAGACGACCACGTCCTCGGGAGCCGCGACGCCCGGCTTCCGGAAGGTCGCCCAGCCGTCCGGCATGGTCGCGGGATCGTCCAGGTCGATCAGCAGGGCGTGCCGGCTGTCGCTCGTCAGGGCGGTGGCGTACGGGTCGGTCGTCTCGTTCGTGACGAGTGCGCCGACGCTCGGCGCGTAGACCTCGACCTCGAAGCGGTAGGCGCGGCCGGTCCAGTCCGGTCGGCCCTGAACGCTCCACACCCCGCTGGCGTCGTCCCGCTCCATCGCCAGCCGGCGCGGATCCCCCGCCCCGCTCCCGTCCGGCCAGAGCAGAAGCGCGACCTCGCGCGCCGTCGGAGCCCAGACGCGCAATGTCGGAACGCCGTCCCGCCAGGACGGACCCAGCACCACGTCCTGCGCGGCGTCGGCGTAGAGCGCGTCGACGACCCGAGGGATCTGCAGCCCGCTGGCGTCGATCGCCCGCCCCTCGCGCACGCTGGAGACGGCGAGTCGGCCGCGCAGCAGCTCGGCCGCGCGCGCCGCCCCCTCCTCCGGCAGGCGGAGGACGTCGAGCCCCGCCAGGTGCGGCGCGGCCGCCCGCAGCTGGGCGGGCAGCCCCGTGGGGTCGCGCGTC
>CAZJGU010000122.1:0-6262 GCA_964545455.1 uncultured bacterium | reverse complement strand
CCGGGACCGGGAACGGCGCGCCCTGCATCAGCAGGCCCGCGCCCCGTCCCAGCAGCCAGGGCGTGACCTGCGCGGCCTGCGGCACGATCGACAGGACCAGGTCGCCCCCCAGCAGCGACGCCAGCGGCAGGGCGACCACCAGGCCGCGCGCGTCGGTCCAGGCGCCCAGCGCCAGCGTCGCCGCGGCGTACGCGACCGTGTGCAGCACCAGCACCGCCAGCGCTGCCAGGTACGGGCCCAGGTCGGGGGGCGACGGCAGCGCCGCCCGCAGCACGCCCCACGCCGCGAGCCCCGGCAGCACCACGGCGCTCAGGCTCACCAGGCCGCCGTGCACGATCAGCTTCGCGACCGGCACCGTCCAGCGGGGCACCGGCTTGGACAGGATCCAAGCGGCCGTGCCGCTCTGTCGTTCGCCGATCAGCGCGTTCTGGAACCACAGCACCGCGGCCAGGGCCGCCCCGGTCGTGAGCAGCCCGCTCACCACGCTGGCCGCGCCGGCGGTCACGCCCCCCGGCTCCGACGCGAACACGTCGCGTAGCGCCACCAGCGGCAGCGCCAGCGCGCCGACCGTCAGGGCCACGAACAGCAGGGGCTGGCTCCACCAGGCGTGGCTGCGGCGCCAGAGCGATGCCTCCTTGACCAGCAGCGTCGTCAGCGCCCGGCGGGCCACCCCTCCGGCCGTCGACGCGGGCGTCGGTGCCTCAGGCCGCGTCATGACGATCCTGCCCCTCGATCACCTGCACGAAGACGTCCTCCAGGGACGCGGCCGAGACACGGTAGGCCAGCACCTCCGCCGTCTCGTCCTGCGCGGCCAGGCGCAGCAGCTCGCGCCCGGCCTGCGCCCGCTGCAGCCGCACCGTCCAGCGTTCGATGCCGTCGTCGTGCTCGGCCTCCAGGTCGGCCGTCCAGGGCGCCGCCCGCACCCGCTCGCGCAGCGCCGCCGCGTCGCCCCGCAGCTCGACCGTGACCGTCGTCCCGTCCCCCTGCAGCAGCTCGCTCAGCCGCCCCTGGCTGCGCAGCCGCCCACGATCCACGATCGCGACCTCGTCCGCGATCCGTTGCACGTCGTCCAGGATGTGGGTCGAGAAGAACACCGTCGCCCGGCCCTCGAGCCGCTTCAGGATCGTCAGCACGTCGCGCCGCCCCATCGGGTCGAGGGCGGCGGCGGGCTCGTCGAGGATCAGCAGGTCGGGCTCGTGCAGCGCGGCCTGCGCCAGGCCCAGCCGTTGGCGCTCCCCGCCCGAGAACCCCCCGACGCGCCGATCGGCCAGCGCGGCGATGCCGACCCGCTCCAGCGTCGCGTCGATGCGCCGCCGTTCCTCCGTGGCCGATCCCAGGCCGTAGAGGCGCGCGACCAGCGCCAGCGTCTCGCGCGCGGTCAGGTACGGGTAGAAGCGCGGTTCCTGCGCCAGGAAGCCGACGCGGCGGCGCAGCTCGAACGAGCGTTCGCGCACGTCGCGGCCGAACAACTCGGCCGTCCCGTCGCTGGGAGCGGCCAGTCCCAGCAGGATCTTCAGCGTCGTCGTCTTGCCCGCCCCGTTCGGTCCCAGGAAGCCCACCACGCGCCCCGGTGCGACCTCGAGGTCCAGGCCCGACAACGCCTCGTGCGTTCCGTAGCGCTTCCGCAGCCCGCGGGTGCGGATCACCGGCGTTCCGGTCATCGTGCCCCCCTTCGTCGTCGCGAAGAGGCTACGCCAACGGGGCCCTGGGCGTCGCTGCTTCGGTCCGGGCCGTCGGGTCCGGATCGCGCGCGCACAGGCGCTCCGCCAGCGCCGGGAGCACCTCGCCCAAGCGTCCGTGGCTGCGCAGCGCCGCGTCGCCGTCCCCGCGGGTTGGCCCGTCGTTGACGATCGCGACCGGCGCGCCCCGCTCGCACGCGCGGCGGACGAACCGGTAGCCGCTGTAGACGGTCAGCGACGAGCCGAGGACCAGCAGCGCCTCGGCCTCGTCCAGCATCCGCCAGGCGCGATCCACCCGGGGCTTCGGGACGTTCTCGCCGAAGAACACCACGTCCGGCTTGAGGGTGCCGCCGCAGGTCGTGCAGGCGGGCACGACGAAGTCGCGGGTGAGAGCGTCGGGGATCTCGACGTCACCATCGGGCGCGACGTCGTCCGCCTCGGCGTGGAAGGCCGGGTTGGCCCGCCTGATGCGCTCCTGCAGCACCGCCCGGGCGCTGCGCACGCCGCAGTCCAGGCAGATCACCGCCGCCAGGCTGCCGTGCAGCTCCAGCACCCGCCGGCTGCCGGCCTGCTGGTGCAGTCCGTCGACGTTCTGGGTCAGCACGCCGGCGACGACGCCGCGCCGCTCCAACCGCGCCAGCGCCGCGTGCGCCGCGTTGGGACGGGCCCGTGCCGTGACCGGCCAGCCGACCGAGCTGCGCGCCCAGTAGCGCCGGCGGGCCGCCTCGTCGCGCAGGAAGGTCTGGTAGCGCATCGGTGCGCGTGGCGCGGCGTCGGGGCCGCGGTAGTCCGGGATGCCGGAGTCGGTGCTGATGCCGGCGCCGGACAGGACCAGGGTGCGGCGGCGCGAGAGCAGGTCGGTCAGCGCGTCCAGCGCGTCGGGGTCGGGCCGGGTCACGCTCGAAAGCGTACCGGCCCGACCCGGGGGGTCCCGGGGGGCCGGAGCACGATCGTGCGGGTCGGGTGGGTCAGGGCATCGGTTCGGCGGCGCGCCAGCCGCCGGGAGCCACGCCCGCGTCGCGAACGCGTCCGATCAGGTGCGCGGTGTGGTGCTGCAGGTGCCGCAGCGAGATCAGCTGATGCTCCAACTTGGACACCGGGTACCAGGAGAAGCCGCTCGTCGCCGCGGTCAGGTCCAGCGCGGCCATCCAGTCGTCCAGACGAGCCTCGATCCAGTCCGCGTACGCGAGGACCTCGTCGCGGGCGTAGGGGCCGGGCGGGGACGGTCCGCGGGCCGCGGCGCGTCGCTGCCGACCTCGGTCCAGGCGCCCTCGGGACAACCGGACACCGCCGCGCGCAGCATGGCCAGCGCCGCGCCGTACTGCCGCCGTAGCAGGGCGTGCAGCTCGGAGACCGGTAGCGTGTCGCTCACCCGAGCGCCACGTCCAACGTCAGCATCACGACCAGGCCGGCCATGGTGCCCAGGGTCGCCATGCGCTCGTGGCCGCGCCCGTGGGTCTCGGGGATGATCTCGTCGCTGATGACGTAGAGCATGGCGCCGGCCGCGAAGCCCATCGCCCAGGGCAGCAGCGGCTGCGCGATCGAGACCGCCCAGGCGCCCAGGACCGCCAGCGGGATCTCGACCGCGCCGGCGCGGGCGCCCACGAAGGCGGCGTACCAGAGGCCGCCCATGCCGGCGTTGCGGGCGGCGACCGCGACGGCCAGGCCCTCGGGCACGTTCTGCAGGCCGATCGCCAGCATCAGCGCCACCGCCTCGTGCAGGCGGCCGGATCCGAAGCCGACGCCGACGGCCAGGCCCTCGGGCATGTTGTGCAGCGTGATGGCGACGATGAACAGGATGACCGACATCATCCGGCCGTGCCCGCCGGGGGCTGCGTCGTCGCGGCGGCGGCCGGTGACCAGCACGTGCACGTGGGGTACCCAGGCGTCGGCCCGATCGAGGAAGGCGACGCCCAGCGCCAGGCCGAGGATCACCGGTAGCAGCCCGCCGATCTCGATCCCCGGCAGGATCAGGCTGGTGAAGCTGGCGGCCAGCATCACGCCGGCCGCGAAACCCAGCGCCGTGTCCAGCTGCCGGGCGGTGGGGTTGCGCCAGGGCACGATCGCCAGCGCGCCGATCAGGTTGAAGGTGGTGATGACGATGCCGGCCAGCAGGCCCAGCCACACCGGGTTGGTTCCGAAGGTCGAGGCGATCCAGCTCTCCAGGCCGCTCACCCTGCGACCTCGCCGCGCACCCGCTCGGCCAGCTCGCGCGAGAGCGAGGTGCGAGCACCGTCGACCTCGACCTCCAGCAGGCCTCCCTGGGGCTCGCGGTTCAGCAACCGCAGGCGGGCGCCCGGCTCGATCCCCCGGTCGGCCAGGTAGGCGAGGGTCTCGCCGTCCTGGCTGAGCAGCCGGGCGACGATCAGCGTCTGGCCGTCGTCCAGCTCCGGCAGGGGCGCGTCCGGCGTGGCCGGGAGGCGCCCGTCGGCGGTCGGGATGGGGTCGCCGTGCGGGTCGTGGCTGGGATCGCCCAGCAGCGCGGCGAGGCGCTCGGCGAAGCGGTCGCTGACGGCGTGCTCGATCGCTTCGGCCTCGTCGTGGACCTCGTCCCAGCCGTAGCCCAGCTCGCGGATCATGAACGTCTCGACCAGGCGGTGGCGGCGGATCAGGCGCAGCGCCTCGTGGCGGCCGGCCTCGGTCAGGGTGGCGCCGCGGTAGCGGACGTGGTCCACCAGGCCGGCGTCCGCCAGCCGCGCCAGCATGCCCGATACCGAGGCGGGGGTGAACCCCATCCGGTCGGCGATCGCGTTGGTGGACGCGGGACCGTCGCGGCTCAGGCTCCAGATCGCCTTGAGGTAGTCCCCCACGGCGCTGGTGATCACCGGATCGGACGCTTTCGCTGCCACGAAACCCAGGTTACGCCCAGCCGGAAATCGCGTCAAACGGACGGACGTCCCGGCCCTTCGACCCGGGGCGTCGGCGGGACGGTACGCCCGCCTGCGCCCCGGAGGGCCCCGCCTACTGCCCCTGCGCCTGCGAGAAGCCCTGCTCGCCGTCGAAGGCGTAGAGGTTCTCGGTCTTGATCACGTCGATGCCGGCGTCGACCAGTCGGCCCAGCAGCTCCACCACCGCACGCGGCGTGGTCGTGCCCCCGGCCTCCAGCAGGAAGCGGCAGCGCCAGTGGTCGGTCTTGAAGGTCTCCGGCAGGCCGTCCGGCCAGACCATGACGCCGCGGTTGGTGATGACCTGCAGCTCGAACGGGCCGCGCTGCGCGCGCAGCGCCTCGGCCAGCACCACCGGGTCGCGGTCGCTCTCGCGCCAGTCGGCGAAGACGTCGACCCCCAGCAGCTCCTTGCGCTGCGGCGGGCGCGGCGTGGCGGTCGGCACCTTGGGCGCAGGGTGACCGGCGTAGCGGGCGGGCGCCAGGTGGCGCGGCTCCTCGCCCAGGCGCTCGATGACCGCCTCGCTGAAGCCGGCGGTGTTGACGCGGTCCTTGCTGACGTCGGCGCGGAAGATGTCGCCGGTGTGGACGCCCGCCTCCAGCGTCGCGAGCCAGGCGTTGTGCACCCGCTCGGCCACGTCGTTCTGGCCGACGTGCTGCAGCAGCATGACCGACGCCAGCAGCAGCCCCGACGGGTTGGCGACGCCCTTGCCGGCGATGTCGGGCGCGCTGCCGTGGATCGCTTCGAAGAGGGCGACGTGCTCGCCGACGTTGGCGGACGGGGCCAGGCCGACCGAGCCGGTCAGCTGCGCCGTCACGTCGCTGAGGATGTCGCCGTAGAGGTTGAGCGTGACGACGACGTCGAAGTCCTCGGGCGTGTCCGCCAGGCGGGCGGCGCCGATGTCGACGATCATCTGCTCGTGCTCGATGTCGGGGTATTCGGCCGCGACCTCGCCGAAGACCCGCGCGAACAGGCCGTCGGTCAGCTTCATGATGTTGTCCTTGACCAGCGCCGTCACCTTGGTGCGGCCCTGCGCGCGCGCCTCCTCGAAGGCGTAGCGAACGATCTTCTCGCTGCCCGGGCGGGTGATCAGCTTGAGGCACTGCACCACCTCGTCGGTCTGGCGGTGCTCGATCCCGGCGTAGAGGTCCTCCTCGTTCTCGCGCACGACGAGGACGTCCATGCCCGGGTGCCGGGTCGCGACGAACGGGTGGTAGGCCACCGCCGGTCTCACGTTGGCGAACAGGCCCAGCGACTTGCGCAGGGTGACGTTCAGGCTCTTGTAGCCGCCGCCGCGCGGGGTGGTGATCGGCGCCTTGAGCAGCACGCCGCGGTCGCGCAGGACGTCCCAGGCCGAGGGGTCGATGCCCGAGGGCACGCCGGCCTCGTAGACCTGCTTGCCGAGACGGACCTCGGCGACGTCCAGGCGTGCGCCGGCCGCCTCGAGGATCTGCAGCGTGGCGTCCATGATCTCGGGTCCGATGCCGTCGCCACGAGCGACGGCGATGCGGGCGGGGGTGGTCGGGCCGGCGGATGCGGTCATGGGTCCTCCAGGAACGGCCGCGGTGCGGCCGGACGGGTCTCGGACGACCATACCGGAGCGCTCGCGCGTCCGTCGCGCGCGCAGGAGCCCCGACGGACGCTCAGCGACCCGCGGCCCAGCCCAGCACGACCGCGACGCCCGCCAGCACCAGCGTG
>CAZJGU010000121.1:0-6287 GCA_964545455.1 uncultured bacterium | reverse complement strand
TCGAGCACCACGTTGCGGCCCTTCGGGCCGAGCGTGACCTTGACGGCGTTGGCGACGGCGTTGACGCCGCGCTCGAGGCTGCGACGCGCTTCTTCCTTGAAGAACAGTTCCTTGGCCATGGTGTCCTCTCGTCTTCCTTCGGTTCGCTTAGTCGATGACCGCGTGGACGTCGCGTTCGCTGAGGATCATCAGCTCCTGGCCGTCCAGGTTGATCTCGGTGCCGCCGTACTTGGCGAAGACGACGGTGTCGCCCTCCTTGACCTCGAGCGCCACGCGCTCGCCGCTGTCGAGCAGCTTGCCGCTGCCGACGGCGATGACCTTGCCGCGCTGGCTCTTCTCCTTGGCCGAGTCGGGCAGGACGATGCCGCTGGCGGTGGTCTGCGGCTCGTCGATCACTTCGACGACGATCTTGTCCCCGAGTGGCTTGAGCGTCATGTGGTCCTCCATCTGAACTGGGAATGGGTGTCGTGGGGTCGGCCCCACGCGGATTGGCACTCGCCCGGGGGGAGTGCCAACTGCCGTCATGCTATGCGTCCGGACGCCACCTGTCAAGTCGCTTGAGCGTCCTTCGCTCAGGTTTTTCGGGCCATCCTGCCCGGCACGGGTCAGCCGCGTCGCAGGCCGACCAAGAACCCGGGAACGAACGCCGCCGCGAAGGGCAGGTTGTGCGTCATGACCGTCAGCAGGGTGCGCCAGGCGTCGTTCAGCGAGGACGCTTCGAGGAACGGCTCGACGTCCTGCTGGAGGCGACCCCACTGGATCGTGACGTAGCCCGACCAGGCCAGCAGCTGCAGCGCCACGAACAGCACGCCGACCACCAGCGCCACGAGCTTCCCCAGCTTCTTGAGCGCGTAGCCGGCCACGAAGCCCGCCACGAGACCGAAGCCGATCTGTTCGATCCAGGGGACGAGGGAACGAAGCTCGGGCACCTCCACGGCCACGAACGCTACCACGCGGCCGCGTGCCGCGCGGCCCGGGGGCGGTCGGACGCCTGCGCTATGATTCCAGCCGTGACCGTTCGCATCGCACCGCCCGTCCGCCAGGCCCTCGACGCCGGCGGCGCCGTCGTCGCCCTCGAATCGACCGTGCTGACCCACGGCCTGCCCCGGCCCCGCAACCTGGAGCTGGCGCGCGGCCTGGAACGCACCGTCCGCGAGGCCGGGGCGACGCCCGCCACCATCGCCGTGATCGCCGGCGATCTGGTGGTGGGCGCCCGGGACGACGAACTCGTGCGCCTCGCGGAGGGCCCCGCCGACAAGGCGTCGCTGTGGAACCTCGCCGCGATCTGCGCCGGCGGCGGCGACGCCGGCACCACGGTCGCCACCACCCTGCACGCCGCCCGCCTTGCGGGCATCGAGGTGTTCGCCACCGGCGGCATCGGTGGCGTGCACGACGCGCCGTTCGACGAATCGGCCGACCTCGCGGCGCTGGCCGCCACCCCGCTGGTGACCGTGTGCGCGGGGCCCAAGAGCATCCTCGACGCCGTCGCCACGCTCGAACGCCTCGAGAGTGCGGGCGTGGTCGTGGTGGGCTTCCGCTCCGATCGCCTGGCGGGGTTCCACCTGCCGCTCACCGACCTGCCGCTCCCCGCCCGGGCCGACACGCCCGAGGAGATCGCCGCCATCCAGCGCGCCCAGGCGCGCTTGGGCCTGCGCCAGGCGGTGCTGGTCAGCAACCCGGTGTCGAAGGGCCTCGACCCCGACGCGTTGCACCGCTGGCTGGCCGCCGCCCAGGCGGACGCCACACGCACCGGGGTCCGCGGCAAGGACGCCACGCCGGCCCTGCTCGACGCGCTGGCGCGCCACTCGAACGGCGCGACGGTCGAGGTCAACCTGCGCCTGCTGCACGAGAACGCGGCCCTCGCGGCCCGGATCGCCGTCGCTCTCGCCCTGCACGAACGAGGAGTGCCCGCATGAGCCACGACCCCGTCCCCCCGACCGGCGACGGTCTCGGCGCGCTGCTGCGCGGCGCCCGCGAGCGCACCGGCCTCGACCTCAGCGAGGTGTCGGCGCGCACGCACGTCCGCCGCGCCTACCTGCAGGCGCTCGAGGACGAGGACCTGAGCGAGCTGCCCGAGGACGTCTACTCGCGCAACTTCGTCCGACTCTTCGCCCGCACCGTCGGCCTCGACGCCGACGAGGCGCTGGTCGCCTACGGCGCGCTCCGCGCCCGCCAGCGCGGTCGCGCGACCGGCGTGTTCCGGACCGATGCGGCCGCGACGGGCGACCCCCCCGCGCGCGAGCGCCCCGCCCCCACGACCGAGCCCGGCGCAGCGGCCGCCGCGCCGCGACGACCGGCTCCGTCCGGCCCCTCTCCGCTTCGCGGCCTGGTCCCGCTGCTGGCGACGCTGGTGCTCGCTGGCGCGTTGATCGGCACCGCCGTGTGGGGCTTCAACCAGCTGCTCTTCCGCAGCGACCAGGGCGGCATCTCGGCCCGCTCCGACCGCGACGCCGGAGACGACGACGGCACCGCCGCGTCCTCCGACGCCCCGGCCGCGACGGACGGGGCGACGGAGCCCTCCGGCCTGGCCGCGCCCGCCCTGCCCGGCGGCACCGAGCTGCCCACAGAGGTGCTGCTCACCGTCGCCACCGAACCGGCCGGCGCCGAGGTCTCCATCGACGCCTTCCCGCTCCCCGGCACCACGCCGATCGAGGCGATCCCCGTCACCGCTCGCGAGGCCCGCACCCTGCGGATCGAACGCGACGGCTACCTGCCCTACGAGGCCAACGTGGACCTGAGCCGCGACCGTGAGGTGCGCGTCGTGCTGGAGCCGGTGCCCGACGCCGAACCCAGCGCCGCCGGCCCCACCGAGACCGGCGTCGTGGTCGAGGTGCGCGAGGCCAGCTGGCTCGAGGCCTACCAGAGCACCGAGCGTGGTCAGGGCGCGCGCCTGGCCTACACCACGGCCCAGCCGGGCGAACGCTACGTGTTCGAGCGGCCGGTCTACCTGCACGTCGGCAACGCCGGCGGCCTCGACGTGTTCGTCGACGGCGAGCCGATCCCCCCCCTCGGTTCCGGTGGCGCGGTCACCGGGCGGGCCTTCCCCGCCCCGTAGGTCGGACGTGGTCCTCGAGCTGGCGCTCCACTCGCTCCGCCACCGACCGCTGCGCACCGTCCTGACGGGCGCCGGCATCGCCATCGCGGTCGGCTCGATGGTGGTCTTCCTGTCGCTGGGCGAGGGGCTGCGCCAGGCGTTCGCCGAGGAGTTGGGCTCGATCGGCGCCGAGCTTCAGATCAGCTCCGGTCCGATCGACACGGCCGCCTTCAGTTCCACCCCCGACCTGCCGCTCGACCTGATCCCCGAGCTGCGCGCCGCCGCCGAGCCGTTCGACGTGGTCTCCATCACCCCCCTGTTGCTCTACGTCCGCGGCGGACTCACCCCGGGGAGCTCGTTCATCTTCCAGGGCCTTCCCGCCGAGGTGGACGTAGGCTCCATCTACCCCGGGGTCGAGATCGTCGCGGGCCGCGGCCTGGGACCCGACGACGCCGGCCGGCTGCGCGCGGTCGTGGGCCAGCAGGTGGCCGAGCGCAGCTCGCTCGAGATCGGCGACGTGCTGCGGATCTCCAGCGACGCGAGCTTCGAGATCGTCGGCATCGCCGACTCCAGCGGTGGCCTGATCGGCAACGGCATCGTCGTGCCCCTCGACGCCCTGGCGCGCGCCGTCGACGCCGGCGACCAGGTGAGCTTCTTCGTCATCGACCTCGCCGACGCCGGCCGCGCCGACGAGGCCGCCGACGCCCTGTCGGCCGCCTTCCCCGACCTCGGCGTTCAGACCGCCGGGGAGGTGCTCGAGGTGGTCGAACGCGGCATCCGCATCACCGACGTCGTGCGGCTCGGCATCAGCGCCATCGCGCTGATCGTCGGCGCCATCGCCGTGGCCAACACCGTGCTGATGAGCGTCTTCGAGCGCACCCGCGAGTTCGGCGTCGTCCGCGCCGTCGGGGCGCGGCCCCGCTTCCTCTTCGGCGTCGTGCTGACCGAAAGCGTGCTGCTCTCGATCGCCGGCGGCGCCGTCGGCCTGCTGGTCGGCCGCGGCGGCTCCTGGCTGGTGAACCTGATCTCGAACGACCTGATCGGTCTCGAGGTGGCCGCCGTCACGCCACGCCTGATCGCCTTCGCGCTGCTCGTGGCGCTCGCCATGGGCGTCCTGTCCGGCCTCGCGCCGTCCGCGCGCGCCGCCCGCATCCAGATCGCCGAAGCCGTCTCGCTGGGAGGCTGACCCATGAACGACCCCATCCGGCCCGCACGCACGCCGTTCCGGAGGATCGTCCTGATCCTCCTCGCGCTGTCCCTGGCGACCGTGGCCCAGGCCCGCTTCGAGTGGCGCGACGTCCGCCAGGTCGTCGAGATCGGCGGCGACGGCGGGATCGTCGTCGACGACACCCGCACGCTGTGGACCGACGAGGACTTCGGTGAGGCGTTCATCTGCATCCAGCACGGATCCGACGTGCGCATCACCCTGCTCGAGGGCTCCGGCGCCGCCGACGCCGGCCCACCCATGCCGGCCCGCCAGGGCGCGTGCGAATCGGGCGCCGCCGGCACCGAGCTGGTGGTCGGCGACATCGACGTGCGCGTGCAGGAGCGTCGGGTGCGCTTCCGCTACCGGCTCGAAGGCGCACTCCAGGTCCACCAGGACGTGGTGCAGTGGTACTGGGAGATCTACGGCCGGGAGAACGACCCTCCCGCGATCGGCTACCACCTGACCGTCACCGCGCCCGGCGCGATGGAGGCGCCCTACGACGCCTACGTGCACCGCTTCGGCAACCCCGAGGTGCCCGAGGTGGTCCTGAGCGACGACCGCGCCCGCCTCGACGTGCGCTTCGACCGCGTCCCCTCGGGCGAGGGGGTCGAGATCCGCTACCTGATGGATCCGTCGCTCTTCACCGTCAGCGGGGACGGCATGCGCCTCACCGACTACCTCGAGGACGAGGCCCGCATCGCCAACATCGGCGTGCCCGGCGCGCCGACCGTGACCGCCCGGAACGTGACCACGACCTCGGCCTCGGCGACCGTGCGCGGGACCGCCCGCGCCGGCGCCGCGCCGGTCGAGCGGGTCACGATCGCCCCGCGGGGTGGCAGCCCGATCGCCTGCGAGGGGACCAGCGAGTTCACCTGCACGATCGAGGACCTGGGCCGCGGCACCAGCGCGTTCGAGGTGCTGGCGTACGACGAGGGGGGACGGATCGGCCTGACCACCGTCCAGGTCGAGCGCATCGGCCTGATCCAGCGGGTCCGCAGCCACCCGGTCGCCTCCTTGCCGCTGATCGCGCTGCTCGCGTGGCTGTTCGTGGGGATCGCCCGCGCCTACCAGGCGGTCGGCCGCGAGCCCAAGGTGGACGCCATGATGTACCCCTTCGAGCCGCCGTCCGAGTTGGCGCCACCCGAGGTCCCCCAGCTGCTCGAGCAGAACGGCCCCAGCAGCGGCTCCGCCTCGGCGTCGTTCTCGGCAGTGCTGATGGAGCTGGCGCGGCGCGGCCACCTGCGCTTCGAGGGCGAGGGGCGGAAGTTCGAGATCCACCTGCCCGACGAGGCCGAAGCCGCCCGCATCGAGGAAGGCGACCCCCTGAGCGGCTACGAGAAGGCCGCCCTGGGCCACGTCCGGGCGGCGGCCGGCGTCAAGCGTCGCGGCGACGACCTGGTCATGGAGGTCGCCGAGCTCAAGAGGTACGCCCAGAAGAAGACCAAGTTCGTCGAGCGCTGGGCCAAGCAGGTGCGCGAAGCGGTGGTCGAGCCGCGCGGCGGAGCGCTGATCTCGGACGAGAGCAAGAAGGTCTCGCAGCGCTGGACGCTACGGTCGCTGCTGGCCGCCCCCGCCGCCCTCGCGTCCGCCTGGCTGCTGGACGGGCCGGCGATGGCCATCTCGTTCGGGGGCCTGGGCGCCGCCGTGATCGCGCTCATGGTCGCCGGCATCGCGCTGCCCGCCTGGAAGCCGGAGGTCGCCCGCGAGGTGGCGGGCTGGAAGGGCTTCAAGCGCACGCTGTCCGACTACACCATCATGAAGGACGCCCCCAACGACTTCTTCGAGCTGTGGGACCACTACTTCTCCTACGCCGTCGCGCTGGGGGTCGCCCGGCGCTTCCTCAAGACCCTCGAGCGGGCCGCGCCCGAGCACGGTTACGACTCGGCCCGGATGACGTCGAAGGCGGCCTGGATGGGCTCGGCCGCCGCCAACGCCTCCAGCCTGGCCTCGTTCGCGGAGGCGGCCAGCTCGCTCTCGAACGCGCTCTCCTCGGCCTCGGCCTCGGCCTCCTCGGGCGGATCCTCCTCCGGCGGCGGGGGAGGCGGC
>CAZJGU010000120.1:0-6441 GCA_964545455.1 uncultured bacterium | reverse complement strand
GCCCTCGATCAGCCGGCGCTTCTGCGCGACGTAGACGCGGACCATCTCCTGCACGCCGGGCTTGAGCTCGACGCCCTCGTCGCCGCGGCGGAAGCGCACGGTGCGGAGCACCACGCCGCCGTCGCCGGGCGGAACGCGCAGCGAGGTGTCCTTGACCTCGCGCGCCTTCTCCCCGAAGATCGAGCGCAGCAGCCGCTCCTCGGGCGTCGGGTCCTTCTCGCCCTTGAAGCTGGTGTGGCCGACCAGGATCGAGTTGTGCTTGACGTCGGCGCCGATGCGGACCACGCCGTCCTCGTCGAGGTCGCGCAGCGCCGCTTCGGACAGGCCGGGGATGTCGCGCGTGATCTTCTCGGGACCGAGCTTGGTCTCGCGCGCTTCCTTCTCGAACTTCTCGATGTGGACCGAGGTGTAGGCGTCGCTGCGGACCAGGTTCTCGGACAGCACGATGGCGTCCTCGAAGTTGTAGCCGTCGAACGGCATGACGGCGATCAGGATGTTCTGGCCCAGCGCCAGGCGGCCATGCTGCGAGGCGGGGCCGTCGGCGATGACCTGGTCCTTCTCGACCCGCTGGCCGAGCTCGACGACCGGGTGCTGGTCGAGGTTGGTGTTCTGGTTGGAGCGCTGGAAACGGGTCAGGACGTACTCGCGCTCGACGTCCTTGTCGCTGGTGATGCGGATGCGCTCGGCGTCGACGTAGTTGACCGTCCCCGCCTCGAGCGCCACGACGCAGGTGCCGGAGTCGAGGCTGATGCGCTCCTCGACGCCGGTGCCGACGTAGGGGGCGTCCGCCTTGATGAGCGGCACCGCCTGCGACTGCATGTTCGAGCCCATCAGGGCGCGGTTGGCGTCGTCGTGCTCGAGGAAGGGGATCAGCGAGGTGGGCACCGAGATGATCTGCTTGGGCGAGACGTCCATGAAGTCGACGTCGTCGCGGGCGGCGAAGACCGGCTCGCCGCGGTCGCGCGCCACGATCCGCTCGTTGACGAACGAGCCGTCGTCGGCCAGGACCGTGTTGGCCTGGGCGATGACGTACTTGTCCTCCTCGTGCGCGGTCATGTAGACGACCTCGTCGGTGACCTTGTCGTCGACGACCCGGCGGTAGGGCGCCTCGATGAAGCCGAGCCCGTTCACCCGCGAGTAGCTGGCCAGCGAGGTGATCAGGCCGATGTTGGCGCCCTCGGGCGTCTCGATCGGGCAAATGCGGCCGTAGTGGGTGCGGTGCACGTCACGCACGTCGAAGCCGGCACGCTCGCGCGTCAGACCGCCCGGCCCGAGCGCCGAGATGCGCCGCTTGTGACGCAGCTCGGAGAGCGGGTTGATCTGGTCCTTGAACTGCGACAGCTGGCTGCGCCCGAAGAACTCGCGCAGGGCGGCCACGATGGGCCGGTTGTTGATCAGCTTCTGCGGCGTGGCGGCGTCGGGGTTGCCGAGCAGCATCCGCTCGCGCACGCCACGCGCCATCCGTCCCAGACCGACGCGGATCTGGTCGGCCACCAGCTCGCCCACCGTGCGGATGCGGCGGTTGCCGAGGTGGTCGATGTCGTCCTCGGCCACGTCCTCGTCGCCGGCCTGCAGCTTGACCAGGTACTGCAGCGTCGGGACCAAGCCGAAGTCGACGAACTGACCGTCCTCGTAGCCCAGCAGCGTCTTGGCCTCGTGCCCCAGGCCCAGCTTCTCGTTGAGCTTGTAGCGGCCCGCCTCGCCCAGGTCGTAGCGGCGCGGATCGGCCAGCAGGCCGAAGAGGTAGCTGGTCGCCTTGTCGACCTTGGGCGGGTCGCCCGGACGCAGCACGGTGAACAGCCGCAGCAGCGCCTCCTCGGGCGTGATGCCGGAGGCCTCCTCCTGCGCGAGGGTGGGATCGACCAGCGACTCGTGCCCCGCGAACAGCTCGCGGATCGACTCGTCGGAGTGGCCCAGCACGCGCAGCAGCAGGGTGAAGGGGAACTTGCGCTTGTTGACCTTCATCCAGAGCACGCCGGCGTTGTCGAACTCGAGCTCGATCCAGGGACCGCGCTTGGGCATCGGGATGATGCTGGCGGTCAGGCTCTTGGCCCCGCTGCCGCGCAGCGCGCTGGTGAAGTAGACGCCCGGCGAGCGGTGGATCTGCGAGACGATCACCCGGTCGGCGCCGTTGACGACGAAGGAGCCGTCCTCGGTCATCAGCGGGAGGTCGCCGAGGAACACCTGATCCTCCTTGATGAGGCCGGTGTCCTTGTGCACGAGCTGCAGCTTGGCGAACAGGCCCGCCTGGTAGCTGAGGTCCTTCTCGCGGCACTCCTCGGGGCTGAACTCGGGGTCGGTGAGCGTGTACTCGAGGAAATCGATGACGAGGCCGGTCTGGCGACCGCGCTCGGTCTCGTCGATCGGGAAGATCTCCTTGAACGCGGCCTGCAGGCCGTGCATCCCGCGCTGGGTCGGGGCCACGTCACGTTGCAGGAAGTGCTCGTAGGACGTGATCTGGATGTTGGTCAGGTTGGGCAGCTCCGCGACCTCGCGGATGCTACCGAACGACTTGATCTCGCGCATCATCACCCCTTCGCTGCATGCGCTGCATCCGCGCCGTGCCCGGCGCGGACCTCGGTCCTGACGACGTGCCCCGTCGCGCGTCCATCGGAGCGGCGAACCGCCCCCCTCGACCTGCGACGTGCGGTAGATTGAGAGCGGGCGCCCGGTGCGCCCCCGGCGGATCCGCGTCGTGCGCGGACGGGCTCGGAACGTCGAGCCGTCGGGTTCGGAACGCTGCGCAAGGTTTCCTCCAGGGGACGCGAGCGGGCGAACGGTTCAAATAGCCAGAATAGCGGAAGATACGTGCCGGCCCCGTCGCGCCGGTACCACCGTGGCGACGGGTGGATCTGCGTGCCGGTCGCGCCCGGCCGGCCGTCGGCCGGCCGGGCGTTCCCGTGTGCATCCGGTGCGCGCAAGGCGCCTTACTTGACCTCGACGGACGCGCCCGCGGCCTCGAGCTTCTCCTTGATCTCGTCGGCTTCGTCCTTGCTGACGTCCTCCTTGACGACGCCACCGGACTCGACGAGCTCCTTGGCCTCCTTGAGGCCCAGCTGGGTGATCGCGCGCACTTCCTTGATCACCTGCAGCTTCTTGTCGCCGGCGCTGGTGATCGCGACCGTGAACTCGGTCTGCTCCTCCGCAGCGGCACCGGCGTCGGCGCCAGCGGCCGCGCCGGCGGCCATCATCATGCCGGCGGGCATCGCCGCCGCAGCCTCGACGCCCCACTTGTCCTTCAGGGCGTCCACCAGATCGACCAGCTCGAGGACCGTGAGGCCGCTCAGCTGTTCCACCATCGCGTCTTTGTCGAATGCCATGTCAGTTCCCTTCCTTCAGCTTCTGTTCGTAGTTCGTGATCACGGACACCAGGTCGCGCTGCGGGCCCTCGAGAACGCCCACGAGCTGCTGGAGGGGCGCCTGAAGGACGCCGATCAGCTGGCTCAGCAGTTCGTCTCGGGACGGCAGCTTGGCGATCTTGGCGAGCGCCTCGGCACCCACCTGACCGCCCTGCAGCAGACCGCCCTTGGCGGCCGGCAACTCCTTGGGGTGATCCTTCGCGAAGTCGGTCAGCGCCTTGGCCGGGCCGACCGGATCGTCGCCGACCAGCACCAGCGCGGTCGGTCCCTGCAGCGTCGCGTCGAATCCGTCGATCCCCTGTTCCTTGAGGACGACGTTGATCAACGTGTTCTTCGCGACGAGCAGTCGACCGCCGGCCTGACGCACCGAAGCGCGCAGCTTGCCGAGATCCCCTGCGGAGAGACCCTGGTAATCCACGACGAAGAACGTCGACGCGTCCGCGAGAACCTCGCGGAGGGCGGCGACCGTCGCTTCGTTCCTGGGATTGGCCATGAATGCTCCCGTATCCAACTCGTATCGTCCGGAGGACCGGACGTGCCGCGAGGCGCAGCGTGGGCGGCGTGGAGCCGACCCGGACGCCTCGGCAGGATCTTTAAGCCTGGCAGGCCCCTGCTGTCTCCAACGCCATCAGGTGGTTCGGGCGACGCCCGTGGAGGGCGTCTTCGCCCCCGCTACGCACCGGGATGCCGATCAGACGACGACCCGGACGCTGGGGCCCATGGTCGACGTGAGGTAGATCGAACGAACGTACTGCCCCTTGGCCGCGTCCGGCTTGGCCGCTTCGAGCGCCTGGCGCAACGCGCCGAAGTTCTCGGCGAGCTGACCGGCCTCGAACGAGGCCTTGCCGATCGGCGCGTGCACCACGCCGGTCTTGTCGGCCCGGAACTCGATCTGACCCGCCTTGAGCGCCGAGACGATCGACGCGATGTCGGGACCGACCGTTCCGGCCTTGGGGTTGGGAAGAAGGCCCTTGGGGCCGAGGATGCGCCCGAGCTTGGAGCCGATGGCCGCCATCATGTCGGGCGTGGCGACGACCGCGTCGAACTCGAACCAACCACCGGCGATGCGCTCGATGAGCTCCTCGCCGCCGACGACGTCGGCGCCCGCCTGCTCGGCGGCGGCGACCTTGTCCCCCTGGGTCAACGCGACGACGCGGACGGTCTTGCCCGTGCCGTGCGGCAGGGCGACCGTGCCGCGAACGGTCTGGTCGCTCTTGCGGGGATCCACGCCGAGGCGCACGTGGGCCTCGATCGTCTCGTCGAACTTGGCGGTCGCGAGTTCCTTGACCAGGGAGGCGGCCTGGTCGAGCGCGACCGGCGTCCTACGGTCGACCTTGCCCGCGAGATCGCGGTAGCGCTTGCCGTGCTTAGCCACGATCCGGCGCCCCTTCCACGGTCACGCCCATCGAGCGGGCGCTGCCGGCGATGATCCAGGCGGCGGCCTCTTCGCTGCCGGCGTTGAGGTCGGTCATCTTGGTGCGGCCGATCTCGAGGCAGTCGTCCCAGCTGATGCTGCCGACCTTCTCCTTGTGCGGCACGCCCGAGCCCTTGTCGATGCCGGCCGCCTTCTTGATGAGGTAGCTGGCGGGCGGCGTGCGCATGACGAAGCTGAAGGAGCGGTCGGCGTAGATGGTGATCTCCACCGGCACGACGGCGCCCGCCTGGCTGGCGGTGGCGGCGTTGTACTCCTTGACGAACTGCATGATGTTCGCACCGTACTGACCCAGCGCAGGACCGACGGGCGGGGCGGGGGTCGCCCCTCCGGCCGGCAGCTGCAGCTTGACGATGCCTGCGACCTTCTTGGCCATGGTTCCTCCTTACGCTCCCCCGGACGCTGGCCGGCGCCGGGGTGTTCGCGCGCCGCGCAGGCGCGTCAGGACTTGACGACCTGCGCGAAGTCGAGTTCGACGGGCGTCTCGCGCCCGAAGATGGAGACGAGCACCTTGAGGGTGCCGCGGTCGGGGTTGACCTCGGACACCACCCCGGTGAAGTCGGCGAACGGGCCCGAGGTCACCTGCACCATGTCGCCGACGTGGAAGGTGACCTGGATCTTCGGCGCTTCCTTCGAGCCGGTGATGCCCAGGCTGCCCAGCATGCGCTGCTCCTCCTCGGGAGAGAGCGGCACCGCCCGGGTCGAGGTGCCGACGAAGCCGGTCACGCCGGGCGTGTACCGCACGACCTCCCAGGCCTCGTTGGGTTCGTCCGGGTTGTCGCCGAGGTCCATCTGCACGAAGATGTAACCAGGGAACAGCTTGCGCTTGACCACTTGCTGCTTGCCGCCCGCGGCGTGCTCCACCGTCTCCTCGTTGGGAACGACGACCTGGTAGATCCGATCCGAGATCCCGAGCGTACGCGCCCGGTTCTGGATGTTCTCCTTGACCTTGTCCTCGTGGCCCACGTAGGTGTGGACGGCGTACCATTCGATGCTCATGCGCCTCGGTCCTCCCCGGGCCGACGGCCCGACGGCGGGGTCGTCGGGGGAATCAGGTGATCAGGCCGATCAGGTTGCCGAGCGTGGTGTCGGCGATCAGCAGGAACGCGACCGTGATCAGGACGAACAGCAGTGTGGCCTGGGTGGACTGGATGACCTCGCTACGGGTCGGCCAGGTCACGCGGCCGAGCTCGGCACGCGAGTTGCGGAGGTACTGCAGGATCCCCTTCACGATCAGACCTTGACTTCCTTGTGCACCGTGTGCTTCCGGTCCCAGGGGCAGTACTTCTTGAGCTCGAGCTTGGCCGTGGTGTTGCGCCGGTTCTTGTGGGTCGCGTAGTTGCGGCGCTTGCACTCGGTGCACTCGAGCAGCAACTTGATGCGAACGTCACTCGCCATGATGATCTCCCGTGTGCGGTGCGGAGCCGCCCGCATGGTCGGCCGCGCCCGCGTCCCAGCCAGCTGGGACCGTCGTCGCGCCGCGCAGCGGCGGTGCAACCTGCGAAGAATAACCGACGAGCGGCCGGGCGCGTGTCGCCCGGCGACGCTCGTGGTTCCGTCCCGCGACGCGGAGCGCGCGGGGAACGGGGGTTGCCTACTCCTCGATGCCCGTCACGACGCCCGCACCCACCGTACGACCACCCTCACGAA
>CAZJGU010000119.1:0-6459 GCA_964545455.1 uncultured bacterium | reverse complement strand
CGGGGCCTTAGCTCAGCTGGGAGAGCATCCGCTTTGCAAGCGGAAGGTCGTCGGTTCGAATCCGACAGGCTCCACCACCACCGTGCGCGCGGTTCCTTCGGGGATCGCGCGCGCTTCGTGGAACCGGCGCACCCCGTCACCGACGCGTTCGGGGACGATTGTCCCGGCTCCCGCTTCCGGGGCCCTGTGGTACATTCGTCCCGTCTTGCGCCGCGACGCGGCCGTCGCGATGTCGGCTCGTTCAGGTCCGTTGGTCCGCCCCGCTCGCGGGGCCCGTCAGGAGGTCAGCAGTTGCACGCCAGGCGCCCCCCGTCTTCGTTTGAGTCCGTCCCGTCCAGCCCACGGACGGCCTGGTCCGAGGTCACCATCTGATGCCCCAGTACTTTCCTCCGAACGCCAACGCGTTCGCGAAGTGGCTGGTGATCGGAGGAGGCGTCTTCGTCGTCCTCCTGATGATCGTCATGGCCTTCTACGCACGCACCACGAACAACGCCGTGGGCGTCCCGGTGGCGCAGCCGGTCGCCTTCCAGCACAACCTCCACGCCGACCAGCTCGGCCTCGACTGCCGCTACTGCCATACCTCGGTCGAGACCGCCGCGAGCGCCGGCATGCCCGGGACCGAGACGTGCATGACCTGCCACTCGCAGGTGCGCGTCGGCTCGCCCGCGCTGGAGGTCGTGCAGGCCTCCTGGGACACCGGCACGCCGATCGCCTGGAACCGGGTCCACGACATGGGGGACTACGTCTACTTCGACCACAGCGCGCACATCAACAGCGGCGTCGGCTGCAGCGACTGCCACGGCGGCGTGGACGAGATGGGCGGCATCTGGAAGGCCGAGCCGATGACGATGGGCTGGTGCCTGGAGTGCCACCGCGCACCGGAGGAGTACCTCCGGCCGCGCGCCGACGTGTTCGACATGGACTACGTGCGGCCGTCCGATCAGCTCGCGCTGGGCACCGAGCTGGTGGAGGCCTACCACGTGAACAGCGAGAAACTCATTCAGTGCTCGACGTGCCACCGATGAGCGATTCGATCGATCCCCGCACCGCCCCCGACCGTCCGACGCTGGAGCAGATCCGTGCGCGCCTCGACGGGGCCAAGGGCCAGGCGTACTGGCGCGGCCTCGACGAGCTGGCGGACACCGACGAGTTCCGCACCTTCATGGCCGAGGAGTTCCCGCGCCACGCCGCCCCGCTCGAATCGTCGCTCCAGCGGCGCGACTTCCTGAAGCTGCTCGGCGCGTCGCTGGCGCTGGCCGGCCTGTCGGCCTGCGCGCGTCCGACGCTGCCGTCGGAGACCATCGTCCCCTACGTGCAGGCGCCCGAGGAGATCGTGCCCGGCCGGCCGCTCTTCTACGCCACGGCGATCGTCGACCACGGCTACGCCGAGGGCCTGCTGGCCGAGAGCCACCAGGGCCGCCCGACGAAGGTCGAGGGCAACCCCGACCAGCCGGGCAGCCTGGGTGGAACCACGGCCACGACGCAGGCGACCGTGCTGTCGCTCTACGACCCCGACCGCTCGCAGGCGATCACCGAGAACGGCGCCACGCGTGGCTGGACCGACCTGGCGGCCGCCCTGCCCGAGCTGGGCGACGGAAGCGGTGTCGCGCTGCTGACCGAGACGGTCACCTCGCCGACCCTCGCGCGCCAGATCGCCGAGCTGCAGGCCGCCCGCCCCGGGCTGCGCTGGCACCAGTACGACCCGGTGCACGCCGACGGCGCGGTCGTCGGAACGCGCCAGGCGTTCGGACGCGACCTCACCGTGGTCCCGCACCTCGGGCGCGCCGACGTTGTGCTCTCGCTCGACGCCGACTTCACCAACGAGGGGCCCGGCCGCCTGGCCCACGCCCGCACGTTCGCGCGCAAGCGCAAGGTCCGCAGCGCGGACGACGCCATGAACCGCCTCTGGGTCGCCGAGACGACGCCCAGCCCGACCGGTTCGCTGGCCGATCACCGGCTGGCGCTGGCGCCGGCCGACATCGCCGCGCTGGCCGCCGTGATCGCTGCCCGGCTGGGCCTGGACGCGCCCGCCGCCAGCCTGCCCGACGCCGTCGACCCGGCCTGGCTCGACGCCCTGATCGACGACCTCGAGGGGCACCGCGGCACCGCCCTTGTGCTCGCCGGCGTGCACCAGCCCGCCTCGGTGCACGCCCTGGTGCACGCCATCAACGGCGCCATCGGCGCGATCGGATCGACCGTCACCCTGCACGAGCCGGTCGAGGCCCGTCCGGAGGACCAGCGCGCTTCGCTGCGCGAGCTGGCAGGCGCCATGCAGGCGGGCGAGATCTCGACCCTGGTGATCGTCGGCGCCAATCCGGTCCACACCGCCCCGGCGGACGTCGACTTCGCCGCCGCCCTCGAGCGCGTCCCCTTCAGCGTCCACCTGGGCGCCTACCAGGACGAGACCGGCGGGCGCACGACCTGGCACGTTCCCGAAGCGCACCACCTGGAGGCCTGGAGCGACGCCCGCGCCTTCGACGGCTCCGCGACGATCCTGCAGCCGCTGGTGCAGCCGTTCTACGGCGGTCGGAGCGCCCACGAGCTGCTGGCCCTGCTGGCCGGCGACGCCTCCGCGAGCGGCTACGAGCTGGTGCGCGACACGTGGCGCGCCCGCGTCGACGGCGACTTCGACGCCTTCTGGCAACGCTCGGTCTACCTGGGCGTGGTCGAGGGCAGCGCGGCCCCCGAGGTCGAGGTGCGCCCCTCGCTGCCCGCCGACGTCGAGCTGCCGCGCGCCGAGGGCGACCTGGTCCTGGTCGTCCGGCCGGATCCGAGCCTCGACGACGGCCGCTGGGCCAACAACGGCTGGCTGCAGGAGCTGCCCAAGCCGTTCACCAAGCTGACCTGGGACAACGCCGCCCTGCTGAGCGCGCGTACGGCCGAGCGGCTGGGCGTCCGCAACGAGGACCAGCTGGAACTGGCCGTCGGCGACGCGCAGGTGACCGCCCCGGTCTGGATCCTGCCCGGCCAGGCCGACGACGTCGTGCTGGTCCACCTCGGTTTCGGCCGAGAGCTGGCGGGCCGAGTCGCAGAGGGCGTCGGCTTCGACGCCTACCCGTTCCTGCCGGGCGCGGTCGGTGCCGCGCCGGCCGTCCGCGCCGACAAGGTGCGTGGCCGCTACCGCATGGCGTCGACGCAGCTGCACGCCGCGCTCGAGGGCACCGGCGAGCGGCGCTACATCGTCCGCCACGGCACCCTGGCCGAGCTCCAGGCCGAACCGGAGCACCCGCACTTCGTCCACCCGGTCGAGCACATCGACGCCGACCTCTACCCCGACTTCGAGTACGCCTCGTACGCCTGGGGGATGGTCGTCGACATGTCGGTCTGCACCGGCTGCAACGCCTGCGTCACCGCCTGTCAGTCGGAGAACAACGTGCCGATCGTCGGCAAGGACCAGGTGATGGTCGGACGCGAGATGCACTGGATCCGCGTCGACGGCTACTACGCCGGGAGCATCGACGATCCCGAGTACTACTCGATGCCGATGGCCTGCCAGCACTGCGAGAAGGCTCCGTGCGAGCCGGTCTGTCCTGTGGGCGCCACGGTCCACGACCACGAGGGCCTCAACGTGATGGTCTACAACCGCTGCGTCGGGACCCGCTACTGCTCGAACAACTGCCCCTACAAGGTGCGGCGCTTCAACTACCTGCAGTACGCCGAGCTCGACAGCACCGCCACCGAGCTGAGCCTGGCCAACAACCCCGACGTCACCGTCCGCAGCCGCGGCGTGATGGAGAAGTGCACCTACTGCACCCAGCGCATCTCGCGCGCCCGCATCGACGCCAGCAACGAGGACCGCCGCATCCGCGACGGCGAGGTCGTCACCGCCTGCCAGGCGGCCTGCCCGACCGAGGCGATCGTGTTCGGCGACGTCAACGATCCCGACTCGCGCGTCACCGCCGAGAAGGCCTCGGTGCTCAACTACGCCGTGCTCGAGGAGCTCAACACCGTGCCGCGGACGACCTACCTGGCGCACGTACGCAATCCGCACCCGGCGCTGCACGGCGACGAGGCGGGAGGTCACTGATGGCGGTCCGAACCGGACGGGTGAAGGAAACGAGCCGGGTCATCGGCCGCGGCCAGACCTCCAGCGGCATCGACGACGCCGTCAACGCGCCGGTCCTGGCCGGCGTCGGCCGGACGCCGCTGTGGTGGTGGATCGGCATGGTCGTCTCGCTGGGACTGCTGTCGCTCTACCTGGTGTCGATCGTCGTGCTGATCACCACCGGCACCGGCGTCTGGGGCAACAACGTCCCGGTCGCCTGGGGCATGCCGATCATCAACTTCGTCTGGTGGATCGGCATCGGCCACGCCGGCACGCTGATCTCGGCCGCGCTACTGCTGTTCCGGCAGCCGTGGCGAACCTCGATCAACCGCTTCGCCGAAGCGATGACGATCTTCGCGGTGGTCAACGCCGGCCTCTACCCGATCCTCCACCTGGGCCGGCCGTGGGTGTTCTACTGGCTGCTACCCTACCCCAACACCTATGGGCTGTTCCCGCAGTTCCGCAGCCCGCTCGACTGGGACCTGTTCGCGATCGGCACCTACGCCAGCGTGTCGGTGTTGTTCTGGTTCATCGGCCTGATCCCCGACCTGGCGACCCTGCGCGACCGCAGCACGACGCGCTTCCAGCGCACCCTCTACGCCACCCTGGCGCTGGGCTGGAACGGCTCGGCCAAGGCTTGGCAGCGCTACCAACGCGCCTACCTGCTGCTGGCCGCGCTGTCGTTCCCGCTGGTCCTCTCGGTCCACTCGACCATCGCCATGGACTTCGCGGTGAGCCAGGTGCCGGGCTGGAACAACACGATCATGCCGCCGTACTTCGTCGCGGGCGCGGTGTTCGCCGGCTTCGCGATGGTGCTCATCCTGGCCATCCCGCTCCGCAAGGCGTTCGGCCTCGAGGAGATGATCACCAAGCGGCACCTGGACAACGCGGCCAAGCTGATGCTCGCGACCGGCCTGATCGTCGTCTACGGCTACGCGGTCGAGCTGTTCGACGCCTGGTACTCGGGCGTCGAGTTCGAGAAGTACATGGCCTACAACCGCGTCCTGGGCGCCGACCACTGGTGGGCGTTCTGGCTGCTGATCGCCTGCAACTTCGTAGCGATCCAGCCGCTCTGGTTCCGGAGCGTCCGGCAGAACCCGATCGCGCTGTTCGTCATCTCGATCGCGGTGTCGGTCGGCATGTGGCTCGAGCGCTTCGTCATCGTCGCCGTGACGCTCACCAAGGACTTCCTGCCCTCGAGCTGGGGCGACTACGTCAGCACCTTCTGGGACTGGGCGCTGTACCTGGGCACCTTCGGCCTGTTCGGGACGTTGTTCTTCCTCTTCATCCGCCTGCTGCCCTCGATCGCCACGACCGAGATGAAGGAGCTCGCGCACCACGACGCGCACCACGGCTCCGACCCGTTCGAGGAGATCCGTAGCGACTACTACCAGGAGGCCCGCTCGTGAGCGACGCGCACGACGCCCACGTTCCGGCCGCGAGCGCCGGCAGCGCCGAGCTGTACGGCCTGGTCGCCGAGTTCGAGCAGGTCGACCAGCTCGAGGCGGCCGCCGACGCCGCCCGTGAGGCCGGCTACCGTACGATCGACGCCTACACGCCCTACCCGGTCGAGGGGCTCGACGAGCGCCTCGGCATGTCCCCCACCCGGCTCGGCTGGATCGTGCTGGCCGCGGGGATCGCGGGGGCGGTCGGCGGCTTCTTCATGCAGTGGTACGCCAACGTCGTCTTCTACCCGCTCAACATCGGCGGAAAGCCGCTCAACAGCTGGCCCAACTGGATCGTCATCACCTTCGAGATGACGGTGCTGTTCTCGGCCTTCGCCGCCGGCCTGTTCATGCTCGGCCGCAACGGCCTGCCGCGGCCCTACCACCCGATCTTCAACACGCCCAACTTCGAGGCGGCCACGCGCGACCGGTTCTTCCTCTGCATCGAGTCGCGCGACGACCGCTTCGACCTGGCCGAGACCCGCGCCTTCCTCGAAGCGCAGGCTCCGCTCACCGTCTCGGAGGTGCAGCGCTAGTGTCGGCTCCCGCCGTTCCCCCCCGTCCGGCCCGCCGGCGCGCCTGGTGGCTGGGTCTCGTCGCGGTCACGCTGCTGTTGAGCGCCTGCGGCCGGAACATGTACGACCAGCCCAGGGCCGAGGTGTACGAGGCCAGCCCGTTCTTCGCCGACGGCACCTCCTCGCGGCCGCTGCCCGAGGGCACGGTCTCGCGTGAACGCGGCGCGTTCGACCCGGTCTACCTGACCGGCCAGGACGCCGGTGGCCTGGTGAGCGAGCTCCCGGTCGAACTGACCGGCGAGCTGCTGCTGCGCGGACAGGAGCGCTACAACGTCTACTGCGCCGCCTGCCACAACTACAACGGCGACGGTCGCGGCATGATCGTGCAGAAGGGCTTCCCGCAGCCCACCTCGTTCCACGAGCAGCGGCTGCTCGACGCGCCCGTCGGCTACAC
>CAZJGU010000118.1:0-6582 GCA_964545455.1 uncultured bacterium | reverse complement strand
CGCAGGAACTCGTAGCGCTCGCGGTTGCGCTCGAACTCGCGCTCGGCGTTGTGCAGAAGCGCCAGGGGCGAGTCGTACTCGTCCACCTGGACGCTGTGGTCGATGACCAGGTCGACCGGCACCTGCGGGTTGATCGCCTTGGGGTCGCCGCCCATCCGGTCCATCGCGCTGCGCAGCGCCGCCAGGTCGACGACCGCGGGCACGCCGGTGAAGTCCTGCAGCACGACCCGGGCCGGCATGAACGGCACCTCGTCCTGGGCGGGCTTCTTGGGGTCGTAGGCGGCCAGCTTGCGGACGTCGTCGGCGGTCACGACGAAGCCGTCCTCGTTGCGGAGCAGCGCCTCGAGCAGCACCTTGATCGAGAACGGCATGCGGTCGATGGCCCCGAGCCCCTGCTCCTGCAGATCGGCGAGGCGGTAGTAGTAGGCCTCGCCCGAGCCGGTGTCGAAGCGGTGGCGGGCGCCGAAACTGTTCTTGGACGTCATCGTTTCCTCCTCGTGCCGGGCCGCGCGGGTCGCGTCGCGGGTCCGGAAGGGACGTGGGGCGCCGGTCGGGCCGGCGGGGCGCCCGCGCGGCCGCGGGAACGGGTCGACGCGGCATCGGGCGTGGATGCGTCAAGTGTCGTACGCTTCAACATGACATGACGACGCCTGAATCACGTTCAGAGTCGCAGGGCGCGCGGACCGCGGTGGTCTCGGACCCCGAGCAGGCCCGCCTGCTCCTGGACGCCCGCACCCGCGCCCAGCTGGCGCCGTTCCTCGCGCGACCCCTCGCCGTCGGAGAGGCCGCCCGTCGGGCGGGCGAGAAGCCCAACACCGTGCTGCGCCGGGTGCAGCGCTTCCTGGCCGCCGGGCTGCTGGAGGTGGCCGAGACGGTTCCACGCCGGGGCCGGCCGATCCGTCGCTACCGCACCATCGCCGACGTCTTCTTCGTGCCGTTCGAGGCCAGCGCGGCGGAGGACCTCGAGGCCGCCCTGGCCGAGCGCGAGGCCTGGGTCGCCACCGTCCTGCGGCGCGCCGTCGTGCGCGCCCGCCGCGAGGCGATCGGCGTCTGGGGCACGCGCATCTACCGCGACGAGCGCGGGCGCGTCCAGGTCCAGATGGCGGTCCGTCCCGACGTCGACGCCGAACCGCCCGGCCCCGAGGGGCCGGCCGTGCTGTCCGCCTGGCGCGACGCTCTGGAGCTCGACTACCCCGACGCCAAGGCCCTGCAGCGCGAGTTGTTCGAGCTGCTGCAGCGCTACCAGGCCAAGCGCGGCGCGCAGCGCTACGTCATCCACCTGGGCCTCGCCCCGGTCGCGCCCGAGGACCTGCGCTGAAGCGCCGGGCCTATCATGGGCGCATGACCTCCCCTCGACCGACCCGCCCGTCGCCGCGCCGCTCGCGCCTCGGCCCGATCGGGCTTCTCGGCGCGCTGGCGCTGACCGTCGCCGGCTGCGTGCCCGCCGCGGCCCCCGCACAGGACCCTCCGGCCACGCCCCCGGGCGGCGACGTGCGGGAGGTGCGCGCGCCCCGCGACCTCGGACGGGACGACCCGCTGGTCCGGACCGCCTGGGAGGCGTGGCTGCGCATGGAGTTGGGGCGGCTGACGGCCGGCGCCTACGCGACCGACGTGCTGCTGGAGCTGGACCTGCCCGCCGGAGTGCGCTGGACGGTGGTCGAGTACGGACCCGACGCGTACGCCCTGCAGGTCACCTCCGACGCCTCGCCCACCTCGCTGCGGGTGGACCCGGACGGGGTGCACGTACGACCTTGACGGAGACGTGACGGACCCCGTGCTACCTTCGCCAAGACCGTGGGCGCGTCCGGCGACGAGGCCCTGTGCGATGCGCCCAGATCGTCGCGCCCCAGCCATTTCCGACACGGAGGGACCCTGCATGAACGCACCCGTCCGCCTACGACGTCTTCCCCTGCTCCTCGCGGCGACCGCCGCGCTGGCGCTTCCGGTGGCCTGGGCTCAGCCCCAGCCGTTGGAGCGCTACGCGCCGGCCGACGCCGTTCTCGCGCTCGGCCTCACGCCCGACGGCCTGCCCGACGGCGACCTGATGGACGCCCTCGAGGGGCTGGACCTCGACGCGGCGCGCGCCGGCTTCGAGGCCATCCTCGACGTGCTGGAGGAGGTCGGCGGCGACCTGCCGCTCGGCATGGGGGGCATGGGCGCCATGGGCTCCGCCGTAGGCGAAGCGCTCGAGATGGCCGAGGAGGTCGACCCGAGCGGCATCGGTGGCGAGATCGCCTCCGAGCTGGACGCCGCCTGTCCCGGCCTCGGCAGCGACGCGACCGCCTTCCTCGAGGACGACTGGGCGTCCGACCTGCTGGCGTCGATCGTCTGGGATCCGTTCTCCTCGATCCCGGGCGCGGTGCTGCTGGCGCGGGTCGAGCCCGCCTCCCTGGACGCCGCGCGCGCGCTGAACGAGCAACTCGTCGGGTGCTTCGGGGGCGAGACCCTCGGAGAGACCGCCGGCGTTCCCCTGCACCTGCTCGGCGACGGGAGCGACCTGCCGGTCGTGGTCGCCGTCCTGGACGACCTGTTCATCGTCGGCACGCAGCCCGAGCCGGTGCGCGCCGTGCTGGCCCGCGCCACGGGCTCGGGCGACGCGTCGCTGGCCGATCGCCCGGGCGCCTGGACCGACGCTGCGACCGGGGCGCGGCTCTACTACGACCTGACCCGCGTCGCCGACGTGGTCGCCAACCTCGTTCCGTTGTCCGCGGACGATCCCATGACCGGCGCCGTGGAGCGCGGCCTGGCCGTACTGCGGACGATCGGATCGGGCTCCGCCCGCCTGGCGCTGACCGGCGCGGGCATCGAGGTCGGCGCGACCGCGACGCCCAACCCCGACGGCGGCGATCCGGCGCTCTACGACCTGCTGACCTGCGCCAGCTGCGACGCGCCCGACGCCGGCTGGGCGTCGGCCGACGCGATCGCGGTGCAGGGCATGGGCTTCGACCTGCGCGCCTGGGTGGACTGGCTGGACGGCTTGACGGCCGACGTGAGCGGCGCCGCGATGGGCTCCCCCATCACGCTGCGCGAGCTCGCGCGCGAAGAGGCCGGCCTCGACCTCGACCTGCTGCTGCTCGACTGGCTGGGCGGTCAGGCGGTCACCTCGCAGCTGGGCACGATCTCCACCGACCTGCGTGACCTCGTCGCCACGCCCTCGGCGAGCATCCTCTCGGTCACCTCCGCCACCGCTGCGGAGGCGGGCCTGGACGCGATCGAAGCGGCGCTCGACGACCTGACCTCCACCGTCGCCGCCGCGGGCGGCGACCTCGCCGACCTGCAAGGGTTCGTCGACCAGATCGCCATCCGGGACGGCGAGACGATGGGCGTGCCCTACCGCCGCGTGCAGATCGCTCCGACCACCGACCTGCGGGTGGCCGTCGTGGGCGACCGGATGATCGTCGCGACCACGCTCGACGCGTTCGAGACCGCGCTGGGCGTGCTGGACGGCACGCTGCCCGACGGGCGCGACAGCGCAGGCTGGGCGGCCGTGTCGGCCGCTCTGCCGAACGACGCGACCGGCTGGAGCTACGGCGACGGCGGTGCGCCGCTGGCGGGCCTGGCGGCGCTCACGGACCTGGCGGCCCAACCGGCCGCCGCCGCCCTGGCCGCCGGGACCACGGCGGCGCTGGAGGACGCGCGCCGCGAGCCGCTCAGCGAAGGCTTCGGCTTCGAGGAGGAGGAGCAGCCGCTGGTGGTGCTCGACCCCGCGACGGCGGGCTACGCCGGGCCGGACGGCATCGTGACCGCGCCGGCGGGCGAGCTGATCGTCGGCATGCCGGTCGACGCGCAGCTGGGTCCCGACTCGCCGACCTTCGACTTCGACACGATCGACGTCTACCGACTCGAGCGGTTCGCGGCCGGCACGGAGGTCTCGGTCGTCATGACCTCCGAGCCGCTCGACACCTACCTCTACCTGTACGACGCGGCCACCGGCGAAGTCCTGGCCGAGAACGACGACGCACCCTGGACCGACCGGTCCGAGATCCGCTTCCAGAGCGACGGACGCGAACTGCTGGTCGGCGCGACCACCTGGAGCGGCGGCGGCGAAGGGCCGTACCGGCTGGAGGTCGTCGCCGGCACGCCCGTACCGGCCGAGACCCCGGCCGAGCCGGAACCGGCCGACGACGCGCCCGAGGTCGAGGCGCCCGGCTTCGCCGAGCTGTTGCCCGTGACGGAGATCGTGCCCGAGGCGCTCGGCATCGTGGCCGAGCGGATGGGCCTGAACTGGAGCGTCCGCGGTGTCGAGGACGGCACCATGGTGACCCGCTCGCTGCAGACCTTCGATTGGTGAGCGTCGGGGGCCGCACGCGGCGACCCCCGACCGACGAACGACGACGCGCGCGGACCGGTCGGTCCGCGCGCGTCGTTTCGTCGACCGCATCGTGCGCGCGTGCCAGGGCGCGGCCTCCTCAGGCGGGCAGGTGCTTGTCCAGGCGCGCCTGGTAGGCGCTCTTGGGCATGGCGCCGACCAGCGTTTCGACCGGCTGACCGTCCTTGAACAGGATGACGGTCGGGATCGACATGACGCGGAAGCTCATCGCGGTGCGCGGGTTGTCGTCGACGTTGAGCTTGCCGACCTTGATCTTGCCCTGGTAGTCGCCGCTGAGCTCCTCGATGATCGGTCCGACCATCCGGCACGGTCCGCACCACGGGGCCCAGAAGTCCACCAGCACGAGACCTTCGGCGGCCTCGTTCTGGAAGTTGCCGTCGTTGAACTCCATCATTCCTTCGGTCATGGTTCCTCCCCAGCGGGCCCGCGGCTGGACGCGGTCGCGTCGGCGGCCCGGTACGCGCACCAAGATACGTGCGTCGACCTCGGCCGCGATGTCATGCGTCGGACGTGCCCTCGGCCGACAGGCGCCAGCGCACCAGGCCGTCCGCCGGGTCGCCGCGACCCACGCGCGGGGGCACCAGCCCCAGCGCCCGATGGCCCCCCTTGACCGCGGCGCGCACCAGCCCGCCGGGGGCCGCGCGCGAGCCATGCCAGGCCGCGGCGGCCGCGACCTCCTGCTGGACGTCCAGCGACGGGCTGGACCCGCGCGAATCGGTGCCGAACGCCACGTCGACGCCGTGCTTGGCGTAGAGCTCCCAGGGGAACCGTCCGCAGCGCAGCGAACGGTTCGAGCGCGGGCAGTGCACGACCGCGCAGCCCGCGCGCTGCAGCGTCCGCACGTCCTCCTCGTCCACCTGCACGGCGTGGACCAGGGTGGGGCGGGCCTCCAGCACGCCCAGCTCCTGCAGGTAGCCGACCGGCGAGCGGCCGGACGGGCGGAAGTCGCCCAGCAGCGGGCCCATCAGCTCCCGCAGCGGTCCGTCGCCGTGCGCGTGCAGGCGGGTCTCGGAGGGGGATTCGGCGACGTGGATCTGCATCGGCAGGTCGTTGGCCGCCGCCAGCCGGGCCAGGCGCTGCAGCAGCGGGGCCGAGACGCTGTGCGGCGCGTGCGGCGACAGCCCGACCCGAAGGCCGTCCGGCCGCGCGGCCGCGCGGAAGCGTCGCAGCGCCGCGACGGTCGCGTCGAACACCTCGTCCGCCCGGCCCGGATCAGGGGCGAACACCTCCCAGTAGGCGACCCCGGACAGGCCGGGACGGGAGAGCAGCTCGAGCATGGTGGCTTCATCGGCGACGATGTCGCCGAAGGTGCGGGTGCCGGCGGCGGCCAGCTCGGCCAGGCCGCGCCGGGCGGCCTCCACCCCGCGCCCGCCGGCGTGGCCGTGCGCGACGACGGCGCGGACGAACGCCTCGTAGTCGTCCTCGACGTGCGGCATGCCGCTCAGGTCGAGGTGCAGGTGGGCGTTCACCGGCGGCGGCGAAAGCGCGAACCCGGCGTCGGCCTCCTCCGCGTCCGGCCAGCGCCGGGCGGCCTCGTCGGCGGCGCCGACGAACAGCACGCGCGCATCGCCGTCCGCCTCCTGCACCACGGCGACGCCATGGTCGACCGGGGTGCCCAGTCCGCCGTAGGCCACGCGGGCGTGCAGGCGGCGACGGGTCAGCGCCACCGGGCGTCCCCCATGGAGCTCAGACGAGGGCGGCGGGCGCAGGCTCGTCGCCGCCGGGCGCGAGCATCGTCGCCACGTCCGGTTCGGCCACGATGCCGTAGAGGCTGTCGCGCTGCTTGGGCACGAAGCCGGCCTCGACGATCTGGCGGACCATCTCGCGTTCCGGCGTGGCGCGGTGCTTGGCCCCCGCCTGGCTGACGACGTTCTCTTCGAGCATGGTGCTGCCGAAGTCGTCGCAGCCGGCGAACAACGCGGTCTGGGCGACCTTGTAGCCCATCGTCGGCCAGGAGGCCTGGTGGTGCACGACGTTGTCGAGCAGCAGCCGTGCGGTCGCCACGTTCTTCAGGTACTCGTGCGGGCCGGCGCCCGGCACCTTGCCGTCGATGCGCACGCCCTCGGTCTGCAGCGTCCAGGAGATGAAGGCGCTGAAGCCGTTGCCGTATCGCGCGAGGGCCTTGTCCTGCTGGTCGCGGATGCGCATCAGGCTGGCGATGCGTTGGGCCTCGCTCTCCCCGAAGCCGATGACCATGGTGGCCGTGGTGTAGAGGCCGAGCGACTGCGCGACGTCCATCACGGCGATCCACT
>CAZJGU010000117.1:0-6646 GCA_964545455.1 uncultured bacterium | reverse complement strand
CCGGCACCAACGAGCGCAGCCCCGCTGAGGCGGGGCTGCTGCGCTTGGTAGCGATGCGGGGACTTGAACCCCGGACCTCACGATTATGAGTCGTGCGCTCTAACCAGCTGAGCTACATCGCCTCGCACGCGCGACCGGGAGTCTACCGCAGGCGTGACCGTCCGGCAAGGAATCGTGCGCGGAGGCTACTCGGTCGTGTCCTCGACGGCGGCCTCGGCGGCGTGGCGCTTGACCGACGCGATCCCCTTCTCCATCGCCCGGGGGGAGCCGTACATCTGACTCTGGCCGATGACCTGGCCGTTGCCCGCCTTGAGCACGAAGTAGGGTCGCCCGTCCTTGGCCGTCTTGCGCTCGAAGCGGGCGTCGTCGCTCGCGTTCTCACGGACCGAGCGGACGCCGTTCTGTGCCGCGGCCTTGCCCTTGTAGGACTGGCCGGTGAGGATGGTGCGTCCGTTGGACGCCTTGAGCGCGAACCCGACCTTGCCTCCGGCCGCCGGCTTGACTTCGAACTTGCCTGCCATGAACACCTCCGGACTGGAGCGTAGCACCTGCCCTCGCGACCGGTCCACGCGTACGTCCCAGGGTGGGATCGGCCCCATGGGACGGCCGTGGGTGCGTGCTACCGTACCTCCATGCTCGAACCGCAGGTCGACCTCTACGGCGCCGCGATGGCGCGGGTCCAGCAACGGCTCGAAGCCCTGCTCGAGCGCAGCCGGGCGCGCTACGCCCTGGTCGTCGATCGCAAGGGGTTCGTGATCCTCCACGCCGCCGCGCCGTTCGCGCCCAAACCGCCCTCGCTCGATTCGCTGGCGACGCTGGTCGCCTCGAACCATTCGGCCAACGCCGCGATCGCCAAGCTGTTCGGCTCCGAGGGCTTCCGCGAGGTCGTGCAGCAGGGCCAGGACGTCGGCACCTACGTCGAGGAGCTCGGACCGGACGCTCTCCTCGTCGTCGTCTTCGGCGGGGACGCCGCCCTCGGGCGCATCAAGGTCCACGCCCAGCGCGCCGCCGACGAGATCCGCGCGGAGCTGTCCGAGTTGCGGGCGGAGGACGCGCCCGGGCCGACGCTGGACGAAGCCTGGAGCGCCTCGACGGAGAAGCTGCTGGACGGCCTGTTCGGAACGAGGGACGCATGAGCACGATCAACTTCGCGGCGCGCGAGATCAACTTCAAGATCGTCTACTACGGTCCCGGCCTGTCGGGCAAGACGACCAACCTGAAGATGATCTACGACCGCGTGCCGGGCGACTCGAAGGGCGAGATGGTCAGTCTGGCGACCGAGGACGAGCGCACGCTGTTCTTCGACTTCCTCCCCCTCGACCTCGGGACGGTCAACGGCTTCAAGACGCGCTTCCACCTCTACACGGTGCCGGGCCAGGTGTTCTACAACTCCTCGCGCAAGCTGATCCTGCGCGGCGTCGACGGCATCGTCTTCGTCGCCGACAGCGCGCCCAACCGCTTGCGGGCGAACGCCGAGAGCCTGCGCAACCTGCGCGAGAACCTGCTCGAGTACGACCTGCGGCTGTCCGACATCCCGCACGTCGTCCAGGTCAACAAGCGCGACCTGCCCGACGCCCTGCCGGTCGAGATGATCCGCAGCGTCCTCGATCCGGCGGGGTCCGTGCCGGTCTTCGAGGCGGTGGCGTTCCGGTTCGAAGGGGTGTTCGAGCCGCTCAAGGGCGTCTCGCGCATGGTGCTGGAGAAGCTCGCGCAGAAGGCCTGAAGCGGCGCGACGCGGCGCGCGGGCCGGTGGTAGCGTGCCGGCCATGGACACGACGCCGCTCACCGCGACCCACGAGGCCCTCGGGGCCCGGATGACCGACTTCGCGGGGACCCGCATGCCGCTGCAGTATCCCGGCGGGATCGCGCACGAACACCTGGCCGTGCGCGAGGCCGCCGGCCTCTTCGACGTCAGCCACATGGCCGAGTTCCGCATCTCGGGCGCGGGCGCGCTGGACTTCCTGCGATACGCCCTCCTGAACGACGCCGGCAAGCTGCGGGTCGGCCGGGCGCACTACACCATGGTGCCCAACGACCGCGGCGGCCTGGTCGACGACGCCTACCTCTACCGCTTGGAGGCTCACGATTGGCTGCTGGTGGCGAACGCCGCCAACCGGCAGGCCGTCGCCGACCGCTTGACGGCCGTGGCGGACGGCTTCGATCCGGTCGAGGTGCGCGACGTCAGCGACCGCTGGGCGCTGCTGGCGCTGCAGGGGCCGGGCGCCGCGGTGCTGCTCGACCGGCTGGTCGAGGCGGACCTGGGCGGGGTGCGCAAGAACGCCACGCTGGCGACCCGGCTGCACGCCCTGCCGGTCCGGCTGGCGCGCACCGGCTACACGGGCGAGGACGGCTTCGAGGTGTTCGCACGACCGGAGGACGCCGTGGCGGTCTGGACCGCCTTGACCGACGCCGGGGCGGCGCCGTGCGGCCTGGGCGCGCGCGACACGCTGCGCTTGGAGGCCGGCTACCCGCTCTTCGGTCACGAGCTCGGACCGGACACCGATCCGCGCTGCACGCCGTTCGCGTGGGTGGTCAAGGACAAGCCGTTCGCGGGCGACGACGCCTTCGGGGCGCCGTCGTGCGCGCGACGGCTGGTCGGACTGCGGCTGACGGGGCGCGGGGTGGCGCGCCAGGGCTACCGCGTCCATCGTCTCGGCGGCGAGACCGGCGGCGACGTCGCCGGCGAGGTCACGAGCGGCACCGTGTCGCCGTTGACGCGCGACAGCATCGCCTTCGCCTGGGTCGACGCCGACCTGGCCGAGAGCGGCCACGAGGTCGCGGTCGAGATCCGTGCTCAGCAGGTGTCCGCGACGGTCGTCGACCTCCCCTTCTTCGCGCCGGACGCCCGGGTATCGTGAGGCACGAAGCGGGACGCCGATCCCGCGAGGAGGCGCCATGGACATCCCCGAAACCCTGAGGTACGCCGCGACCCACGAATGGGTCTCCGAACCCGCCGACGGCGTCGTGACCGTCGGGATCAGCGACTTCGCGCAGGATCAGCTGGGCGACGTCGTCTTCGTCGAGCTGCCGTCGGTCGGCGACGAGGTCGAGGCCGAGGACGCCGTCGCCGTGGTCGAGAGCGTCAAGACCGCCAGCGACATCTACGCGCCGCTGGCCGGCACGATCACCGAGGTGAACGACGCGCTCGAGTCCGCCCCCGAGGCGATCAACGAGGCGCCCTACGAGGGCGGTTGGCTGTTCCGCCTGCGTCCCGCCGATCCGGGCGACCGGGAGGCGCTGCTCGACGCGGCGGCCTACCGGGCCGTCTGCGAAGCGGAGTCGTAGGTGCCCTACACGCCCCACACCGACGAGGACGTCCGCCGGGCGCTGGACGCGATCGGGGTCGACGACGTGGACGCCCTCTTCGCCGACGTCCCCGCCGCCCTGCTGGACCCCGAGCTGGACCTGCCGGCCGGCCTCGACGAGGTCGCGCTGATGGACCACGTCCAGGCGCTCGCCGCGCGCGACGACACCACCAGCCCCAGCTTCCTGGGCGGCGGCGCGCGACGTCACTTCCTGCCGGCCGTGGTGCGTCAGCTGGCGATGCAGTCCGAGTTCGTCACGGCCTACACGCCCTACCAACCGGAGGTCGCGCAAGGGGTCCTGCAGGCCACCTTCGAGTACCAGACGATCATGAGCGAGCTGACCGGCCTGCCGGTCTCGAACGCCAGCATGTACGACGGCGCCTCGTCGGTGGCCGAGGCGGCCCTGCTGGCCATGCGCGCCACCCGACGCGAGCGGGTGGTGGTCTCGCGCGGCGTGCACCCCCACGCGCGCGAGGTCCTGGCGACCTACCTGAGCCCGTTGGACGTGCGCGTCGACGTGGTGGACCTCGACCACCTGCGCACGCCGCGCCCGGGCGACCTGTCGGACGCGGCGGCGCTGATCGTGCAGAACCCGAACCACCTGGGCCGGATCGAACCGATGCGCGAGCTGGCGCAGGCCGCCCACGAGGCGGGGGCCCTGTTCGTGGCCTCGGTCGATCCGCTCTCGCTGGCGGTGCTGGCCAGCCCCGGCGAGGTCGGGGCGGACGTGGCGATCGGCGACGGGCAGACGCTGGGCGTGCCGCTGCAGTTCGGCGGTCCCCACTTCGGCTTCATGGTCGTGACCGAGGCGCTGCTGCGGCAGCTGCCCGGCCGACTGGCCGGCGAGACGCGCGACGTGGACGGTCGGCGCGGCTTCGTGCTGACCCTGCAGGCCCGGGAGCAGCACATTCGACGCGGCAAGGCCAAGTCGAACATCTGCTCCAACCACCAGTTGGCCGCGTTGATGGCGACGGTCAACGTCGCGGCGCTGGGGCCCCAGGGCCTGCGCGAGATGGCCGAGGGCACGGTCCGCAACGCCCACGCTCTGGCGGCCCGGCTCAGGGCAGCCGGCCACGAGGTGCTGGACGACGGGCCGTTCTTCGCCGAGGTGCCGCTTCGGGTGGGTCGCGATCCGGTCGAGCTGCGACGCGACCTGCAGCGTGCCGGCGTTCGGGCGGGCGTGCCGATCCCGGCCGAGTACGGGCTGGGCCCCGCGGTGCTGCTGGCCGCGACCGAGCTCACCCGCGAGGGCGACATCGACGCGCTCATCGCGGCGCTGGACGCCGTCGGCGCCCGCGCCGCGGAGGTGGCCCATGGCTGACACCGACTTCCCGCTGATCTTCGAACGCTCCAAACCCGGTCGGCGCGGCGTGCGTCCGCCCCGGGTCGACGGTCCCCCGCTCGCCGAGCTGCTCGGCGAGGAGGCGCTGCGCGCGACGCCGCCGCGGCTGCCGGAGGTCTCCGAGCTGGACCTGGTCCGCCACTACACCCAGATGGCGCACCGGCAGGTCTCGATCGACGCGAACGTCTACCCGCTGGGCAGCTGCACGATGAAGTACAACCCGAAGGTGCACGAGGAGGTCGCCGGGCGCTTCGCCGACGTCCACCCGGAGCAGGACCCGGAGGGCGCGCAGGGGATCCTGGAGCTGCTCTGGACGCTGCAGCGCGACCTGGCCGTCGTCACCGGCATGGACCGCGTCAGCCTGCAACCGGCCGCTGGCGCCCACGGCGAGCTGACCGGCATCCTGATGATCCGCGCCTTCCACGAGGCCAACGGCGAGGGCGATCAGCGCCGCACGGTGATCGTGCCCGACGCGGCGCACGGCACCAACCCCGCCACGGCCGGCATGGTCGGCTACCGCGTGGTCGAGGTGCCGACCGGCGCCGACGGCGAGGTCGACCTCGAGGCCTTCCGCGCCGCTCTGGGCCCCGACACGGCCGCGGTGATGCTCACCAACCCCAGCACCGTCGGCATCTTCGAGACCCGCATCGTCGAGATCGCCGAGGCGGCCCACGCCGTCGGCGCGCAGCTCTACTACGACGGCGCCAACCTCAACGCCATCGTCGGCAAGGCCCGACCGGGCGACATGGGCTTCGACGTGGTGCACCTCAACCTGCACAAGACCTTCACCACGCCGCACGGCGGCGGTGGCCCGGGCACGGGTCCGGTCGGCGTCAAGGCCCACCTCGAGCCGTTCCTGCCGCGGCCGACGATCGGTCGCGACGGGGACCGCTTCGTGCTGGACGACGACCGACCGCACTCGATCGGTCGGGTGCGCTCGTGGTACGGCAACGTCGGAAACTTGGTGCGCGCCTACGCCTACCTTCGTACGCTCGGACCGGACGGCCTGGCCAATGTGGCCGAGATGGCGGTGCTCAACGCCAACTACCTGCGCGTCCGGATGGGCGAGGCCGGCTACGCCAGCGCCTTCGAGCGGGCCTGCATGCACGAGTTCGTCGCCCGCCCGCCCGAGGGGATCCGCACCCTGGACGTCGCCAAGGCGTTGCTGGACGAGGGGATGCACCCCATGACGGTCTACTTCCCGCTGGTCGTCAAGGAGGCGATGATGGTCGAGCCGACCGAGACCGAGTCGCTCGAGACCCTCGACGCCTACGCCGACGCGCTGGGACGCATCCTCGAGCGCGCGCGCCAGGACTCGGACTACCTCGCCGAAGCGCCGCGCACCACGCCGGTGCGCCGCCTGGACGAGGTCGCCGCGGCGCGCACGCCGATCCTGCGCTGGACCCCTCCCGAGCGCGATGCCGCCCGCGAGGCGGCCGACTGACACCGACGACCCGACCAATCGCGACCCGCCCTCACGCAGCGACGCCCGGACCGCTCGGTCCGGGCGTCGCCGTAGGCCGTCCTGGCGGATCGCGTCAGGTGCTGCAGCCGACCGCGCCCTCCCCGTCCGGCGCCTCGGCGCCGTCGGTCCGGAAGCTGCTGCCGCAGCCGCAGCTGCTCGACGCGTTGGGGTTGTTGACGGAGAAGCCGCCGCCCATCATGTTCTCGACGTAGTCGACCTCGCTGCCCTGGAGCAGGGGCCAACTCATCTTGTCGACCACCAGGCGGACGCCCTTGTCCTCGAACTCGTGGTCGCCCTCGAGGCGGCGATCGTCGATGGCCATGCCGTACATGTAGCCGCTGCAGCCACCCGACTTCACGAAGACGCGGATGGCGGCGTCGTCGTCGCGTTCGGACAGGAGCGTGGCGGCCTTGGCCGCCGCCGATTCGGTGAAGGTCATGCCGGACCCGGTGACTTCGCTCTGCATGGGGCCCTCCTTCCGCCGGCGCGCCCGATCCGGTGCGCCTGTCGGAACGATACCAGAGTGCGCCGGTC
>CAZJGU010000116.1:0-6887 GCA_964545455.1 uncultured bacterium | reverse complement strand
AAGGCGCGCGCCAGCACGATCGCGGCGGTCACGGCGATGGCGCCCTCCAGGACGGTGCCGGTCGCCTCGCGCGCGGCACGTCCGGCCAGGAGGCCCACCGCCGTCAGGATCAACACGGCGGCGAAGGCGACCGGCGCCGCGGCCTGCGCCAGCGCGAGGAGGCCCCCCGCGCCGCCCCGCGGCGGCGGGGCCGCGCGCGCCACGAAGGCCACGGCGACCAGCAGCGCGGCGACCACCGCACCGGACGAGAACCCGCCCCCCGGCGAGGCGTGCCCGCGCACCAGCAGGGCCAGCGCGAACAGCGCCACGTACGGCGCCAGCAGCGCCACGACGAAGCGGACCACCGGATCGATCGGCACCGTCCGGGGCCGCGAGGGGGCGGGTGCGGCCGCCAGGCCGATCCCCATGATCGCCGTCAGGGCGGTGAAGATCACGACCACCTCGACGAAGGTGTCGAAGCCGCGGTAGTGCACCAGCACCGACCCGACGACGTTGCGCATGCCGGTGGCCTCCTCGGCCTCGGCCAGGTAGTGCGCCGCCACCTCGCCCGGCTCGTCGGGACCGGCCGCGTCCGCGTCGCCGAGCGCCGTGAGGGCCGCCAGCAGCATCGACCCCACCGCCAGCGCCAGCAGCGTCGCGAAGACCCTCACCGCGTCTCCCTCCGCACGGTCCGAGCGATCGTCGCCAGGAACAACACGGTGGTCACGCCGGCCCCCAGCGCGGCCTCGGTGAGCGCCACGTCGGGCGCGCCGCGGCGAACCCAGAACAGCGACAGCAGCAGCCCGTACATCGCGTACATCACGACGGCGCCACCGAGGTCGCGGGTGCGTGCGATCAGCAGCGCGATCGAGATCAGCAGGCCGGCCGTGAGCAGGTCGAAGAGGACGATCACGATCGTTCGTCCTCATGCCAGGGCCGCTGCCAGGGCCGCTGCCCGGACCGCCACGCCGATCGCGCCAGGGCATGGGCGGTGGTCGGCCCGGTCACGACCACCAGCAGCGCGAGGATCAGCAACTTGGCCGCGAGCGCGGGCGACGCCAACAGCGCGAGCGCGGCGAGGATCGAGGTCGCGCCGACGGTGTCGCACTTGCTCGCAGCGTGCGCACGGGTGAAGAGGTCGGGCAGACGGGTGATCCCGACCGAGCTGCCGATCAGGAACAGCACACCGTTCATGAGCAGCGCGATGGCCGCCAGGTCGAGCCCCCAGCCGACGCCCGCGCCGCTCACGAGGGCGCCTCGCCGTCCAGCGCGCCCTTCTCCAGGAAGCGTGTGGCCGCCAGCGTCAGCACCACGTTCAGCAGCCCGTAGACCAGGGCGACGTCCAGCACGAACGGCTGCCGGGCGACGACGGCCAGGATCGCCAGCACCAACGTGGCCTTGGTTCCGACCAGGTTGACGGCCAGCAACCGGTCCTGCAGCGTGGGTCCGGCATCGGCCCGCAGCAGGCACACGAACGCCAACAGCATCAGGGCGGCGGCGACGGCCCAGAGCAGCTCGCTCACCGCGCCCCTCCCAACAGCCGCCGCACGTCCGCGGCCAGTGAGCCGTCGAGCACGTCGTGGGCCAGGGCGGGATCGAGGCAGTGGATCAGGAAGCGGTCGCCCTCGACCTCGACCGTGAGCGTGCCGGGGGTGAGCGTCACGAGGTTGGCGAAGAAGACGCGCTGTGCCTCGTCGTCGAACGGCTCGTCGTGCCGCAGCGTACGTGGGGCCAGCGGCATGCGCGGGTCGAGGACGATCCGCAGCACCTGCCAGGCCGAGGCCGCGACGCGCCCGACCGTGCGCACCAGGAAGCCCGGCAGGGTGAGCCAGCGCAGGCGCTCCCCGAACGAGGCGCGGTGGAGACCGAGGAGAGGTTCCGCCGCGAGGGCGAGCGTCGTCGCCGCGACCAGGCCGATGACCACCTCGCCGAGGTGCCGGGGTGGCACCACCACGCACCAGAAGACGAACAGGGCGAGGCCGTTCTTGACGGTGCGCATGGTGCGGCCGCCACCTCCTGGACCGCGACGCGAGGATCGGCGCGCCCCGCCCGCCTCCGGTGACGGGCGCAGAACGCCTCCATGGTTCGCTTGTGAACACGGTGGCATGCGCAGACGCGCGCCGCCAGGGACGGACGACCTACTGGACGCGTGCTACGGTCGCGGCATAGGAGGGTCTACATGCGCCTAGGACCGCTCGGCGGCTGGGAAATCCTGATCATCCTCGTCGTCGTCCTGCTCATCTTCGGATCGAGCCGACTGCCCAAGATCGCCCGGGGCCTCGGCGAGTCCGCCCGCGAAGTCCGCAAGGGCTTCAAGGATCTCAAGGCCGATATCGAGGAGGAGACGTCCTCCGGATCGAACCAAGGGTCGAAGTCGAACGACACCCCGTCCAGCTGAGTCTGGACCTCAGCGCACGCTCGACCGGCTGCCGTCCACTCCCTCGCGGAACGGCAGCCGGTCGTAGTTGGTGAGCTCCACGAAGCCCACGCCGGGGCGACTCCCCGTCACCGTCACGGCCCCCTCCCAGTGGACGATCCCGGTCGTCGCGCGGGTGCCCATCTCGGCGTCGGCCACGCGCGGCCGCACGATCACGTCGACCCCGCGCCCCGGGACGACGATGCGCCAGCCCGCCGGCCGTCACGAAGCTGCCCGAGCGCGTCAGGTACGCCCCGTCGTCGAACTGCAGCGCGAACCAGTCCCAGCCACCGAACCGGTCGATGCGGAAGTCGCCCCACTGGTGGTCGAACCAGGCCTGCCCGCTCGCGCCGACCGGCGGACAGGCGGCCGGCAGGACGCAGGGACCGCGCACCTCGCCGCGGACGCGCATGCGGGGGTGGGAGACGTAGTAGCTGACGCAGCCGGCCAGGACGAGCGCGGTCAGCCGCGTCGCGATCCACGGCCGTCGGGTCATGCGCGACGCTACGTCCCGCGGCGGCCGTTGGAGCGCGAGCGGCGGCACAGGTAGATCGGAGCCGCCCCGGGCGTCAGACGGCGAACGCGTCCAGCAGGCGGTTGAGGGTCGGGCTGGGCCGCATCGCCGTCGCCACCTTGGCGGGGTCCGGTCTGTAGTAACCGCCCAGGTCCTGGGGCGCCCCTTGGGCGTCCAGCAGCTCGCGCTCGATCGTCGGCCAGCCGTCGGCCAGCGCCTCGGCCAGCGGCGCGAAGCGGGCGGCCAGCGCGGCGTCGTCGCCCTGCGCCGCCAGCTCCTCGGCCCAGTAGCGAGCCAGCCAGGCGTGGCTGCCGCGGTTGTCGACCTCGTGGACGCGGCGCGACGGGCCGCGGTCGTCGTTCAGGTAGCGAGCGTTGGCACGGTCCAGCGCCGCGGCCAGCAGGCGCGCACGCTCGTCACCGTAGGCGTCGGCCAGGTGATCCAGCGAGGCGACCAGGGCCAGGAACTCGCCCAGCGAGTCCCAACGCAGGTGGCCCTCCTCGACGAACTGCTGCACGTGCTTGGGGGCGGAGCCGCCGGCGCCGGTCTCGAACAGTCCGCCCCCGTTCATGAGCGGGACGACCGAGAGCATCTTGGCGCTGGTGCCCACCTCGAGGATCGGGAACAGGTCCGTCAGGTAGTCGCGCAGCACGTTGCCGGTCACCGCGATGGTGTCCTCGCCCTGCCGAAGCCGGGTGCACGAGAGCCGGGTCGCCTCGACGGGGTCGAGGATCCGCACGTCCACACCGGCGACGTCGTGCTGGGCCAGGTACGCGCGGACCTTGGCGATCAGCTGGGCGTCGTGCGGCCGAGCCTCGTCCAGCCAGAACACGATCGGCGCGCCACTGGCGCGGGCGCGCCGCACCGCCAGGCCCACCCAGTCGCAGATCGCGTCGTCCTTGGTCTGGCAGGCGCGGAACAGGTCGCCCCCCTCGACCGGGCGCTCGAGCAGGGTGGCGCCGGAGGCGGCGACGATGCGCACGGTTCCGGGCGCGTCCAGCTCGAAGGTCTTGTCGTGCGAGCCGTACTCCTCCGCCTTGCGCGCCATCAGGCCGACGTTGGGGACCGATCCCATGCTGCGCGGGTCGAAGGCGCCGTGCGCCACGCAATCGTCGATCACGGCCTGGTAGACGCCGGCGTAGGAGCTGTCGGGGATGACGAACTTGGCGTCGTGCAGCTCCCCGTCCGGGCCCCACATCCTGCCGCCGGCCCGGATCGCGGCCGGCATCGAGGCGTCGATGATCACGTCGCTGGGCACGTGCAGGTTGGTGATCCCCTTGTCCGAGTTCACCATCGCCAGGTCGGGGCCGGCGTCCAGGGCGGCGGCCAGGTCGGCCTCGATCGGCTCGCGCCGCTCCTGCGGCAGGGTCGCGAGCTTGGCGTGCAGGCTACCCAGCCCGTCGGTCGGATCGACGTCCAGCTCACGGAGGGTCGCGGCGTGGCGCTCGAAGACGTCGGCGAAGTAGGTCTCGACGACCTGCCCGAAGAGGATCGGGTCGCTGACCTTCATCATCGTCGCCTTGAGGTGGACCGAGAACAGCACGCCCCGCTCCTTCGCGTCGCGCAGCTGCTCGGTCAGGAACGCCCGCAGCGCCGCGCGGCTCATGGTCGAGGCGTCGAGGACCTCGTCCGGCTCGAGCGGCACGTTCCGCTTGAGGACGGTGACGTCGCCGTCGACGGCGACGTGCTCGATCCGGGCGGGGCCGGCGTGCTCGGCGGCGACGGTGGTCGACACCTCGTTGTGCCGCAGGTCGCCCTCCGCCATGGTGGCCACGTGCGAGGCCGAGTCGGCGCTCCACGCGCCCATCGTGTGCGGGTGGGCGCGGGCGTAGGCCTTGACCGACGCGGGCGCGCGGCGGTCGCTGTTGCCCATCCGCAGCACCGGATTGACGGCGCTGCCCTTGACCCGGTCGTAGCGGGCGCGGACCTCGCGCTCCTCGTCGGTCGACGGCTCGTACGGGTAGTCGGGCAGGTCGTAACCCTGCGCCTGCAGCTCCTGGATGGCGGCGTTCAGCTGCGGCATGGAGGCGCTGATGTTGGGCAGCTTGACGATGTTGGCCTCGGGCCGGGTCGCCAGCTCGCCCAGGTAGGCGAGGTCGTCGGGGACGCGCTGCGCGTCGCTCAGCCGTTCGGGGAACTGGGCGAGGATCCGGCCCGCGAGCGAGATGTCGCGCACCTCCAGCTCGATCCCGGCCGCGCCGGCGAAGGTCTGGACGATCGGCAGCAGCGACCAGGTGGCCAGGGCGGGCGCCTCGTCGACGCGGGTGTAGACGATCCTCGGGGTGCCGGGTGCGGTCATGGTTCCTCCAGGAGGGCCCGGCCGTGGTCGCGCGACGAGCGCGGGCACGTGGCCGGGCTGAAGCGGGCGCAGGGTCCCAAGGCTACCAAGCGCATCGCGGCAGGGCCAGCCCTGCAAGGACGGGGCTCAGACGCGCTGCAGGTGGCTCGATCCGTCGCCACCGGGGTACTTCAGCCCGTACCCGATCGCGCGGTCCATCCCCAGGTGCGCCAGCCAGACGGTGGCCACGAGCACCGCCGGCGCGACCTCCCACGCGACACCCGCCAGCAGCAACGCGAGCGGCACCGGCGTCGCATGCCCGAGGTCGTAGAGGACCGCCCCGACGCGAGCACCGGCGAGGTAGCCGAGCGCCACCAGGTCGGGCGCGAGCAGCCAGACGAGCAGCATCCAGGGGGTGCCTCCGACGATCAGGAAGGCCGACGACGCCGCGGCGAAGAGGGCGAGCCCTTCGATGCGCAGGAGCACGGCGGGAAGGCTGGGGCGGGACCGGGCGTGGGGTCGCGGACGGCGCTGGGCAGGATCGAGGCTCATGGCGCCAGTCTGGAGCGGATCCTACCGGAGAGGCGACCGGGCGGCTTCGGTAGCCTCCGCGGCGATCATCCGGGCGGCGGAACGCCGTCGCCGCGCGGCGCGAAGCGCAGCGCCGTGACCAGCATCGCGGCGACCAGCACGATCTCTCCGACGTTCGCGACGGGCGCGGCGTAGGCGCCCAGAGCGGGGCCGGCGGCGGCGGCGACGAACATCACCCCGGCGGCCAGCGCCAGCCAGGGCCAGCGCCGCTGGATCCACAGCGCGACGCCGACGGCCAGCACCGCGACCACCATGGCGATCGCCACCAGCGGCCCGGGTCCGACCCGGTGCACCTCGGCGCTGGGCTCGCACAGGTAGGCCTCGGACAGCGTGGCGGTGTAGCGGACCGCGTCGCCGATGCAGCCCAGCCGTAGCTCCACCTCGGGCAGCGGCCCGACCGGTCCCAACAGCAGGCCCAGCGCGTAGGGCAGGTCGACGACGAACATCGCGGTCACGACCCCCGAGACCAAGAGCAGCGCCCAACATCGGCGGGCCCAGGCAAGCCCCGCCTCGTGCGCCATGGCGTACGCCGCCAGCACGAACAGCGGCAGCACCGTCCAGTGCCACGCCAGGGCCGGCACGCTGAGGACGTAGAGCACCTCCCCCTCGCCGACGAAGCGGCCCAGTCCTGTACGCAGGTTCTCGTACCAGAGCAGCGCGGCGGGGACCAGCACCAGCGTCAGGGCGACCGGCCGGCCGGCGCGCGCCCACGCCCGGGCGCCGACGATCCACAGCGCGGCGTGGACGGCGGCCGCCACGAGGTAGAGCGCCGAGATCACGACGGGGCCCTCCGCACCGACATGGCACCGAGTCTACGCCGGGACGGGTCGGACGCCGGACGGACGGAGCGGCCGCGCCCGATACCCCCCATGGGTATATACTCGCGGCATGAGCACCCGCGCACGACACCGCCGCGACGGCGCCGCGGGCCGTCGCCGACCCCGCCTCGGCCCGTGGATCCTCGGCGCCGCCGCCACGCTGCTGGCGATCGTCGCCGTCGCAGCGGTCTGGACCGTCCGTGGCCAGGGCGCCCCCGCCACCCCCGACTTCGCCATGACCGCCTACCAGGGCCAGGACGTCCTGGGCGGCGACGACGTCCTGCTGAGCGA
>CAZJGU010000115.1:0-7159 GCA_964545455.1 uncultured bacterium | reverse complement strand
GCGGGCGTCTTCGACGGCGTCGACGCCGCGATCATGATCCACCCGTACAAGTCCAGCCACCCGACCATGGGCACCCTGGCCGCCACGCGCTGGGACGTGAGCTTCCGCGGCGTTCCGGCGCACGCGGCGATGGCGCCGCACCTGGGGCGGAACGCGCTGGACGCGGTGCGGCTGACGTTCGCGGGCATCGACGCGCTGCGTCAGCAGGTGCGCGAGGACGTGCGGATCCACGCGATCATCACCGACGGGGGCGCGGCGGCCAACATCATCCCGGAGACCGCGTCGATGAACCTCATCGCCCGCGCGATGGACGGCGTCTACCTGTTCGACGACCTGGTGCCGCGCATGGAGGACATCTTCAAGGGCGCGGCGCTCATGACCGGCACCGAGGTCGAGTTCGTGCCCTCGGCGGCCCCCTACCTGGAGATCGTGTCCAATGCCCCGCTGGAGGAGGCGTTCACGCGCCACGCGACGCGTCGTGGGCGCACCGTCACGCCGTACGACATGAACGACGGGACCGGCTCGACCGACATGGGCAACGTCTCGCAGGCGGTCCCGGGCTTGCACGGGATGCTGGACATCGACGACGTGGCGCTGCCGCACACGGAGGCGTTCGAGGTGGCGGCCGCCTCCCCGCGGGGGGACGAGACGGTGATCGATGGGGCGGCGGTGCTGGCGGGGATCGCGGCGGAGCTGTTCCTGGATGCGGACCTGCTGGCGCGGGCGAAGGAGGCGTTCGCGGAGGCGACGGGGCGGTAACGGGGGCGGTAGGTAGGGCGCATCGATCGTCTCCACTCGAGTGACGTCCGTGGGCGGCCTCCGGCGCGCGTCCATCCGTCAGCGGGTCCGAGCGACATCCCTGGCCGAGACCGGCTCATCTTCGATCGAACCACGGGTCGGGAGTCCGATCGGGTGCGGGTAGCGTTCCTTCAGCGATGGCGAGAAGGGTGCCCCACGATCACGAGTACGTCTCTCTGGTAGGCATCGGCCTTCGAATCCGGGTTCAGCTGTGGAGGCGCGATCGCCGGACGGCGACCTTCGCCGTGGCGTTGGAGTACGAATGGACGCCGAACGACTGGCGTCGCGTGGTGTGCATCGACAACTTCGGCGGCATCGTGCACCGGGACCGCTACAGCCCAGATGGGGACCACGCGTCCCGACACGACCGGATCTTCCACTCCGACGATCCCGATCGAGCCGTGCGCTGGGCGACGAAGCACCTCATGACCGAGGCGTGGCGGTACGTGGCGCGCTAGGCTTGCGGAAAGGAGAACCCGGCTCATGCACGATCACGCCCACACCGAACGGCTCGACGGTCCCCGTGGAGATGTGCTGCAGCGGAACATCTGGTGGACGATGCTGCTGACGCGTCTGATGATGAGGAACGACGACCTCCGTCAGGAGTTCCCGCAGACCTGCGACGTGATCCTTCTCCCCGACGGAGACGACGAGTTGGTGCGGCACAACTTGGGCTTGCACCAAGCTGCACGGAGCGACCGACCCACGGTTCTCGTGCACATTGGCATCCGCGGCTCCATCGTCGACGTGCAGCCGCTGGACGCGCGTCCGCGACGGGCGTACGCGCTCGCCTGAGCCCGCGACGAGGACGCTCCGGTCCCTAGGGGGACGTCCCCGAGCAAGGCGAATAAGCGCCAAGTCGAGCAACTAGTGAGGCTTCAAGACGACCTCGGCTTCTAGGAGGACCGTTCATGACGATGGACCACAGCGCATCGGAACGGACGCGGATCGAGCACTACAGCCGGCACCTCTACTTCGACCCGGAGGAGCGCGAGTACGTCGCCCTCTGCAGCGAGTTCCCCCACCTGTCCGCGTTCGGGGAGTCGCCGACGGACGCGTTGGCCGATCTGGACGTCGCGCTTCAGGCCGCCATCGCCGTGCACCAGGACGAAGGGTGGCCCATCCCGGAGCCGTCCGCGCCGCCGCCCGTGGAGCCGCTGCCCAGCGGACGATTCGTCGCGCGCCTGCCGAAGTCGCTGCATGCGCGCCTGGTCCGCACCGCGCGGCGGGAGAACGTCTCGCTCAACACGCTCGTGATCACGTTGCTGGCCGCAGGCGCCGCGTCCTACGAGGCGACGTCGGAGCCACGTCCCGCGCAGCACGAGGCGCCGCTCGGGACGTAGCGCGCCGTCGGTTCCTCGCCCCTCGGCCGGGTCGCGCCGTCGTCATCACACGTGACCCGAGTCCGAACCACGTGCCCATCGGATGGGCCAGGTGGCCACGTGCATTGGGCGCGACAGTGAGTAAAATTACTCAATGTGAAGAGTAAAGCGATGAGCGCATTTCGACGCCCCCAAGCTGCCGAGCTGGCGCGCCGGCTCGACGAACCGCGGCGGCATCTCCAGGTCGTCACCGGCGCACGTCAGGTGGGGAAGACCACGCTGGTGCACCAGGTGACGGAGGACCTCCGGCGGCCGGTGCGCTTCGTCAGCGCGGACGAGCCCACGATGCGTGATACCGCCTGGCTGCGGCAGCAGTGGGATGCGGCCCGCCTGGAAGCCGGCCCGGCTGGCGGCGTCCTGGTCGTGGACGAGGTTCAGAAGGTTCAGCGTTGGTCGGAGACGGTCAAGCACCTGTGGGACGAGGACACGCGCGAGCGCCGGCCGCTCCGGGTGGTTCTGCTGGGCTCGGCACCGCTGCTGATCGAACGTGGCCTCACCGAGAGCCTCGCCGGACGCTTCGAAACGCTGCACCTGCCGCACTGGTCATGGACCGAGATGCGCGACGCGTTCGATTTCAGCCTCGACGAGTACCTCTACTTCGGTGGCTTCCCTGGCGCGGCCCCGTTGGTGGGTGAACCGATGCGGTGGCGGCGGTACGTCATGGACTCGTTGGTCGAGACCAGCATCGCGCGTGACGTGCTGCTGCTCAGCCGCGTGGACAAGCCGGCGCTGCTGCGTCGGCTGTTCGAGCTCGGCTGTCGCTACTCGGGCCAAGTCCTCTCCTACACCAAGATGGTGGGTCAGTTGCAGGACGCCGGGAACACGACGACCCTGGCGCACTACCTCGATCTGTTGGCAGCGGCGGGCATGCTGACCGGCCTGCAGAAGTTCGCCGGGCAGGCCGTGCGCCAGCGCGCCTCCAGTCCCAAGCTGCAGGTCCTGAACACCGCACTGATGACGGCGGTTGCTGGACTCGCGCCTGACGAGGCTCGCGCGGACCTGCCCTTCTACGGGCGCCTCGTGGAATCGGCGGTGGGTGCGCACCTGGCGAACGCCGCGCAGCGCGGGGACATCGAGCTGTTCTACTGGCGGGACAGGAACCGGGAGGTCGACTTCGTGGTCCGCGCAGGAAAGCGTCTCGTCGCGGTCGAAGTGAAGAGCGGCCGCAGGCGCGATGTCCTGCCCGGGATGGACGCGTTCGACGCGACCTTTCGGCCGGATCGCACGCTGCTGATCGGAGGGGACGGCATCGCGTTGGGCGACTTCCTCTCGCGCCCGGTCGAGCACTGGTTGGACCGATGACCGCAGCGAACGCGGGGGCCCGGTCCCGTTGCGCGCCGTTCCAGGAGCGGCATCCACGAGACGGAGACGTCGTCGCGTCGCCGTCGACGGGAGAACGGTTTCGAGCCTCGAGGAACGATTAGACCAGCGCCCGTAGCTCGAGAAGCGATTCCGTTGGCGTCTCGGCCGTGCCGTCGGTTCGACGCTCGCCGGTGCGGTGACGGTCCGTCACCGCTCCCCCCGCGTCACCTCCTCGACCTCCTCCAGCAACCGCGCGTACTCCACCGGCCGCTCGAAGTTCGCGCGGTGGCTGGACGCGTCGAACACGACCCAGTGCTTCTCGGGCGCCTGAAGCGCCTCGAACCACTCCCGCGCCGGTTCGACGCGTCCCCGCGCCTCGTGCTCGCCCATCACGATCCAGATCGGGACCTCCAACGCGGGGACGCGCTCGCGCAGGTCCAGGTCCTGCAGCTGCGGGTACAGCCGCGCGTACGTGTCCGCCAGGCCGCGGATCGCATTGATGCTGTCCATCACGCTGAACTCCGGTCCCCAGATGGTCGCGTCCATCTCGGTCCGACCGTCGAACTCCGGGTAGGGGTTCAGCGCCCGCTCGGGCCCCACGATCACCGGGTAGTCGCCGATCACGTCGGCGTAGGGCGGCGGGCCCATCGCCTCCAGCCGCTGGACCAGGTCCGCGTCGTCGTTCGCGCGCGCCCACGCCAGCGTGTCCTCGTAGAACAGCCGGTCGGTCTCGCGGACGTCGATCATCTGGCCGGTGCCGATCAGCGCCTGGTACAGATCGGGCCGGCGCTGGGCGGCCAGAGTGGCGGGGATCGTGCCCCACGACTGGCCGGCGATGAGGATGCGGTCGTGCCCGAAGCGGTCGATCAGATGCTCCGTCACCTCGATCGTGTCCGCCACGACCTGGTCCAGGGTCAGCGTCTCGGCCGGACCGAACGCGGGGTAGGACTTGCCCGTCCCCCGCTGGTCCCAGGTCGCGACGACGAAGTGCTGTTCCAGGCCGGTGTCCAGCCGCATGGCGCCGATGTCCGTCCCGCCCGGGCCGCCCGCGAGGTGCAGCAGCACCGGGGCCGAGGCGTCGCGCCCGCGCAGCATGATCGCCTGCTCGTGCCCGCCGATCCGGGCGGTCGTGAGCTCGGCGATGCTGCCGGGGACCTCCTGGCCGTCGGCCCCGACGACGGGCGGGGTCCTCGCGGGCTGCGCGAAGATCACGGCGACGATCACCACGACGAGGCCCAGGACCGACGTCACGATCCAACCGCCGACGCCCAGGGGCGGGGAGACGGGCGTCCCGACGCGCGGGGCCACCGCCAGGCCGATCAGCCCGCCGACCCACATCGGCAGCAGGACCAGCAGGCCGTGCACGATCCGCCCGAACGAGAAGGCGACCAGGTGCAGGGCGCCGAACGAGGCCGGTGCGTCCACGGTCGGGCCCCACGCGCCGATGCGGGCCACCTCGAAGATGAGGGCGAACGCCACGATCGCCAGGGCGATCGCCCAGCGCCGTCCGGTGGACGCCGTCACGACGACGCCTACCACCAGGGCGGCGACCATCGTCGCCAGCGCCTGCCCGGTGGTGACGGGGCCGCGGGGCATGAGGGACGCGCTGACCAGGGCGAACGCGAGCACGCTGCCGGTCGCCAGCGCCAGCGCCGGGATCCTGGGTCGGGTGGGGGTCATGGATCGCCTGCCTTCCGATGCGGGCGGGACGCCGTGGTTCGGCGTCGCGCGCCCGGCGACGGCCGTGGAGGCTAGACGATGTGCCGGGCGGGGGACAGGGCCGGATGTCCTCGCGTCGGGATGGAGCGGCCGCGAGCGGCTCCGTCGGCGGGGTGGCGCCTTGCGCGAGGACGTCGGCAGGTCGGGTGTGGCGCTAGAGGACTGGGATCACCCCGGGGGCGCCACCGCACGACTCACACGTGGCCCTTGACGATGTCCTCCGCGAACTCGAGGAGTCGCTGCGCCTGGCGCATGGCGCCTTGGACGTCCGGGCGACTGGCGAACATCAGGCCGTACTGGGCCTTGTCCTTGACGCCGATGAGGCGGCGCAAGGCCGTGGCCGCGTCGCGGCCACCGGGTTCGATGCGCTCGAGCAAGATGGCGGCATCGTGGTGATCGTCCCCCCGCGATCTGCGCCCCAGACGTGCGCAGCACGCGGCATCGGATGCAGCGATGCCGGCCAAGACCGCGAGCGCGGCCGCTGTGCTGCGATAGGCTCCGTCCTCCTCGGCTTCGACGAGGCTGGCGACCTCCAGGAATCGCGTGGCCGAGGTCAAGCGCGTACGCGCCTCTAGGGTGCCGCAGACCTGCGTGCGTGGTTCCTTGCGTGCGCTCATGCTGCGGGCTCGGCCAGGACCTCACGCGCACGCGGTCCGACCAGCGTGACTGCGTCTCGCCGGATCTCGGTCACGACGTCGGGTCGCTCCCGGACGAGGCGCGGTAGGTCGCCCTCGGGCACCTCCGCGACGCTCGCATGGTTGCCGGTCCAGTCGAAGATGCGTGGGGGCAGGGCGTCCACCTGTCCTCGCCACGTCGGATGGTCCTCGTCGATGCCGTCGGGGCGCACGACGAAGAGGTCGATGTCGCTGCGGGTGCCCCCGTCGCCACGGGCGGCGGATCCGAACAAGGAGACGTGGCGCGCAGGTAGCGCCCACCCTTCGAGATCGCCGACGAGGCGATCCAGGAGACGGCCCCGGGCACGCACCAATGCGAGAAGCGGTTCGGCGAGGAGGTGCTCACGGTTCATGGAATAGAGCCGTGACGTGCCCGCCTCCTCGGCCCGGACGACGCCGTGCTCGACGAGCCTTCCAAGGATGCGCGCCACCGTGCTGCGCGCACCGTTCGCGAGCCGGGCCACCTCGCGCCCGGTCAGTGGCTCGTTCGTTCCGGCCAGGACCGACAGGACGCCACCCTCGTCCTTCGAGAGGAGGGCCCGATAGGGGGCCGACAAGTCCATGACGCGACCCTACCACACGTGACCCAAGTGTGAGACACGTGTCCCACGGTTGGGTCACGCGGGCGTGGTGGGGTCAGGCCGGCCCGTCCTCCCGCTCCCGCCGCGGCCCCCGGCGGACCGTGCCTCCCAAGACCAGCGCCGCAGCGATGATCACGAGGTTCTTGACGATGTACTGCCCTTCCATCGTCGGGGCGTAGGGAATGCCGCCGGGTTGGAAGGTGACGTCGCTCAGGATCACCAGCGGCATGAACGCGCCGACCATCTGCAGGAACAGCAGGGCGATGGCGATGCGCAGCGTTCTCCAGAAGAGGAACGTCACGCCGATCGCGACCTCCCACCAGCCGATCACGGCCAGCCAGGCGCGCGGTTCCAGCAGCGGCATCCACGAGACGGTCGCGAGGACCAGCGGCTCGGCGGGCGAGATGCCCAGCGGCTTGAGCAGGCCGAACCACACGAAGACGACGGCCATCGCCGCTCGGAGCCCGACGATGCCCCAGCGCGCCATGCGCTGCGACACCCAACGGTCGACCCGATCGAAGCGGCGACGCAGTCCCTTCCGGTCGTGGAGCGCATCCTGAGCCATGCTGCAAGGGTACACGCGTCGCTCCGGCGGGCACCGTGTCCAACGGTCCTGAGGCGATCGGGCGGGGCCGACCGGACCGGCGCGACCAGCGCGCCCCACCCTGCGCGCCCCACCCTGCGCGCCTACCCTCGGACCTCC
>CAZJGU010000114.1:0-7191 GCA_964545455.1 uncultured bacterium | reverse complement strand
CCGCGACCGGCCAGAAGAGCGGCGGGGCGCCCCGCTCGATCCCCAGCGCGATCAGGGCGGGCGCGGTCAACAGGGCCGGGAGCGCCGCCGACTGGACGAAGAGCTCCAGCGTCTTCAACCCGAACACCCGTTCGGGCCGCAGCGGAAGCGCCAGCAGGAGCGGCAGGTCCTGCGAGGCGTAGAGCGTGGTGATCGCGCCGGTCAGGACGCTGAACGCCACCCCCGCCATGAGGATCACGAACAGGCCCTCCAGGCTGCGCTGCAGGACCGCGTCGGCGATCGTGCCGATGGCGGGGTAGCCGTCGACGAAGCGCACGCCGCGACGCGTGGCCGCCAGGATCCCCCAGCCGGCCAAGGCGACGAACGCCAGCGCAACCAGGTGCCGCAGCGGCGCCTGCCGCACCGCGCCGCGCAGCGCGGCCAGACGCATCCGCGCCAGCGTGCCGGGCGGCGCGCCGCTCATCGCTCAGGCGACGCCGGCGTCGGCGTCGCGCTCCTCGGTCAGGCGCAGGAAGATCGCCTCCAAGCGCGCGCCCTCGTCCCCGACGCGCGAGCGCAGGTCGGCCAGCGAGCCGTCCGCCGCGACCCGGCCGCGGTGCAGCAGGGTGACGCGGTCGGCGGTCTCCTCGGCCACGTCGATCTGGTGGGTGGTCAGCAGCACGGTCCGGCCAGCCTCGGCCCGTTCGCGCATCAGCCGCCGCACGTCCCGCGCGGCGCGCGGGTCCAGGCCCACCATCGGCTCGTCCACGACCAGCACCTGCGGGTCGTGCAGCAGCGCGGCGCAGAAGGTCAGCTTCTGGCGCATGCCGTGGGAGTAGGCTTCGATCCGCTCGTTCTGGACCTCGAGCAGGTCGAAGCGTTCCAGCCACGCTTCGGCGCGGCGCTCGGCGTCCGGCACGTCGCGCAGCCGACCGAGGAAGCGCAGCAGCTCGCGCCCGGTCAGCTTCGGGTAGAGGTAGGGCCGGTCGGGCACGTAGCCCAGCGCCGCCTTGGCCTCGACCGGCGCGCGCACCGCATCGAAGCCGTCGACGACGACCGATCCGGCGCTGGGCCGGATCAGTCCCGTGATCATCTTGATGGTGGTCGACTTGCCGGCTCCGTTGGGCCCCAGCAGGGCCAGCACCTCGCCCGGGTCCGCCCGCAGGTCGATGCCGGCGACGGCGGTGAGCCGGCCGTAGCGCTTGACCAGCTCACGGACCTCGATCATCGGCGGTCGGCCGCGGGGCCGGACGGTCGGCTCAGTCGCCGCTGGCCGCGCCGGCGACGACCTGCTCGAGCAGCACCTCGACCGCCGTCTGCAGCGCGGGGTCGGACGCCAGGTCCACGATCGCCTGGCCCTGGACCGGGCTCAGCTCCGGACGCGGGCCGGTGGTGACGAAGTCGAACTCGCCATCGTCGTCCGCGACCGTGGTGCCGACGACCTCGCCGTCGATGACGATCTCGAGCGTCTGGCCGGGGTCGGCGCCACGGCCCTCGATCGCGATGGTGTTCGGGTAGCGCGCGTCGTCGGCGTAGACGTCGGGCACGATGCCGCGCTGGCCGATCGTCTCCCGCTCCGGCGTGAGCCACTCGAACGAAGTGAACGCCAGCTGGCCTCCGTCGGCCAGCGAGATGACGCTCTGGGCGACCCCCTTGCCGAAGGTCTGCTCGCCGATGATCAGCGCACGGTCGTTGTCCTGCAGGGCGCCCGCCACGATCTCCGAAGCCGAGGCCGAGTTGTTGTTGACCAGCACGACCATCGGCAGGTCCTCGGAGGACGGGTCGGCGCTGGCGATGCGCTGCGTCACGCCGCGCGCCCGCTGGAAGACGATGTCGCCCCCGGAGAGGAACTCGTCCGCCACCAGGATCCCCTGCGTCAGCAGCCCACCGGGGTTGTCGCGCAGGTCGAGGACCAGCGACGTGGCGCCGTCGAGGCGCAGCTCGGCCAGCTGCTCGACGAGTTGCTCGTGCACGCGCTGGTTGCCGAACTGGCGGATGTTCACGTAGCCGACGTCGTCCTCCAGCATGGCGCTGGCGACGTCGATGATCTCGATGGTGTCGCGCTCGATCTGGAACAGGATCGGGTCGTCCTGGCCGGGGCGGCGCATCAGCAGCTCGACGATGGTGCCGCCGGGTCCACGGACGAGGTCCACGACGTCGCTGGTGGTGCCGTCGCGAACGTCGACGCCGTCCACTTCGAGGAAGATGTCGCCGCGCTGCACACCGGCACCGTCGGCGGGACCGCCGGCGTAGACCTGCAGGATCTCGACCCCTTCGCCGGTCTGGCGGTTCAGGGGGGTGAGGACGGCACCGATCCCCTCGAACGAGCCGGTGCGGTCCTGCGCCTCGCGAGCGGCCGAGCGTGGCTCGAGGTAGTAGGAGTACGGATCGTCGAGTGCGCTCAGCATGCCCTCGATCGCACCGCGGAGGATCGCTTCGTCGTCGACGTCGGCGAGGTAGTTCGACTTCAGCGCGCCGTAGGTCTGCACCAGCGCCTGGCCGGTCGGATCGTTCAGGAGCTCGTCTCCGAAGTCGCGTCCAAACTGGGCCCAGGCCAGGGTACCGGCCAGGACCGCCACGGCGGCGAGGGTCAGGAACCTACGATGCATACGTCCTCCAGGGTCGTCGACATGCGAGAAGCCTAGCCGAGGACGGCCGTGAGAACGGTAAGCGATCCGACCGGTCCACGTGTAGACTCTCCCGGATGCGGATCCTCTTCGCCAGCAGCGAGGTCTACCCGTACAGCAAGACCGGCGGACTGGCCGACGTCGTCGGCGCCCTGCCCGCCGCCCTGGCGCGCCTGGGGCACGAGGTGCTGGTGGTCTCCCCCTGGTACGCCGGGCTGAAGGCCGACCCGGCGCCGCTGTGGATCGGCGACGTCGAGGTTCCCTTCGCAGGGGGGACGACCGCCGCGGGCGTCGGGACGCTCGAGGCGGACGGCGTCCGCTTCGCCTTCGTCGGGAACGAGGCGTTCCAGCGAGAGCGGCCCTACGGCTACGCCGACGACGTGCGCCGCTTCGCCCTGTTCACCCGCGCCGTGCCCGCCGTGGCCCGACGGGTCGGCTTCCTGCCCGACGTCGTGCACGCCCACGACTGGCACGCCGGCTACCTGCCGCTGGTCCTGACGCACGGCTGGCACCTGCCCCCCGGCTGGCCCGGCCTGCCGTCGGTGTTCACCATCCACAACGTCCAGCACCAGGGCGTCTCCGGCATGGACGAGGCGATCCACTGGCTGCGCCTGCCCGACTCGGTCCGCCGCAGCGGCATGGACCACTTCGGCGCCGCCAACGCGATGCAGGCCGCGCTGGACTTCGCCTGGAAGGTGACGACCGTCTCCCCCAGCTACGCCGCCGAGATCCAACGACCCGAGTACGGCTACGGCCTCGACGGGACGCTCCGGCACGTGGCGCACAAGCTGAGCGGCATCCTCAACGGCATCGACGGCGAGGTCTGGAACCCGGCGACCGATCCGGTCCTGCCGGTGCCGTACGACGCGGACGATCCCTCCGGCAAGGCGGCCTCCGCGGACGCGCTGCGCGGGACGTTGGGCCTCGAGCCGGGCGGGCCGGTGCTGGGTCTAGTCTCGCGCTTCGCGGACCAGAAGGGGATCGACCTGCTGCTGGGCGCGGCGCCATCGCTGCTGGCGCGCGGCTGGCGACTGGCGCTGCTGGGCTCGGGCGCGCCCGACCTGGAGGCGTGGGCGTCGGAGCTGGCGGCGGCGAACCGGGGTCGGATCGGACTGCGGATCGGCTACGCCGAGGACCTCGCCCACCTGATCTACGCCGGCGCGGACGCGCTGGCGATCCCCAGCCGCTTCGAGCCGTGCGGGCTGTCGCAGCTGATCGCCATGCGCTACGGCACGCTTCCGGTGGCGCGCGCCACTGGCGGCCTGCGCGACACGATCGAGCACGGCGTGACCGGCTTCCTGTTCGACCACGCCAACGCAGAAGGCTTGGCCTGGGCGGCCGAGGAGGCGCGCCTGGCGCTGGCCGACGGGCGCGCCGACGGCATGCGGACGGAGGCGATGCGGCGCGACTTCGGCTGGCGCCGCTCGGCGGAGGCGTACGCCGCGACCTACGCCGAGCTGACGGAGGGCCGAGGGTGAGCGACGCGCCGATCCCGAGCGGCCCGGGCTGGCGCGAGGCGGCGGTCGCCGGTCGCTACGACGAGGCCGAACGGCTGCGCGCCCTCGCCGTCGCGGCCGCGACGGAGCCGGACGACGAGGACGAGCGCGCCGCCCTGCGCTCCCTGGCCGCGATCCAGGCGTCGCTGCGCGGCAAGTCGTGGCGGATCGCCGAGCGCCGCGCCGCCGAGGACCACGCCTGGCCCGGCTGGGTGGACGGCGACCGGGTCGCGAGCGACGTGGCGGTGCTGGCCGCGTCGGGCGCGGCGCTGGAACGACGCGAGGTCGAGCAGGCGCTCGAAGCCCTGGCGCCCCTCGCCGAGCTGCCCCCCGGTCCGTTCGAGGCCGAGCGCCTCACGCAACTGGGCACCGCGTTCGTCCTGGAGGGCTCCGACGCCGAGGCGCGCGGCTGCTTCACGCGCGCGCTGGAGGTCGATCCGACCCACCCGCGCGCGCTGGTGAACCTGGGCAACGTCGCGCTCGAGGAGGGCGAGGTCGACGAAGCGATCGAGCGCTACCAGCAGGCGCTGCGGATCGACGAGGACTTCGCCAACGCGCACCACAACCTGGGCGTCGCCTACCGGCGCAAGGGCATGATCGGCAAGAGCGTCCGGTCGCTGCGTCGAGCCCAGCGGGCGGACCGCAAGCGCGACGCGCGCGAAGCCCGTGAGGACGTCCGCGGCCTGCAGGGGCGCGGGGCCGGGCGGTCGCTGCGCTGGCTGGGCTGGGGCGCGCTGGTGGCGCTGATCGTCTGGTGGTTCGTCCTGCGCTGAGCGGGTTCGGACGGCGGTCCGGTCGGGAGGACCTCAGGTGGGCCCGAGGTCGTGCCGCAGGTCGTCCAGGACCGCGGCCATCTCCGCATCGTCCAAGGGACGCAGGCCGCTCCGGTGCACGTCGATCAACCGTTCGATCCGGGCCAGAAGCTCCGGGTCGTCGATCGAGCTGAGCAGGCCGATCACGCGGACCTGCCGTTCGTGCAACGTGCTGCGATCGCTCGTGCGGTGCATGCCGCGACCTCCTACGTAGCGAGCCTACGAGACCCGACGGACGACTTCGGTGACGAACGAGCGGGCTGCGACACGGGGTTCAGTTGCTGGACCCGGTCCCGCCACGCAGGGCGCGCGCGACCTCGCCCAGGATGGCGTCCAGCGACGCCGCCGACGGCGCGCCGTGGCCCTCCTGCTTCTCCTCGGCCTCCTCGAGCAGCAGGTCGACCACGGCCAGCAGCGCGGGATCCTCGATCCGCACCACGCGCGCCAGGATCGACTTCTTGAGCGACAGCGTCCGATCGTCCATGCCCGGACGCTACGCCCGCGCTGCGCGCGCCGTCCATGGTGCACCCCACCATCGCCGCGCCACGACGGGGCTACGGCGGCCGCTATTCGACCGTCACGCTCTTGGCCAGGTTGCGGGGCTGGTCCACGTCGCGACCGAGCGCCAGCGCCGTCTCGTACGCCAGCAACTGCATCGGCACCGCCACCACGATCGGCGAGAGCAGCTCCGACGTCGCCGGCACGAACAGCACCTCGTCGGCGTGGTCCGCGATCTCGAGGTCGCCGTCGCTGGCGATCGCGATCACGCGGCCGTCGCGGGCGCGCACCTCCTGCAGGTTCGAGAGGGTCTTGCCGTGCAGCTCGCCGGCCGGCGCCAGCGCGACGGTCGGCAGCTCGGCGTCGATCAACGCGATCGGTCCGTGCTTCATCTCGCCGGTCGGGTAGGCCTCGGCGTGCAGGTAGCTGATCTCCTTCAGCTTCAGCGCCCCCTCGTAGGCCGACGCCACGTTGGGCCCCCGTCCGAGGTAGAGGACGCTGCGGGCGCGGGCCAGCCCCTGGGCCACCAGCCGCGCCGCGTCCCGTCGCTCGAGCGCCGTCGCCAGCATCGTCGGAAGGGTCGCCAGCTCGTCCAGCAGCGCACGCGCGTCGTCCGACGCCAACCTCCCGTGCGCCCGGCCCAGCCGGACCGCCAGCAGCGCCAGGCTCGCGATCATGGCGGTGTAGACCTTGGTGCTGGCCACGCCGATCTCCGGACCGGCGTGCATGTACAGCACGTCGTCCACCTCGCGCGCGATCGACGAGCCCTGGACGTTGAGGATCCCCAGCGTGCGTGCGCCCGCCCGGCGCGCCTCGCGCAGCGCCTCGAGCGTGTCGATCGTCTCGCCCGACTGGCTGACGGCGATCACCAGCGTCCCCGGGCCCAGGACCGGGCGGCGGTAGCGGAACTCCGACGCCACCTCGACCTCGGCGGGCACGCGGGCCAGGCGCTCGATCAGCGTCTCGCCCACCAGGCCGGCGTAGGAGGCGGTGCCGGCCGCCACGATCACGACCCGGTCGACGCTGGCGAGGTCCACGCTCAGGCCCAGCAGCACGTCGTCGCCCGAGGCCGCGATGCGGTCGGCCATCACCGCCCGCAGCACGTCCGGCTGCTCGTAGATCTCCTTGAGCATGAAGTGCGGCCAGCCGCCCTTCTCGGCCGCTTCGGCGTCCCACTCGACCGTGTCGATCCGCAGCGGTCGCGGCGTCCCGTCGGCACCGTAGAGGCGGGCGCCGTCGGCCCGGACGGTCACCAGCTCGCCGTCCTCCAGGTAGGTCACGCGCCGCGTGTAGGGCAGCAGGGCGGGCACGTCGCTGGCGACGAATGTCTCGCCCTCCCCGTGCCCCAGCACCAGCGGGCTGGTGACGCGCGCGGCCACCAGCTCGTCGTGGTCGGCGTGCGCGACGACCACGGCGTACGCGCCCTCGACCTCGGCCAGGGCGGCGCGGACGGCCGCCGCGAGGTCGCCGTGGTCGTGCTCCTCGATCAGGTGCACCAGCACTTCGGAGTCGGTTTCGCTGGCGAAGCGGTGACCGGCCGCCTCGAGCCGTGCGCGCAGCGCGCGGTGGTTCTCGATGATGCCGTTGTGGACGACCGCCACGCGACCGTCCTCGGAGGCGTGCGGGTGGGCGTTGGCGTCGCTGGGGCGTCCGTGCGTCGCCCAGCGGGTGTGGCCCAGGGCGCGCTGGCCGGCGGGGGCGTCCGTCTGCAGCGCCGCGTCCAGCGCCGCGAGCTTGCCGGCACGCTTCACGGCGCGCAGCCGGCCGTCCTGGCCGGCG
>CAZJGU010000113.1:0-7194 GCA_964545455.1 uncultured bacterium | reverse complement strand
GACGTTGTCGACCCAGAAGTTGGTCCCCTCCTCGGGGATGGCGTAGCGGTAGTCGTCGCAGTCGCACTCGTCGATGATCTGGAAGATGTCACCCGAGTACTCGACGACCGCATCGGCTTCGCCGCGCAGCAGCACCTCCTGGCCGTCGTCCTGATTGATGTAGACGACGTTGCCGCCGTTCTGGATCAGGTGCTCCTTGGCGGCGTCGATGGCGGCCGGATCGCCGCTGTTGGGATCCTCGCCGATCAGCAGCAGGCCCACGCCCATCATGACGCGTACGTCCTCGAGCCACGAGACCGGTCCGTCGTAGGCGAACAGGTCGGCCCAGCCGGCGATCTCGCCGCCCGTGGCGGTGACGTCGTAGCCGATCCCGACGGTGCCCCACTGGTAGGGCAGCGTGTAGCGGTTGCCGGGGTCGTAGAGCAGGTCGAGGAACCTCGGATCGACGTGCCGCAGGTTGGGGATGCGCTCCAGGTCCAGCGGCTCCAGCAAGCCCTCCTCGATCATCAGGAAGACGTTGACGTCGTCCGGCACGACCACGTCGTAGCCCGGGTTGCCCTGACGGATGCGCGCCACCATGTCGTCGGCCGTCGGGTAGGTGTCGTACAGCACCTCGACGCCGCACGCCTCCTCGAAGGCGGGGATGGCGTCCTCGGCGATGTAGGTGGTCCAGTTGTAGACGCTCAGGCGCTGCCCCGCGAAGCCGTCGGGGCAGGTCCACTCGGAGTCGTCGAGGCCCTGCGCGGAGGCGACGCCCAGCAGGGCCGACGCGGCGAGGACGAGCAGGCGGATCGGTCGCTTCATGGCGTACCTCCCTCGTGCGGACACGGCGTTCGTGCCGGCAGGGATGGTACCAGAGCGCTGCGGACCGGGACGCCGCGCCGACCTACGGCTCCAGCCCGAGGCGCGTCAGCAGGCCCGGGACCATGCGCTCGGAGATCGCGCCCGAGATCCGCTGCACGATCACGCCGCGCTCGTCGATCAGCAGCGAGGTGGGGAGCCCGTAGGTCTCGTAGACCTGCGCGACCGCCCGGCTCGGGACCACGCCGTCCGGCAGCGGTCGCTCGTCGTCGCGCGCGTCACGCAACGCGATCGGCGCGGCCACGTCCAACTCGGCGAGGAACGGCGCGACGGTGGCGTGGGGCTCGCCGACGTTGAGCAGCACGACCACGAGGTCGTCGCGCTCGGCCGCCAGGCGGTCCAGCAACGGCAGCTCCGCCACGCAGGGCGGGCACCAGGAGGCCCAGAAGTTCAGCAGCACAGGCCGCCCGCGCAGGTCGCTGAGCGTGGTCGGGCGGCCGTCCAGATCCAGCATGGTGAAGTCGGGCCCGATCAGGCCCTCGGTCACGCCGAAGGCGGGGGCCGCGTCGGCAGCGGCACCTTGGGCGTCCGCGACGCCGGACCCGCCGGCCAATGCCAAGGCCAGACCGAGGGCGAGGAGCACGCTGCGGGGAGAGCGAGGAAGCGCCATGGCGGTCAGTGTAGGGGTCGGCGCGACGACGGTCCGTCATACGATGAACCTGGACCGTCGCGACCGCACGCGTCGCGCGGGCGGAAAGGGATCCTGATGCGCATCGTCTCGCTCCTGTCGGCCGCACTCCTCCTCCTGGTCGCATCGGCCTGGGCCCAGCCGCTCACGCCCGCGATCTTCTACTACGCCTCGGCGCCCGAGCTGACGCCCGGCGGGACGGTCGCCGGCGAGCTGAGCGCGCGCTCGGGGCAGAACTTCAAGGACGGCAGTCGCGTCGAGGTGGTCGTGCTGCGCGCGCAGGCCGGCCGACCGCTCGTGCTGGACGTGACCAGCGAGGACTTCGACGCCTTCCTGAGCGTCTTCGCGGCGGACGGCACGCTGCTCGACCAGAACGACGACGGACCGACCGGCCTCGATCCGCAGCTGGCCTTCACGCCCCCCGCCGACGGCGCCTACCTGCTGGTGGTCAGCGGCTTCGGCGCCTGGGACCTGGGCGCCTTCCGGGTCTCGGCGCGCGAGGTGGAGCCGGTGGCGATGCAGCGGCTTCCACGCTCCGGCGTCGTGACCGCCGAGCTTCGCGGCGACGAGCCGGCCGATCCCGAGGTCGGCTACGGCCCCACCCGGTTCTACGAGATGGTGGTCGAGGAACCCTCGTTCGTCCGGCTGCAGCTCTCCTCGCTGGACTTCGACACCGTCCTCACCCTGTTCGACGAGGTCGGCTGGCTCGACCAGAACGACGACGCCGACGGGACGACCGACTCGCAGCTGTTCCTCGAGCTGGCACCGGGGACGTACCGCGTGGCCGTGTCGGCCTGGGGCCAGGGGGCCGGGAGCTTCACGCTGCGAGCCGACCGCTACGTGCGGGCGGACTGAACCGTACGAACCGTGCACTGGCGCACGTTCGGCGCCCGCTACCGTGGTCGTGGTCACCTTTGTACTTGACCTGACGGATCGTTTACTTGCAGACGACCGGCCCGTAGCGCATACTTCGGGACGAACGTCCCGTTCACGTCGGTACGGATGCGCCTGCGTCCCCGTCCCTTCGTCCCGCGCCCCTAGGAGGCCTCGATGTCGGAACTGCTGTCCCGCGCCCTCGACAAGGTTCACAACGCCCAGGTCGAGCGTCGCGAAGTCCTTCGCATGATGGGTCTGACCGCTGCGGCCAGCGCCGGTCTGCCCACGCTGACCCAGTTCGCGCACGCGCAAGACACCATGGCTTCGCAGGTGATCGCCGGCAAGGACGACCGCCTGATCGTCCACAACGACCGGACCGGGGTCATGGAGACCCCGCTGGATCTGCTGGCGGCGCACGCGATCACGCCCAAGGAGCTCCTCTACGTCCGCAACAACCAGATCGCCGAGCCCGAGGGCCGCGACCTCGAGGGCAAGCCGCTCGAGGGCTGGACGGTCGAACTGATGGGCTCCGTCGCCTTCCCGCGCGTCGTCGACGCTGCGATGCTCCGTGACCTTCCGATGGAAGAGGTCACCATGGTGCTGCAGTGCAGCGGCAACGGCCGTAGCTTCTACGCGCGCTCGGTCCAGACCCGCGGCACCCAGTGGGCGCACGGCGGCATGGGCCAGGTCACCTTCCGCGGGCCCAAGCTGACGACGCTGCTCGACAGCTTCGACCCGCCCCTCAACCCTCGGGCCGAGGCCCGCTTCGTCACCGCCGAGGGCAAGGACGCGCCGCCCGAGGGCAGCTCGCGCCCCGACTTCGAGCACTCGCTGCCGATCCAGGACGTCATGGACCGCGCCATCCTGGCGATCGAGATGAACGGCGAGCCGCTCGCCGGCGGGCACGGCGGCCCGGTCCGCCTGGTCGTGCCCGGCTACTACGGCACGATGAACGTCAAGTGGCTCTCGCGCCTGCGCTTCGAGGCGATCGAGTCCAACAACGTCAACCAGATCCCGCGCTACCGCATCCCCGCCGATCCGATCGAGCCGGGCACGCCGATCGACTACACGCACGAGAACTCGATCCCCAACTGGCGCCAGCGCGTCAAGAGCGTGATCTTCGGGCCGCACACCGGCACCGAGGTGGCCGCGGGCGAGGTCGAGGTGCACGGCGTGGCCTGGAACGACGGCACCGTCGGCCTGACCTCGGTCGAGATCTCGACCGACGACGGCGGCACCTGGCGCAAGGCCGCGATGAACGCCCCGCACGGCGGCTACGGCTGGTACGAGTTCCGCACCGTGGTGAACCTCGGCGCCGGCGAGCACCGCATCTGGTCGCGCGCCTGGGACGAGCTGGGCAACAGCCAGCCCATCAACGGCGCGATCCGCTGGAACCCCTCCGGCTACGAGTGGCACGGGGCCGACTACGTCGAGGTCACCGCTTCCTGACCTCGCTCCACAATCCGCACGCCGTCGGACCGGTCCGCCCGGTCCGACGGTGCTGTCTCGGAAAGGACACCGTGATCCAACGCACGATCCTCACCCTCGCCGCCGCCCTCCTTCTCGGCACCGCCCTCGCGCAGGACCAGGGGCCCCTTCCGCAGGGACCGGGCGTCGACCTCGTCTACGCCAAGTGCCAGCAGTGCCATGGCATCAACTACACCGTCAACAGCGCCGGCCTGCCCGACTTCCTGTGGGCGGACACGATCGATCTGATGGTCCAGCTGGGCATGCAGGTGACCGAGGAGGAGGAGCAGATCCTCTACGACTACCTCACCACCTACCTCGGGACCGAGCCGCCGCCCGAGCCTGCCGCCGACGCCGCGCCTGCCGAGCAGGAGGTCGACGGCCAGCAGGTCTACGCGAGCAACTGCCAGTCGTGCCACCAGGCCGAGGGGCAGGGCATCCCCGGTGGCTTCCCGCCGGTCGCCCAGCACGCCGCCGACCTGGCCGTGGCCGATCGGACCTACCTGCCGCTGCTGATCCTCTACGGCCTCAACGGGGAGATCGTCGTCGACGGCGAGACCTACAACGGCGTGATGCCCCCCTGGCCGCAGCTGTCCGACGCCCAGATCGCCGAGGTGCTCAACTACAGCGTCATCGAGTGGGACGCTGCCGGCACGCTGCCCCCCAACTTCCAGCCGTACACGGCCGAGGAGGTAGCGGCCCAGCGCGGCCTGGGGCTGTCCGCCTCCGACGTGCTCGAGGCGCGCCCGGACGTCCCGTGACGTGAGCGGGCGGATTCTCGGCCTGTTCGCGGGAGGGGAGGGCTTCGTCAAGGAGGCCCGACCCTCCCTCGAGGTCGATCCGCTCGGCGCGCGCGGCGACCGGCACTACGGCCGCTCGGAGGACCGGGCGCTGCTGCTGGTGCCGGAGGCGACGTACCACGCCCTGCGCGCCGAGGGGATCGACGTGCCCCACGGCAGCCTGGGCGAGAACCTGGTCGCGAGCGGCCTGCCGGCCGACGACCTTCGTCCCGGCACGCGGCTGCGCATCGGCGCCATGACCCTCGAGGTGGCCGGCGGCTGCACCGTCTGCGCCTCGCTGGCGCAGGTGCATCCGCGGCTGCCGAAGGCGTCGTACCGCCGTCGCGGGGTCTACCTGAAGGTCGGTGACGAAGGTCGCTTGCACTCGGGCGACGAGGTTCGTATTGTGTCGCAACCGAATGTGGAGCGGATCGCTCCGGATTCGACCGACGCCCCTACCGTCGCGGTGTCCGCGACGATTGCCGAGGAGACCGCGTGACCCGAAGCCTCATCGACCAGCACGGCCGCGTGGTCCGCGACCTGCGGATCTCGGTCACGCCGCGCTGCAACTACGCCTGCTTCTACTGCGACCCGATGCGCGAGGGCGCCAAGGATCCGATCGGCACCGTGTCGGTCGACGACATCGACGTGATCCTTACTGCCGCCGTGCAGCTGGGCATCGAATCGGTCCGCTTCACCGGCGGCGAGCCGCTGCTGCGCCGCGAGCTCCCGGAGATGATCGAGCTCGCCAAGCGCAAGCACGCCGTGCCCGACGTCGCCCTCACCACCAACGCCAGCCTGCTGGCCCGGCGCCTGCCCGACCTTCTCGACGCGGGGCTCGACCGGATCAACGTCAGCCTGGACGCTGCCGACGCCGAAGCGTTTCGCGAAGCGACCGGCGGCGGCACCATCCAACAGGTCTGGGACGGCATCCGGGCGGCCGAGGAGGCCGGCCTGACGCCGATCAAGCTGAATGCCGTGGTGGTCCGCGACATCAACGACGACCAGCTGGTGCCCCTCGCCGAGCTGACGCGCGAGCACGCCTGGCACGTCCGCTTCATCGAGTAGGCGCGCCATTCTGACCAGAGAGCTGAGAGCGTTCGAGCTGTTTATCTCGATTGCGGTCTCGTCGCTGTCCAGGGTATCGAGCGTTGAACCGGCGTCCAGGAGGTCGGCCAGGTATTGGTCAATAGTATCGTCAAGCTGATACACCGCGTCTTTAGCGCAAGCGGCGAGCAGATCCGGGTTCGACTGCACCGCGTCAATATCATCGAGCCGGAGCGCAAAGTAGTCAGCCTGATCAATGTCCAGATCTTGGGACGTGTCGGTCATGGCCGAGTAGGTTATCTCGGTATCGCGTGAGTACGCTCCCACTGACGCGCTATTCACGCCGATGATCCGTACGCTTTCGCCTGTCGCGTCTCCGATGTAGTCACTGTTAAAAAAGTCACGGTAAACGAGACGTTTCTGCAAGGCCGCAAGTATTGCCTTGCTAATGATAGTTGGTAAAGCATTCGTAATTGCCATATCAATAGTTCCTTAAAGTTTTTCCAGCACTGCTTTAGTGAAGGCGTCTTCCGTGGGCTCGCTCGGCGCATCCCAGGAGCCGCGAGCGCCGCCGCCGGAATTGTCCGGCGCTTTGAGGTAGCTTTTTGCGTCCTCTGTTTTGCTCCAAGCATCCAAGTAGTCGCGTAACGACATACTCTCGGGAATATCGCCTTCGATGGGCAGTCCTTGAAGTGATTCTTTGCCGACAATCGGTATGCGTTGTTGGCCGTCAGCCTTTACGTCAATGTCGATCGATGAGAAAAGCGCCCTGGCGCCCTCCCGGAGACCAGGCACAACGTGCCGGTCCACAAAGCTGGAAACTTCCCGGTCAATGATCTCTTTCCGGTATGATTCCCGCTCCTGCGTGAGCGTGTTCGTCAGGTCGTTAACCTGGTCCGTTGCTTTCCGGTGATCCTCGTTGAGTTCTTTCACCTTCTGCAACAGTTCATCACGCTTTTCGATAAGGCCGCGTTTTTGCTCGTCGAGCCATTTACGGCCATCGTCTGTACTTATCCATGTGTTCAGTTCGTCAATGTTCATTATATCTTGCCTCCTAAGACTGTGCTACCGACCACGTAGCATGTAAAGATCGGTGCTACAGTAGTTTATGCTCTGCTATCAACAGCCTCACGCGCTGATTCACCATGTAATACGACCGCTATCACATTCGGCCCGGTCGTCAGTGCTTCGAGCTCCGCCGCGTCAACATGCCGACCGTCCGGGTGGATAAAGCCACCGCCCGCACCATCCGGCGTGTAGACAATGCACCGAAGGTCCGGCGCCGCCGCCGTTATCGATCGGTATATGGTGTCAATCCTTTGTTTCCTCATGTTGCCCCCTTCATCCGGTCTTCGATCTCCCGGAGCCGGACCTCGATTTCGAGCTCTTTCTCTACGCGGTAGGCTCCGACAATCTGCGTCAGGCCCCACATGCCGGAGCGGTAATCTCGATCAGATACTTCCCCTTCCGCCCAGGCTTTGAACAGCCGCGCCATAGTCCGCCTGGTGCTTGCCAGTGAGCTTACGCGCGGCTTCC
>CAZJGU010000112.1:0-7222 GCA_964545455.1 uncultured bacterium | reverse complement strand
CCCCGTGGGTGAAGAGCGAGAGCGCCTCGGCCACCGACAGGCGTTCCTCCTCGCGACTGTGGTTCACCGCGGCGTGGACCCCCAGCAGCGGGGCCAGCGCCGTCACGGTCGAGTCGCTGCCGCCCGCCAGCGCGACGCCCCCCGCCCGCAGCGAGCGCAGCGGATCGACCCGCTGCGCGCGGTCCGGCCCCAGCGAGCCGACGTACGTCTCGTGAGGCCAGACGTGGTTGAACGCCGGCTGCAGCGACACCACGGCGCCGACGGCGCGGACCCGCGCGGGGTGGTCGGCCGCCATCAGCTGGGCGTGCTCGATCCGGTGCCGCGCGTCCGGCCTGGAGATCGACGCCTGCGCGGCCTCGTACATCCGGAGCGCCTGGTCGACCGCGCGGTCGCCGACGGCGTGGAAGGCGATCTGCAGGCCGGCGTGGTGCGCCGCCAGCACGAAACCGGAGAGCGACGCGTCGTTGTGGTAGAGCGAGCCGAACTCGGCCGCATCGTCGGCGTAGCCCTCCAGCAGCGCGGCCGTGCGCACGTCCACGTCGCCGTCCAGCGCGCAGGCGTGGCAGCCGCCGATGCGCCGCAGCCCCAACGCCCGGACCGAGTCCAGGTCGAACGTCTGCGGGTACGCCACCGTCCGGACCGGCAGGTCGTCCTCGACCGCCAGCAGCGTCCGGACCGCGTCCAGGTCGTCCAGCGCGTGCACCGTGGTGCAGCCGTTGCGCGCCGCCCGGGCGGCGGCGGCGTGGAAGGCGCTCTCGTAGCCGACCTGGCGCGAGAAGGCGGCGTAGGCGCCGTGCGTCGCCGCCTGGGTGGCGGGGCCGGTCAGGTGCCCGGTGGGCGTGCCCTCGTCGTCGACCTCGACGCCGGTCATGCCGGGGAACGCCTCCAGCCGGCGCAGCGCCGCGCCGTTGGCGTAGGAGGCGTGGCCGGTGACGTGGCGCAGGTAGACGGGGTGGTGCGGCGCGACGGCGTCCAGCTCGGCGCGGCTGGGGGGACGGCCCTCGGCCAACGCGTCCGGGTCGACGCGCAGGCCCAGCACCAGCTCGCCCTGGGGCGTGTCGGCGGTCGCCCTACGCACGCGCGCTAGCAGCGCCGGAAGGTCGGATGCGCCGGTCGCGTCGATCGCGCTCTCCAGGAAGCCGGTGGCGGTCAGGTGGACGTGCGCGTCGCCCAACCCCGGCAGCACCGTCGATCCGCCCAGGTCGAGGGTCGGCACCCCCGGCGGCAGCGTCGCGCGCAGCTCGCTCCAGCGGCCCAGCGCGGCGATGCGCCCGTCGGCCAGCACGATCGCGTCGACCGGAGCCTCGCCGTCGGCGACGGTCGGGAAGCGACCGCCGGCCAGCACGCGCAGGTCGCCGGACGACGTCATGCGCGGCAGGCTAGCACGGGCCGTTCATGCGCCCGAGCCGCGGCGATCCACGGCGGCCGGCCGGACCGCCTCCGGGCCGATCCGCGCCCCCTCCTCCAGCGCCGCGGCGGCCTCGTGGGACGTACCGGCGGCCGCGCGCCAAGCGGCGTGGGCGGCGCGCCACCAGCGCGCCAGGTCGCCGTCGACCACGTCGCGGACCGCCCCGAGCAGGCGCCCGGCGTGCACCAGGTCGCCGCCGACCCGTGCCGCCTCGGCCGCCAGCAGCAGCCGACCCGACCGGTCCGGAGCGTCGGCCGTGCCCTCGTCCACCTCGAGCCGCTCGAGCTCCTCGCGAGCGACGTTCGGCCGGCCGGAGGCCAACGCCACCCGGCCGCGCCGCAGCCGCGCCGCCTGGATGCGTGGTCGGGCCTCGAGCCGCAGGGCACGCTCCAGGGCACGCTGGGCGTGCGGCCAGGCCCGCTCCGGGCGACCGGCGGCCAGCAGGGCCTCGGCCAGCTCGGCGTCGGCCGCCTCGGCGGCCATCTCGAAGCCGATCCCATCGGCCACGCGGAGCGCCTCCTCGGCCAGCGTGCGGGCCGCCTCCAGGCGCGCGGCGTCGCCCGCGTCCACCCCGGCCTGCCGTTCCAGCAGCGCCAGCCGGCCCAGCGCCAGGGCCAACCCCGAAGCGTGCTCGACGGCGCGGTACGCCTCGACCGACGAGCGCAGGGCGACGCGAGCCTCGTCCGTCCGCCCGCTCTGCTCCAGCAGCAGCGCCACGTTGCCGAACGCTTGCGCTTCGCCCACCGCGTCGCCCAGCTCGCGCCGCAGCTGCGCGGACGTCTCGAAGGCGGCCCGCGCGCCGTCGACGTCGCCGAGGTGGGCGCGCGCGATGCCCAGCGTGTTGAACGCCTGCGCGGCGCTGGCGGGCGCGTCCTCGCCGGCCAGTTCCAGCGCGTCCTGGGCGGCCGTCGCGGCCTCGCGGTGACGCCCGCTCTGGCTCAGAAACAGCGCCACCGACTCGCGCACGAAGGCGCGCAGCTCGGGGTCGTGGCGTTCGTCCAGCGCGGCGTCCGCCTGGCGGTAGAGCTGCAGGCCCTCGCGGGCGCGGCCGCGCAGGTCGTGGTAGCCGCGCAGCAGCCGGGCCAGCGGCCCCAGCGCCTCCGTCCGGGGCGGGTCCAGCAGCGTCGTCCACGCCAGGCGCAGGTTCGCCAGCTCGGCGTCGACGCGACGGTAGCCGGCCGTGCTGCGCTCCGGTCCGTCCCAGCCGTCGATGCGCGCGGCCAGGTCGGCGTACGCGTCGGCCAGCGCGCGGCGTGCCTCGTCCGGTCGCTCCAGGCCGCGCACGAAGCCCTCGGCGACCAGCGCGTGCATGCGGTAGCGCGAGCCCTGCCGGCGCAGCAGCGCGCGGTCGAGCAGCGCCAGCAGGAAGAACGGCGAGGCGCCGACGGCGCGCTCGGCCTGTTCGGCCTCGAAGCCGTCCTCGAGCAGGGCGAGGGTGCCGACCATCTCGCGTTCGCGGGGGGACATCAGCTCGCGCGTGAGGTCGATCGTCGCTCCGGCGCGTGCCTGCAGGCCCGGCGCCTCGGCCAGCAGGCCGGGCCGTTCCCGCAGCGCGCGGGCGAGCTGCGCGACCGGCAGGATCTGGGTCCAGGCCGCCGCCAGCTCGATCGCCAGCGGGCTGCCGCCCAGGTGGGTCAGCAGCGCCTCCTCGTCGCGCGGGTCGACCGGGGCGTCGCGCCCGGTGGTGAGGCGGATCCGCTGGCGCAGCAGGGCGGCCGCCTGGCCCGCCTCGTCCAGGCCGTCGACCGGCAGCGTCCGCTCGCCCTCCAGCCGCAGCGGCCGGCGCGAGGTGGCCAGCAGGCGCAGCTGGGGAGCGGCGGCCAGCAGCGCCCCGACCGGTCCGGCGTCGTCACCGATGCGATCGGCGTCGTCCAGGACCAGGCGCCGCGGTGCGTCGCCCAACCGCCGCGCCAGCTCGGCGACGCCGTCCAGCGCGCCCAGGTCCAGCCGCCGCGCGATCGTGGCGACCAGGTCGTCGCCCGGCTGCATCGTCCTCAGGTCGATCCAGTCGGTCCCGCCCGGCGCGCCCTCCGCCAGTTCGTGCGCCAACTGGGCGGCCAGGCGCGTCTTGCCGATCCCGCCCGGTCCCACCAGCACCAGCAGGCGCTCCTCGGCCAGCTCCGTGCGCCAGCGCGCCAGTAGCCGGCGGCGACCGACCAGCGGCCCCTCCCAGCGCGGGACCCGCACCGGGGGCGGCGCCTCGTCCTCCGTCGCAGCAACGCTGCGTGGATCGACGCGCCAGCCGTCCGGTCCGGCCCGGAGCCCGCCGGCGTCGCGGAGCCGGCGCAGCCAGTGGGCGGTCGGGCCGGGACGGCCCTCGCCGACGACCTGTGCGGCCTCGAGCAGGCCGGGGGAGGGCCGGCCCCCGAGCACGGCGCGCAGCCACGCCTCGACCTCGCGCGGCGCAAGCGGCTCGAGCCGGGCGGAACGCAGCTCGCTCAGGATCGGGCGGGTGCCGTCCGGACACGCCTCGATCGCCCAGCAGCCGGCGCGGCCGGCCAGCTCCTGCACCAGTGCGCGACTGTCGGCGTCGAGGTGCTCCCCGTGCTCGACCAGCAGGACCAGGCCGGTCTCGTCCGCCTCGCGGCGCAGGCGCCGACGCAGCTCGTCCTCGTCCGGCTCGCCCGGGTCGTCCTCGAAGGCGGCAGCGAGCGCACCCAGGTGAAGGCCCTCCAGGGCGGGCGTGCCCGTCACTCGGCGCACCGCGCGGCCGCGCAGGCGCGCGCGGGCGGCGGCCTCGCGCAGCAGCCGCGTGAAGCCTGCGCCCGGCGGGCCCTCCAGTCGCAGCGCCCCCGGACCGGCCGCCGGGTCGCCCAGCCAGGCGTCGACCTCGGCCAGCGCCCGCTCCCGCCCGAGCAGGCGGACCTCGGGCAGCGGGCCGGCGGCCTCCTCGCCGTCGTCGGCGACCAGGCGGTCGCGGCCACGGCGCTTGGCGCGCAGCAGACGGGCATCGGCGCGCTCGAACAGGCCGTCGGGCACGCCCTCGCCCGGCACGTCCGCGGTGGAGGCGACGCCGATGCTGAGGTGGATGCGCACCTCGACCCCCACGTCGACCGGGCGCTGCCGCACGAGCCGACGGACACGGCCGAGCACGGTGACGGCGTCCCCCAACGGGGTCGCCGGCAGCAGCACGATGAACTCGTCCCCGCCGTAGCGGAAGACCAGGTCGTGGTCGCGCAGCGCTCCCATCAGCCGCCGCGCGACCTGCTGCAGTACGCGGTCGCCGGCGGCGTGGCCGAAGCCGTCGTTGAGGGTCTTGAAGTGGTCGAGGTCGACGATCGCCAGCGACAGCGGCGCGCCGGCCGTGGCGCTCTCGTGGAGCAGCCGGTCGAGGGTCGGCGCCAGGTCGTCGCGTCGGTAGGTGCCGGTGAGGGCGTCGTGGCCGGGGGTCCGCATCGCTCGCGCCAGTCTAGCCGGGGGCTCGGTATGCTGCCGGCATCGCTGGACCTGGAGGCGGTTCCATGACCGAGACACCCGTGCCGACGCCGCGCGACGCGCAGTCACCCGCGGCCGCACGCAACGAGGGCGTACCGTTCGACCCCGCCTGGTGGGAGGACGCCCGCGTCAACCGATCGGCCTCGCAGCGTCGCGTCGCGACCCTGCCCGCGCGACGGAGCGTCAAGAAGGCCTGGCAGGCCGCCTGGCTGCTCAAGGCGGTGACGCTGATCGACCTGACCACGCTCGCGGGCGACGACACCGCCGGCCGCGTCCGGCGCTTGTGCGCCAAGGCGCGTCGTCCGGTGCGCGACGACCTGCTGGAGGCGCTGGGGATGGCCGACGCCGGGCTGACCACCGCGGCGGTGTGCGTCTACCCGACGATGGTGCCGCACGCCGTCCGCGCGCTGGACGGCAGCGGCGTGCCGGTCGCGTCGGTCGCCAGCGGCTTCCCGTCGGGGCTGATGCCGATGGAGCTGCGCCTGGCCGAGGTGCGCTGGGCGGTCCAGGCCGGCGCGGCCGAGATCGACGTCGTCATCACCCGGGAGCACGCCCTGCGCGGCGACTGGCGGGCGCTGTACGACGAGGTGGTCGCCTTCCGCGAAGCGGTCGGCGAGGCGCACCTCAAGGTGATCCTCGCGACCGGCGAGCTGGGCACCCTCGCGCGGGTGCACCAGGCCTCGATCGTCGCGATGATGGCCGGCGCCGACTTCGTCAAGACCAGCACCGGCAAGGAGCCGGTCAACGCCACGCTGGAGGTGGGCCTGACGATGGCCCGCACCGTCCGGCACTACCACGAGCGGACCGGCGTGCGGGTGGGCTTCAAGCCCGCCGGCGGGATCCGGACGGCCAAGCAGGCGCTGGCCTGGCTGGCGTTGATCAAGGACGAGCTGGGGGAGCCCTGGCTGGATCCGAGCCTGTTCCGCTTCGGTGCGTCCGGCCTGCTGGGCGACATCGAGCGCCAGCTGGAGCACCACGTCACCGGACGCTACGCCGCCGCGCACCGGCAGCCGCTCGCCTGATGTTCGCCCTCGACCTGGGCGACGGCCTCACGCTTCAGCTCTACGAGCGCCGCCACGCGGGCGAGCTGTTCGCCCTCGTCGACCGCAACCGCGCCCAGCTGGACCGTTGGTTCCCCTGGCCCCAGCGGACGCGCGCCCCCGAGGACCTGCACGCCTTCATCGACGAGTCGCTGCAGCGCTTCGCGCGGCGCGACGGCTTCGAGGGCGGCCTGCGCGCCGACGGTCGCCTGATCGGCGGCCTGGGCGTGCACCACGTCGACCGCGAGGTGGGATCGGGCGAGATCGGCTACTGGCTGGCGCAGGCCGCGCAGGGGCGCGGGTTCATGACCCGCGCCGTCGCCGGCCTGATCCGGCACCTGATCGAGGACGAACGGTTCGAGCGGATCGAGATCCGCTGCCACCCCGACAACCTGCGCAGCCGCGCCATCCCGGAGCGGCTGGGCTTCCGCGAGGAGGGCACGCTGCGGCGGGTGGGCCTGCTGCACGGTCGTCCGTTCGACCACGTCGTCTACGGCCTGCTGGCGGAGGAGTGGCGGGCCGCCCGGGAGCGGGCCCGACCGTTGGCCGGCGCCGACGCCGGGACCGAGGAGGCCTGAGCCGATGCCCAGCGTGAAGGAGATCTTCGAGACCATGGAGTACGGCCCCGCGCCCGAGAGCGCCACCGACGCGTACGCCTGGCTGGACGCCCACGACCGCGTCTTCGGCCACTGGATCGACGGGCGCCTGGAGGTCCCGGGCGACGCGACCTTCGAGACCCGCGACCCGGCCAAGGACACGCTCCTGGCGCACGTCACGCAGGGGTCCGACGCCGACGTGGACCGCGCCGTCGCCGCCGCCCGCGCGGCCTTCCCGGGCTGGAGCGCCCTGGACCCGCACCAGCGCGCCCGCCACCTCTACGCCCTGGCGCGGCACGTGCAGAAGCACGCCCGGCTGCTGGCGGTGCTGGAGACGCTGGACAACGGCAAGCCGATCCGGGAGAGCCGCGACATCGACGTGCCCCTGGTGGCGCGGCACCTCTACCACCACGCCGGCTGGGCCCAGCTGCGGGACGAGGCGTTCCCGGATCACGAGCCGCTGGGCGTCGCCGGTCAGGTGATCCCCTGGAACTTCCCGCTGCTGATGCTGGCCTGGAAGGTCGCGCCGGCGCTGGCGGCGGGGAACACGGTGGTCCTCAAGCCAGCCGAGCACACGCCGCTGACGGCGCTGCTGTTCGCCCAGATCTCGGCCGAGGCGGGCCTGCCGCCCGGCGTTCTGAACGTCGTCACCGGCGACGGCGCCACCGGCGCGGCGATCGTCGGCCACGACGACGTGGACAAGGTCGCCTTCACCGGGTCGACCGAGGTGGGCCGCACCATCC
>CAZJGU010000111.1:0-7527 GCA_964545455.1 uncultured bacterium | reverse complement strand
TCGCTGACGCTGGGCGCGGCCTTCGATCCGCAGGCCGACGCCTCGCTGTCGCTGGAGGCGGTCCGCGACCTGCAGGCGGGCGCCTGGATCTCGCTGCGGACGGGGGGCTCCTGGCCGCTGCGGTTGCAGGCGGACCCGGTCGCGATCACGCTGGTACCGCGCCTGGAGCTGGAGCTGGCGCCGTGGCTGGCCGGGACGGCCGAGCGGCCCGCCGTCCTGGAGCACGGCGCGACGGTGATCCTGCGCGACTGCTGCGGCACCCTGCGGCTGGGCTACCTGGCCGAGGCCCAGGGCGGCGTCTCGATCGACGTCGGCCTGGCGCTGCCGCCGCTGCTCCTGGGCGACCTGCCGGCCGACGAGCTTCCGCCCCTGCCCCCGGCGTATGGTGGGGCCCCGTGAGACGGATCGACCGTGCGCTGCTGGCCGAGGCGATCCCCGCCCTGGTCTTCGGGGCGCTGCTGTACTCGGTGCTGGCCGTGACCAGCGCGACGCTGCCGCGCCTGACCTGGCTGACGGGCGCCAGCATCCCGGAGCTGCTGCGCTGGCTGGCGGCCCAGCTCCCGACCGCCCTGGCCCAGACGGCGCCGATCGCGATGGTGCTGGCGGTGCTGCTCACCATCGGCCGGATGGAGGGGGACAAGGAGCTGCTGGCGCTGCGCGCCGGGGGCGTGGCGCTGGGGCGGGTGGTCGCGCCGATGCTGCTGCTGGGCGCCCTGGTCACGGGTGGGACGCTGGCGGTCTACCAGTGGGTGACGCCCCGGACGCACGCCTGGATCGCGACCGAGTACTGGAGGCTGACGGCCGGCGGGACCGGCCTGTTCCGCCTGGCGGGGCAGGCGCTGCCGGTGGGGGAGTTCACGCTGCACTTCGACCGCACCGTGGGCCGCGGCAGCGTGATCGAAGGTGTTCGGATCGAGCGCTGGGAGGACGAGCGCCTGACCCTCGTGCGCGCCGAGCAGGCCGTGTTCGACGGGACCGAGCTGGTGCTGACCGGCTACCGCACGCAAATCCTCGACCTGGCCGCGCTGGACCGGCCGGCCCCGGCGCCGGTCGACCGCCTGCGCGACCTGGTGCGGCTGGACAACCGGGCGTCCGATCCGGAGGCGCGCCTGCGGCTGTCGCTGGGGGTGGACGAGGAGGAGCTGGTCTCGCGCTTCTCGCGCGGCGGTTTCGAGGACGCACGCTCGCTGACGCAGCTGCACGCCGCCTGGCGCGACGCGGAGGCCAGCGACACCGTCCGCCGGACCGCGGGCGTGCTGTTCCAGCGTCGCGTGGCCGAACCGTTCGCGAACCTGGTCCTGCTGCTGGTCGCGTTGCCCCTGTCGCTGGGCTGGGCACGGGGCCGGGGCGTGGCGTTCGGACTGTCGCTGGTGGTGACGCTGGTGTGGTACCTGCTGGTCACCGTCGGGCAGTTCGCCTCGCAGTCGGGCACCCTGCCGATCGCGGTCGGACCGTGGATCGGCAACGTCGCGTTGGGCGCGATCGGGGTGCTGCTGTTGATCCGCCTGCGCGCGCGCTGAGGTCGGGACGTCCACCACCCGCGGGGAGCGCCTACCTGCGGGCGCGTAAGAAGTCCGTCACCCGGTTCGCTGCACCTTGGTGCCAAGTCCCCGCGGCGCCAACCGCGAGGCGTGTCTTCGGAGGCGATGATCCCCGTCCTGTACCTGGGCGCTTGGGCACGGGGGGAGCCAGTAGCGCAACCGGCCGAGAACCGGAGGCACACCATGATCACCCGACGGATCCTCCTTCTCCTCGCACCGTTCGTCCTGCTGGCCGCCTGCTCGCAGGCGCCCGCGCCGCAGCAGGCGCTCAGCGTCGTCGCGGTCGAGCCCGCGGCGGGCACCGCCGACGTCGCGCTGGACGCGACGGTGGCGGTCACCTTCGCCGATCCCGCCGACGGCGACGCGATCGCCGACGTCGAGCTGGTCCTCCGCGCGGCGGACGGCGTGGTCGCCGGCACGCTCTCCTACGACGCCGATGCGCGCACCCTGGTTTTCGATCCCGACGGCGTGCTGAGCGCCGCCACGACCTACCAGGTCGAGCTTTCCAGCGGCCTGGCCCCGATCGACGTCGCCGGCCAGAGCGACGCGAGCGGCTGGTCGTTCGTCACCGTCGCGGACCCCGGCGCTGCGTCCGACCCGGGCGACGAACCGGCCGACGGCGGCGAAGGACCGATCGACAGCGACGGCGACGGCCTGGTCGACGCCGTCGATCCCGATCCCACCAACCCGGACACCGAGATCGACGAGGACGGCATCCCCGATGCCGAGGACACCGAGATCGAGGTGCCGAGCGTCGTGGGGGCCAACCCCGGCCCGTGGACGACCGCCGATCCCGACGGCGACGTGCGGATCCGCTTCGACGCTCCGATCGATCCGGCCAGCCTGGACGGCGACACGGTCCGCGTCTTCGAGGGCTTGCTGGGCGGCCTGTTCGAGATCTGGTTCGGTTGGGGCGACGCCATCGACGGAACGGTCAGCTACGACGAAGCGACGATGGAGCTGGTGTTCACCCCCGACGCGCCGCTGCAGCCGGGCACCTGGCACTGGGTCTTCCTGACCGTGGACCTGCTGGATCTGGACGGCGACGCGATCGTCGGCGAGGACGTCTGGCTGTTCCTCACCAGCGACTGACGCGACGCAGCGCATGAGCTGGGCACGTCGGGCGAGCTTCGGCTCGCCCGACGTCGTTCGTGGACCCCGGAGGGGCCCAAGCGCCTGCGACGCCTCCCGTCGCGCTCCCACCCCGCCGGCGCGGGCCTCGGTGGTATCGTCTACGCTCTGATGCACGGGCTCCCCGACAGCCTCACCTCCCAGCTCGACTACCTCGGGCCGGAGCAGGTGCGACGGGTCGAGGACGCGTACCAGCTGGCCGAAAGCGCGCACGACGGCATGATGCGCCGCTCCGGCGAGCCCTACATCACCCACCCGGTCGCCGTCACCGCCCTCCTGGCGGAGATGCACCTGGACGCCGACGCGCTCTGCGCCGGCCTGCTGCACGACACGGTCGAGGACACGCCCGTGACGTTCGAGCAGGTCGAGGAACGCTTCGGTCCGGTCGTACGCCGCATCGTCGAGGGCGAGACCAAGATCAGCAAGCTGGCCGTGCGGGTCTACGCCGACGAACAGTCGGAGAACCTGCGCCAGATGCTGCTCTCGATGGTCAGCGACGTGCGGATCATCCTGGTCAAGCTGGCCGACCGATTGCACAACATGCGCACGCTGGCGGTGATGCCGCCGCACAAGCAGCAGCGCATCGCAAAGGAGACCCTGGAAATCTTCGCCCCCCTGGCCCATCGATTGGGCATCAGTCACATCAAGAACGAGCTGGAGGACCTGTCCTTCCAGTACCTCGAACCGGAACGCTACCGGCAGCTGCAGCGGCAGGTGCGCATGCGCCATGCCGAGCGGGAGCAGTACGTCCAGGCCGCCATCCGCGGCCTGACGACGCGCTTGGACGCCGAGGGCCTGGCGTTCGAGCTGTCGGGGCGCAGCAAGCACCTCTACTCGATCCACCGCAAGATGCAGCGCGACAACAAGAGCCTGGACCAGATCTTCGACCTGATGGCGATCCGGGTGATCGTCGATTCGCAGGCGTCGCACACGGAGCTGGTGGGGGAGGAGGCCGAGAAGGCGGTCTGCTACCGCGCGCTGGGGATCGTGCACAGCCTGTGGACGCCCATCCCGGGCCGCTTCAAGGACTACGTCGCGGTGCCCAAGCCCAACGGCTACCAGAGCCTGCACACGACCGTGATCGGCACGCGCGGCCAACCGATCGAGGTCCAGATCCGCACCCGCGCCATGCACGAGATCGCCGAGTACGGCGTCGCCGCCCACTGGGCCTACAAGCAGGGGATCGAGGACACCGACGAGGTCCAACGCCGCCTAGCTTGGATGCAGCAGCTGCTGGAGGCGGACGAGGACGCGGACAGCGCCGGCGCCTTCGTCGACGCGGTCAAGCACGACCTGCTGGGGGAGCGCGTGCTGGTGTTCACGCCGGCGGGCGACGTGCTGAACCTGCCGCGCGGGTCGACGCCGATCGACTTCGCCTACCAGGTGCACACCGAGGTGGGTCACCGCTGCATCGGCGCGCGCGTCAACGGGGAGATCGTGCCCCTCGGCCACGAGTTGAACACCGGCGACCGGGTCGAGGTGCTGACCAACCGGTCCAGCCACTACGGCCCGTCGCAGGACTGGCTGAACCTGGCGGTCACGCGGTCCGCGAAGCAGAAGATCCGCCACTGGTTCCGCGCGCAGGAGCGCGAGGAGAAGCTGGAGCAGGGCAAGCGGACGCTGGAGCGGGCCCTGCGTCGCCGCCAGCTGGCGATCGCGGCCAACACGACCCGCGCCAAGCTGGAGCGGGCGGCGCGCGACCTGCTCTCCAGCGACTCGATCGACGACCTGTACCTGGCGCTGGCGTCCAAGCGCCTGCACCCCAAGCAGGTGGTCGAGGTGCTGGTGCCGGAGTCGATCGACCGCACGCCTGACAAGCCGACGCACGTGCCGGAGCGCAAGAGCGTCAGCGGCGTCTTCGTCGACGGTTTGGACAGCCCCGCCAACCTGGCGCAGTGCTGCGGCCCGGTGCGGGGGGACGACGTCGTGGGCTACATCACCCGCGGCCGCGGCGTATCCGTCCACCGCGTGGACTGCCCCAACGTGCGCCACCTGATGCAGAGCGAGCCGGAACGCTTCGTGAACGTCACCTGGGACCTGCCGTCGGGCGAGGTGTTCCCGGTCGACTTCGAGGTCACCGGCGTCGATCGTCCAGGGTTGCTCAAGGACGTGCTGGACGTGCTCCAGGGGATGAACAAGTCCGCCTCGCGCGTGTCGGCGGACGTGCAGTCGGCGACGCAGGCCCGCATCCACTTCCGCGTCGACGTGCGCGACCAGAACGAGATCGAGTTCATCAAGGACACCATGGGACGCATCGCGGACGTGACGCGCGTGTACCGCGCCAAGCCGGGGCTGAAGGCGTGAACGCGTCCCCCGAGCTGTCGGTGCTGTTCGTGTGCCTGGGGAACATCTGCCGCAGCCCCACGGCGGAGGGGGTGCTGCGGGCGCGGCTGGCGCAGGCAGGCCTGGAGGGCCGCGTCCACGTCGATTCCGCCGGGACGGGCTCGTGGCACGTCGGGCACCCGCCCGACCCGCGGGCGATCGAGGCGGCGGAGGCCCGCGGGATCGACCTGGCGGCGCTGCGCGCGCGGCAGGTGACGCGCGAGGACCTGGAGCGCTTCGACTACGTGCTGGCGATGGACGGCGCCAACCTGCGCGACCTGGAGCGGCTGGCGCCCGGGCGGGCGCAGCGGTTCCTGGCGTTCGCGGAGGGCGTGGACGTCGAGGACGTTCCGGACCCCTACTACGGGGACGGCGACGGCTTCGCGCGGGTGCTGGACCTGGTCGAGGCCGCCGCGGACGGGTTGGTGGGGGAGATCCGGGCGCGGATCGGCGGGCGCTAGGCCCGTCGCGCGCCACCGTTCCTTCGCCGGTACGACGCAAGGGCCCCGCCGGTGGCCAACGGCACCTGACGATCACCCCTTATGGCTGCTGCTTCCGCCCTGACCAGGTTCGGGGGTCGCCACCGCGTTGGGCCGGCGGGACGGTGGGAAGGGTAGCACAGGTGATCGACCGTGCGAGGCTCTGACTGGACCCCGGACGGGGACGGCCGGGATGTCGAATTGTGCACGTTCCGTGAGCGGCGGCGCCGTATGCTCCTTCTGGTTCAGCGAGCGACGGACCTCGGACCGCGAAGGTCATGAGAACCGCGTAAGAGTCGCGTAAGAGGCACGGCGCTACCTTGAACCAAGACCGCGGGGCACACCTCCGCGATCGAACTTCGGACCAGGGCGGTCGACCTTCATTCATCCCATCGTTCGCCCGCCCGAAACGAAAGGAGCGCATCATGCGCAACCGGACCACCCAGGGCTTCACCCTCATCGAGCTGCTGATCGTGATCGCGATCATCGGCATCCTCGCGGCGGTTCTGATTCCGAACCTGCTTGCAGCCCGCACCCGCGCGTTCGACACTGCTGCTCAGTCGTGTGCTCGGGCCATTGCCACGGCGCAGGAGATCGAGATTATCGACACCAACGCCTATGGTGCCGCACTCGGCGACATTGACGCCGACGTGGTTTCCGTCTGCACGGACGACGCGGCGATCGTGGTGACCGATGACGGTTCCGGCACTGTTGGCGATGGTGACGGCGACTACGGCGGGGATGGCTGGGACGTCCATCACACGAGTGGAAGCCGTACCTTCACAGTGAGCTCTAGCGGTATCGACGACTTCGATGGTATTCCTTGATCCCCTGACGATGCTTTGAGAGGGCGCGCTCCGCGGCACGCCTTCCTGCTAAGCCCCGCCATTTGGTGGGGCTTATTTGCTTGGCTGTGGATCGCTTGTAGGTCTCTTGGTGGCCGGCCTGGGGGCGGAAGAGACTATCGTCCCGCGTACACCTGACCGGTTGGGTAGGGTCCCAAGATCGAAGGAGTCTCAACGCCGAAGGCCTGACAGTGAACCGCTTTGGGTTTGGCGAAATGCCAACCACTCAAATGGCAGGAGAGAAAGGGGCATGCGATTCAAGTGCGACCAGGAGGCGAGCGACCGGGTAGTCCCCATGTTCACTGAGAGGCGGGAGGGGCCGCGGTAGGAGTTAAGGTCGGACGCGTACCTCCGCCTCCAGGAGTTGACTGGAGTTCCGATGGACACGATGCGCGGCTCGGTCGACAAGGCCCGCATCGATGCACGCACGTAGGCTGGCTTGACGTCTGTCGAGGCCCCTCGCTGTGCCTCTGCACGTGCCCTATGTGAACGAGTGCAATGCGCGAGAAGTCCGTGCTTTGGTCTCTCGACCGCGCATGTCGAGGCGTCAAAGCCGACCTGATGCAGCGGCCGTAATGCGGTACGAACCGAAGACCGACACATGCAGCTCCGAAGGAGCCATGACACGAAAGCCAATGCGCGAGGCTGTCCCGGTTCGCGCCATCGCGATAGGCTCACGCATGCGTGGCGGTCGACGGAAGCACCAACCGATTTCGACTCAGTTTGCCAAGGTGTCGGGAGCAAGGCAAGTCAGCCAAGAGCAGAGAATGCAGCCGCCAAGGGTCGCGCAGGCGCATGCCGTTCCCATTGCTATCCACCCGACCTCCTCCTACACCTTCGACTCCGCCGATCACGCCGAGGCCGTCTTCGCTGGCACGACGCCCGGCAACCGCTACGCTCGGATCGACAACCCGACCACCCAGGTCCTGGCCGATCGTGTGGCCAGCCTCGAGGGCCGAGGAGCCGGGGCCGGCGTCGCCCTCTCCAGCGGCCAGGCGACCACGACCAGCGTCATGCTGGCCCTCGCCAAGTCGGGCGGCACCTGGCTGATCGCCGACCAGGTGTTCGGCGGTACGGCCTCGGTCGCCTCCAAGATCCTGGAGCCGTTGGGCGTGCACGTGCGCTACGTGACGCCGACGCCGGATGTCGTCCGGAACGCAATCGACAACACGACCCTGGGCCTCTGGGTCGAGACGATCGCCAACCCCA
>CAZJGU010000110.1:0-7746 GCA_964545455.1 uncultured bacterium | reverse complement strand
GATGGTTGGCGAGGCCGAGGTAGTTGTTGGCGCACAGGTTGAGGACCTGGGCGCCCCCCTCGACGGTGATCTCTGCCTGCTGCTGGGAGACCAGCACGCGCTCGTCCTTGTAGAGGCCGGCGGCGCGCAGCTCGCCCAGCTCGCTCCGCAGGTGGTCGAACATGGCCCTCGACATCGGGACTCCTTCCGTATGCCCGTGGCGTCGTCCCCCAAGGCTACCGTCGCGCTCCGGGCTAGGCTGCGGCATGCGCGAGAACCGAGTGGCGAGCGCCCTCCGCGCCTCGAGGCCCGTGGTGTCCGGCTGGTTGACGGTCGGCCACCCCCTGCTGGCCGAGGCGATGGCCCACGCCGGCTACGACGCCGTCACCGTCGACCTGCAGCACGGCGCCGTGTCCGACACCGAGCTGGTCTCGGTGCTCCAGGCCCTGTCCACGACCGACGTCACGCCGCTGGTGCGGGTCGCCTGGAACGATCCGGCCCGGCTGATGAAGGCGCTGGACCTGGGCGCGTACGGCGTGATCGTGCCGATGATCGAGGGGCCGGACGACGTGCGTGCAGCGCTGCGCGCGGTCCGCTACCCACCGGTGGGTGCGCGCAGCTACGGGCCGACGCGGGCCGCCTTCTACGGGGGTCCCGACTACGCCGCGCGCGCCGACGAGCAGATCGTGCTGGCGGCGATGATCGAGACCCTCGCGGCGCTGGAGCGGATCGACGAGGTCCTGGCGGTGCCGGGCCTGGACCTGGCGTTCGTCGGACCGGCCGACCTCTCGCAGGCGCTGGGCGGCCCGCCGGGCGCGGACTTCACGGACGGCCCGGTCCCGGAGGCACTGGAGCGGGTCCTGGCGGCCGCGCGCCGCCACGGCGTCCCGGCCGGCATCTTCTGCAAGGACGCGGGCTACGCCGCGCGGATGCTGGAGCGCGGCTTCCGCTTCGTCACGGCCGACAGCGACGTCGGCCTGCTGCGGCGCGGCGCGGCCGCGGCGCTTCGTCGGCTGCGCGTCACCTGAGCCACGAGGCGAGCGGGCGAGGGTCTACGATGAGGGTGCGGGCGACCGGCGAAAGGGGTCGGACATGCGCCCCCGGACCCTCCTTCCCTGGTTGCTGATCGTGACGGTCGCGGTGGCGCCGTGCTCCTGGGCCGACGGCGGGCTCGCCGACCTGCCCATGGCCTGGGCGACCGGCCGCGCGGATGCGCTGGCCTGCTGCCTGGTACTGGACGCCGCGCCGATCCCGACCACCCCGGACCAGGCCGTGCTGGTCCGCACGGTGGCGTGGGTGCGACGCGACGCCACGATCGGCGCTCCCCTTCTGGAGCGTGCCGCCCGGCTGGGCGTCGGCGTCTGCCTGGACGCCTACGAGCGCGCATGCGACGGCGTGTTCTCGTGCGAACAGAACGTGATCCTCCTCGACGCCGACCTGAGCGACGGCCTGCGGACCGCGATCCTGGTGCACGAGCTGCGCCACGTCGACCAGGCCGCGGCCGGCTACCGGATGGACATGGACTTGGGCGTACACGAAGCGCGCACCCTGCTGTGCGCCTGCGAGGCCGACGCGCAGGCGATGGCGACCTGGTTCGCCTGGCGGGCGCGGACGGACGGCGACCCGCGTCCGTGGGCGGCGCTCCGGGCGCACCCCAACTACGGCGACATCGCGGGGGCGTTCGAGGCGGCGATCCTGCTGGGCGCGGACGAGGCGGCCGCCGCCCGCGTCGCCTTCGCGCGCTGGTACGCCTCCGACTGGCGCGTGTCGACCTACCGCTTCATGGCCGCGATGGCCTACTACCACCGGCAGGACAAGGACCACGTCCTGCCCGGCGTGGGGTCGTTCCCGGACGACTACTTCACGGACTTCGGCCTGCTCCCCGACGGCACGCCGTACGGCGTCGAGCCGCGCGGGATCGAGTGACCGCCGCCGGCGCGCGTCAACCCCGTCGCTGCCGCCGATCCCGCAGGTAGGCGCAGCCCTCGCGCACCGTGCGCGCAGGGTCGGAGGGGCGATCGTGCTCGAGCAGCCAGGCCTGGACCCCGACCTCGCTCGCCATCTGCAGCAGCGCGGGCCAGGGCAGCGTGCCCTGCCCGACCGTCGCCCAGCCGTCCTCGTCGGGGGCGGCGTCCGCGGGCGCCAGGTCCTTGACGTGAAGGAGTCGCGTCCGCTCGCCCCAGCGACGCAGCGCGGCGGCCGGATCGCCGCCCGCTCGCGCGACCCAGGCGAGGTCCAGCTCGACGTCCAGCACCTCGGGTTCGGCGGCGTCCAGCAGCCAGGCGAGGCCGTCGCGACCCTCGACCTCGGCCAGCTCAAAGTCGTGGTTGTGGTACGCGAGCCGTAGGCCCGCCTCCCGCACCCGCGCGCCCAAGCGCGCGAGGCGCGCCCCGAGCCCGGTCCAACCGCGGCGGTCGGTCGGCCGCTCGGCCGGCGGCAGCCACGGCACGACCAGCGTGCCGATCCCGACCGTGCGGGCGAAGGCGACCTCGCCGTTCAGGTCCGCCTCGAGCGCCGCCAACTGCAGGTGGCTCGAGACCGCCCGCAGCCCCCGGCGGTCCAGCGCGTCGCGGAGGAAGGGCGCCTCGACCCCGTGGTGGCCGACCGTCTCGACCGCGTCGGCGCCGGCCTCCGCGACCAGGTCCAGCAGGTCCTCGGCCCGGTCCGACAGCTCCCGCAGGGTGTAGAGCTGCACGCCGACGAGGGGGGTGGGGATCGGTTCGGTCACGTCGTTCCTCCTCCGCGGCGCGCGGGGGCGTCGTCGCCCAGCGCGGCCGGCCGGTCGGTGCGCGTCGTCAGGTCCAGCCAGCGCCGCGCCTCGGCGGCGTCCAGCACCGTTTCCATCACGTCCAGCACGTGCAGCGCCAGGTCACCGGAGGCGCGGTGCGGACGCCCGGCGGCGTGCGCCTCGGCCATCTCGGCCAGGCCGATGCCGCGCGCGTCCTCCGCCGCGCCGGCCGGCAGCGGCAGCTCGCGCCAGGCGTCCTCGTCGTGGCGCCGTAGGCGCACCGGCCCCCCGAAGGTGTTCGGGTCGGGCACGGCCAGGGTCCCCTCGGTGCCGTAGACCTCGATCCGCGGGTGCTCGGTCGCGACGACGTCGAAGCTGGTCAGCAGCGTCGCGCGCGGGCCACCGGCGAACGCCAGCAGCGCGGCGACGTGCGTCGGCGTGGTCGGCCGCAGCCGCGCGCCGGCCTTCGGTCCGCTGCCGACGACGCGCTCGGGCAGGCCGACCATCGCGTCGGAGGCGACCGCCGCGACCGGGCCCAGGAGCTGCACCAACGCGCTCAGGTAGTACGGGCCGAAGTCGAACAGCGGTCCCGCCCCCGGCTGGTAGAAGAAGCCGGGATCGGGGTGCCAGGCGTCCGGCCCGCGGCTGGCCATCATCGCGGTCGCCGCCAGCGGACGGCCGATCGCGCCCCCGTCCAGCGCCGCCCGGGCGGTCCGCATGCCGGGTCCCAGCACCGTGTCCGGCGCGCAGCCCAACCGCAGCGACCGCTCCGCCGCGGCAGCCACCAGCGCCTCGCCGTCCGCGCGCCGGGTCGCCAGCGGCTTCTCGGAGTAGACGTGCTTGCCCGCCGCCAGCGCGGCGCCCGACACCTCGGCGTGGGCGGCCGGCACGGTGAGGTTGAGGACGACGTCGACCTGCGGGTCGCGCAGCAGCTCGTCGACGCTGCAGGCGCGCGGGACGCCGAACGCCTGGGCTCGGGCGCGGGCGCGCTCCAGGTCGAGGTCGGCGATCGCGACCGCCTCCAACGCCGTGAACGTGCGGATCGCCCGCAGGTAGGCGGCCGCGATGGTCCCGGCACCGATGATTCCGACGTTCCAGGGCAACTAGGCCTCCTTCGCCTCGAGGGCGGCGACGCGCGCCTCGAGGGCTTCGATCCGGCGCAGCAGCTCCGCGCGGGTGGGTGCTTCGGACGGGACGCCGCCGTCGCCGGCGTCCCGCGTGTCGACAGGGCGCACCCGCGGGCGTCGCTCCTCGTCGTCGGGCCCCAGCGTGTGGATCCAGCGGTCCTGGCTCTGCCCGGGGCCACGCCCGCGGTTCAGGGCCAGGGCGGGCGAGCGCTCGCTCAGGCCGTGCAGCGTCGCCTCGACGGACGCGACGTCGGGAAAGGCCAGGTAGCGCTCGGCGCGGGTCCGAAGCTCGCCTGGCGTTTGGGCGCCGCGCAGCATCAGAAGCGCCATCACCGCCGCCTCGCGCGGGTCCAGCCGCGCGGCGTCCGTGAAGCGCTGACGATGCTTCGGCACGCGGTCGCCGGCGCCGCGGATCGTCTGGGCCAGGCCGCGGTCGCGCAGCTGCTGCAGGGCCTCCTCGACCTCGCGCAGGTGCAGTTGCAGGACGGGGTCGCGAGCGGTCTTCTGGTTGCAGGCGGCGACCAGCGCCTGGGTGGTCAACGGGTAGGCGTCGGGCGTGGTGCGCTCCTTCTCGAGCAGCGCGCCGAGGACGCGCACGGCGTTCACGGTCAGGGCCATGGCAGCACGATGCCACGTGGACGCGATGCGCGCGACGCCTGCTAGCCTCGCGTCGTGACGGACGAGGCCGGACCGCCGCCGCTGGACCTGACGCGCACGCCCTGGACTCGACACCTGGATCGCATCCGCGCTCGGTTGGCGCGCGACGGCCGGGTGGACCTGCTGGTCCGGGATCCGGATGCCGACCCCGGTCGGTGGCGTGGTGAAGCGGCCGAGGGCACGCCTCCGCACCTGGCCATGCGTGACTGGATCGACTTGGCCGAGGACCTGTCGGCGCGCCTGCGCACACCGCGGCCCGACGTCGGCCCCGCACCCCGGACCGTGCGGCTGACGCTCGAGCGCCTGGGGGAGGAGGCCGACCTGCACGGTCGTGGCCCTGACCGGTACGCGCGAGGGAGAGCCTTCGCCCGCGTGCGCAAATCGGCGCTGCCCGGCTTCCGTCTACCGCTGCTGGACGCGCTTCGCTTCGCACGCGGGGACCGGCCCGACGCCGCCACGAACGAGCGTGTGCTGGTCGTCGGCTGCCATCACGGCGACGAGCTCGCGGTCCTCGAGGCGAGCGAGCCGCCCGTCCACCCGCGGCAGGTGGTCGGCATCGACGTGCGTGAGGACGCGTTGGCCGTCGCGCGGGAACGGTGGCCGGAGGGCGCCTTCCTGCAGGCCGACGCCGGCGACCTTCCCACCGACCTCGGCCGCTTCGACCTGATCGTGGCGATCGCGATCCTGCAGAGCCCGGAGCTGGACGGCCCGGCCGTGCTGAAGAGCCTGGTGCGCGACCACGCGACCCCCGCGGGAGGCGTGGTGATCGGTCTCCCTGCCAGCCGCTTCCGCGACGGCGAGGTGCTCTGGGGCGCCCGCACCCGCAACTACGCCGAGGTGGACCTGTCGCTGGTCGTGCGCGACCTGGCGGGCCACCGCCGCTACCTTCACCAGCACGGCTACCGGACCCGGATCGGCGGCCGCTACGACCTGCTGCTCGCGGCGCGACGCGCGGCGGCCGGCTAGGACGTCATCATGCGCGCATGACCCTCGCGCTGGACCACCTGCTGTACGCCGGACCCGACCTCGACCAACTGGCGCGCCAGCTCAAGCGCCTGTCGGGCGAGCCGCCCGTGGCGGGCGGGCGCCACGCCGGTCTGGGCACCCACAACGCGCTCCTTGGCCTGGGCGGCCAGGCCTACCTCGAGGCGATCGCGCCCGACCCCGACCAGGAGGGTGGGGTCGCGGCGGCTTCGATCGCTCCGCTGAAGGCGGCCGAGCTGCACGCCTGGTGCGCGCGGACCGACGATCCCGACGCGCTGGAGCGCGCGATCGAAGCCACCGGCCACGGCGTGCGCCGGAGCGCCATGACGCGCGAGACCCGCCAGGGCGAGGTGCTGTCGTGGGAGCTGCTGGTCGCGACCGACCACGGCTGGGCCGGCGCGGCACCGTTCTTCATCCACTGGGACGACACGCGGCACCCGGCGGGGCGCCTCGAGGGCGACCTGCGCCTGCGGCACCTGGCGGTGCTGCAGCGCGACCCGGATCCGCTGCGCGCCTGGCTGCACGACGTCGGCCTCGCGACCGGCATCGACGAGCGTGTGTCGGTCGACCCAGCACCCGGCCGCGGCCTGCGCGCCGACCTGGTCGGCCGGCGCGGGCCGTTCGCGCTGCGCGGGGGCGGGGGTGGGGTCGTCTTCTGACCGGGTGAGCGACGTCGCGCCGGAGGACTACACCCCGTACGGCACCCAGACGTTCTTGACGCGGTAGCTGCGGCGCAGCCATGCCTCGCCGTAGGCGTCCGCTTCGGCGAACCAGTCGATCCGCCGCCCTTGGTTGGTCCAGGTCGGCTTGAGGTTGCCGGCCGAGAGACGCTCGACCTCGGTGCCGCCGGCGGCCGGGCCGACGTACCAGATCGCCTGCACGTCGTCGTGCCCGGCGAGCACCTGCGCCAGCTCGTCGCGGGCACCCGTGACGAGGTTCAGGGCCCCGCCCGGCAGGTCGCTGGTGTCCAGCACCTGGTAGAGGTCCGTCGCGGCCAGCGGCCAGCGCGGCGAGGGGATCGCCACGACGCGGTTGCCGAGCGCCAGCAGCGGCGCGGCCATCGAGACCAGCGCCAGCAGCGGCGCCTCGTCCGGGCAGGCCAGGCCGACGACGCCCCACGGCTCCTTCATCGCCAGCGTCACGGCGCGCATCGGCACGGCGTGCACGTCACCGTCCACCTTGTCGGCCCAGCCGGCGTAGGCGAACAGCCGCTCGACCGAGCGGTCCACCTCGGCACGGGCCACCGCATCGGACGCGCCGGTCAGCGCCGCGATGCGCGCCTGGAACTCGTCCGCCCGTGCAGCGAGGTTCTCGGCCAGGTAGTAGAGGACCTGGGCGCGGCCATGGGCGCTGTTGCGGCTCCACGCGGTCGCCTTGCGAGCCGCCTCGACCGCGTCGCGGACGTCCTTGCGGTTGCCCAGGCCGGCCTCGCCCACGGGCGTGCCGTTGGCGCCGACGACCGGGTAGACGTAGCCGCCGTCGGGACGCTTCTGCTTGCCGCCGACGTACAGCTTGGCGGTCCGGTCGACGCCGGGCGCGTCCACATTCGGCGCGGGCGACCCGACCGACGCCGTGGGTGCCGGCGCGAACGCGTCGTCGCCGTAGGCGGGGCGCGCGCGCTCGACCCGGGGCGCCAGGTAGGCGGTCATCCCCTCGCGGCCGCCCTCGCGGCCGAAACCGGACTCGCGCACGCCGCCGAAGCCGGCGGCCGCGTCGAACTGGTTGGTGCCATTGATCCAAACGACGCCGGCTTCCAGCTTGGGCGCGACGTCCAGGCACAGGTTGACGTCCTCGCTCCAAACGCTGGCGGCCAGGCCGTAGCGGCTGTCGTTGGCCAGCTCGACCGCCTCGGCCGGGGTGCGGAAGGTCGTGCTCACGAGCACCGGCCCGAAGATCTCGACCCGCGCCAGGGTGGACGCCGGATCGACGTTCTCGAACAGCGTCGGCGGGAAGAACAGTCCCTCCTCCGGAACCGCCCACGACGGCTGCCAGCAGGTGGCGCCCTCGGCCTCGCCGACGGCGCAGAGCTCGCGGATGCGCTCCAGCTGCACCGGCGCGACGATGGCGCCCATGTCGATCGCCTTGTCCAGCGGATCGCCGACGCGCAGCGACTCCATCCGGCGGCGCAGGCGGGCGGTGAACGCCTCCGCGATCCCCTCCTGCAGCAGCAGCCGGCTGCCGGCGCAGCAGACCTGGCCCTGGTTGAACCAGATCGCGTCGACGACCCCTTCGATCGCTCCGTCCAGATCGGCGTCCTCGAACACGACGAAC
>CAZJGU010000109.1:0-7816 GCA_964545455.1 uncultured bacterium | reverse complement strand
CTGCCGTCGCTGCCGGCCATGACGAAGATCAGCTCGAAGGCGTTGAAGTTGCCGATGAAGGTCATCACCGTGACGATGATCAGCGACGGGCGCAGCAGCGGGAGCTCGACGTTCCAGAACACCTGGAAGCCGTTGGCCCCGTCGAGGCGCGCCGCCTCGAGGTAGCTGGCGGGGATGCTGCCCAGGTTGGCGGCGAAGAGCATCATCGGGAAGCCCAGCCAGGCCCAGGCGTTGACGACCACGATCGTTGCGAGCGCCGTCTCCGGCTGGCCCAGCCAGGGTTGCGCCAGCGCGTCCAGGCCGATCGCCTTCAGCGCCTGGTTCAGCGGGCCGAAGAGCGGGTTGAGGATCAGGCTCCAGAGGAAGCCGACCAGCACCGTCGCCAGCAGGTGGGGCATGAAGAACAGGTTCTGGAAGAACCGGGCCCCGACGCGGACGCGCGTGAGGATCACGGCGAAGCCCAGCGCCACGGTGTTCTGCAGGATCATCGTCAGCACGAAGAAGACGACGTTGTTGCGGAACGCGTCCCAGAGATCCACGTTCCAGGGCGCCTCGGCGAAGAGCCGCACGAAGTTGTCGAGGCCCACGAAGGCACCGCGGCGCAGGCCGTTCCAGTCGAACAGCGAGTAGCCGATCGCGTTGATCAGCGGCCAGACGATGAAGGTGGTGTAGAGCAGGAACGCCGGCAGCCAGAACGGTGCGAGACGGAGGAAGGAGGAAGGCTTGTTCGCCTTCCTCCTTCCTCCCGGAGCCGCGTCCCGTCCGGGAGGCGTGGGGGCCGTGGGAACGGGGGCGGCCACGACCGGCTTACTGGGCGGGCGTGAACCAGGTCGCCATCTGCTCCTGCAGGTTGGCGGCGGCCTCGGCCGGGGTCATGTCGTCCAGGAACAGCTTCTGGATGTCCTCGCCGATGACGGTGGTGCCCGACGGCGTGCCGTAGCGGAAGTGCACCAGCAGCATGTAGTCGGTCGAGGCGTCGTTCCAGAGGCCTACGATGTCGTTCAGCAGCGGATCGGTGGGCGTCACGCCGGCGATCGGCGAGATCTGCGCCAGCTCGTCGGTGAACGCCTGGCCGAACTCGGGCGAACCCAGCCAGTCGATGAAGGCCAGCGCGGCCTCCTCGTCGTCGGTGCTGGTCGTCGCGGCCCAGGCGCCGTCGACGAACCAGGACGCCATGCGCTCGTCGGTGCCCTTGGCCGGGACGCTGAAGACGCCGAGGTCCAGGTCGGGGTTCTCGGAGCGGAAGTAGGCGCCCTCCCAGCTTCCTCCGGGGAACATCGCAGCCAGCTCGTTGATGAACAGCGCCTGGCTGTCGGCGTAGCTGACGGCGGTCACGGAGGGCGGCAGGTAGGGCTGCAGGTCCTTGACGGCCTGGAGGCTCTCGACGAAGGCGGGATCGTCGAAGGTGCGGCTGCCGTCGAGGATGCCCTCGACGAAGTCCTGACCGCCGTAGGTGCCGGCGCCGACGATGGTGTGGAGGATCGGCAGCATCCAGGCGTCCTTGCCGGTCACGGCCATCGGGATGTAGCCGGCGTCGAGCAGCGCCTCGTTGATGGCGATGAACTCGTCCCAGGTCTGCGGCTCGCTCAGGCCGAGCTCCTCGAAGATCGCCTTGTTGTAGAAGACCTGCAGGACCTGGATCGCGAACGGCACGCCGTAGACCTGGCCGTTCTCGCGGCTGGTGACGGCCCCGAGCGCTTCGGTCGAGTAGTTGGCGAGGGCGTCGATGCGGCCGTCGAGCGGCAGCAGGTAGCCGCCGTCGATCCACGGCATCACGCCGCCGTAGGAGCGCGTCTGCACGACGTCGGCGGCCTCCTCGGCCTGCATCGAGGTCGCCACCAGGGTGTTGTACTCGGTGTTCAGGAACGCCTCGAAGGTCACGTCGGCACCGGTCTGCTCCTCGTAGAGCGACAGGATGCGTTCGTACGCGTCGATGTCTTCGGTCCGCCAGGACCACATGTCGAGCGACTGGGCCGAGACGAGACCGCTCAGCAGCAGGACGAGGGCGAGGAGCACGGGACGGATGCGCATGGGTACCTCCACAGGGATTGTGATGCCGGACGTTACCACTACGAGACCACTACGGCGCAAGGGGTGTGGCGGGGTCAGGTCCGCGGCGTGGCCACGGGGAACCCCAGACGCCCGCTGATCGCCGCGCGCCGCGCGCCGGTCGCCGCGGGGAGCACGTTCGGGCGGCGGTGCCAGAGCTCGTACGCCATCAGCGCGAAGGCGACCGCCTCGCGGTCGCTCGACCTCAGTCCGATCTCCTCGAAGGTGCGAACGTCCGCGCCGAGGGCCCCCAGCTCGCGACGCAGCCCGTCCACGATCAACGGGTTGCGAGCCCCGCCGCCGGCCAGCAGCACCTCGTCCAGACCGTCCGGCACGACCCAGCGCCGGTAGGCGTCCGCCACCGACGCGACGGTGTAGGCCACGGCCGTCGCCAGCGCGTCGGCGACCGGCAGGGCGGGCAGGCCGGTCGCGGCCAGCTCGCGCAGGTTGAACTCCTCGCGGCCGGTCGTCTTCGGGGGCGCCAGCCGCAGGTAGGGGTGGTCCATCAGGCGGGCCAGCACGGCCTCGTCCACGCGCCCCGTGGCCGCGACCCGGCCGTCCTCGTCGAAGGGTCGGCCGAGGCCCGCGTCGGCCAGCTCGTCCAGCAGGCAGTTCGACGGCCCGGTGTCGAAGGCCCGCACCCGCTCAGGATCGCCGTCCGGGGGCAGCCAGGTCAGGTTGGCGATGCCCCCCAGGTTCTGCACCGCCCGCGCCACGCCGGCGCGACCGAACAGCATCCAGTCGCCGAACGACACCATCGGCGCCGCCTGGCCCCCCTCGGCCAGGTCCCCCTGGCGCAGGTCGGAGGCGACCGGCAGGTCGCAGCGGGCCACGACGCGCGACGGCTCGCCGATCTGGAGGGTCGACGGCACCCGGGCGCCCGGCGCGTCCTCGACCCGCGGCTCGTGCCAGACGGTCTGCCCGCTCATCGCCACCAGGTCGATGCTCGCCCCGTCCCGCTGCAGCCGCTGGACCAGGTCCGCGACGCGCTCGCCCACCTCGGCGTGCAGGCGGGTCAGCTCGACCACGTCGGCGCCGCCCGGGCGGATCGCCGCGACCAGGCGCTCCCTCAGCGGACCCTCGTACGGTTCCGACGCACGCGCCACGATCTCCCACGCCAGCGGCGCGTCGCCGCCCCCCTCGAAGCGGACCAGCACCGCGTCCAGGCCGTCCAGCGAGGTGCCCGACATCACGCCCAGCACGTTCATGCGCTACCTCCTTCGGCGGGTCCGGCGCCGCCGGACCCGAACACGGCGGCGTGCACCGCCTGGCGCAGCGCGCCGATCGCGCCGCCGTGGTGCCGCGTCGGGTGGACGCGGTTGGTGAGCAGGACGCAGAAGCGACCCGCGACCGGGTCGATCCACAGGCTGGTGCCGGTGAAGCCGGTGTGGCCGAAGCCGCGTGGCGCGCGCCACGCGATCACGGCGTCCGCGCGCGCGGGCTCGGCGTCGTCGGGGGCGAGCACCCAGCCGAGGCCGCGTGCCGGCTGGCCCGGCGCGGTCGCGCGTCGCGTCGCGGCGTCCAGCAGGGCCGGGTCGCCCAGCGCCGGATCGCGACGCAGCCAGGCGCGGGCGTACGCGGCCAGGCCCGCCGCCGTGCCGAACAGGCCGGCGTGCCCCGCGACGCCGTCCATGATCCAGGCGGCCTCGTCGTGGACCTCGCCGTCCAGCAGGCGGCCGCGCCAGCCGCAGCGCTCGGTCGGCGCGATCGGGACGTGCGGGCACGCCTCCCCCCGCGGGCGGAAGCCCAGCTCGTCCTCGATCCCCAGCGGCGCGAAGACCCGCTCCCGCGCCACGCCGTCCAGCCGCGCGCCGGTGACCGCCTCGACCAAGGCGCCCAGCACGATGAAGCCGAGGTCGCTGTAGACGACCTCGCCGTGGCGGTGCGGAAGCTCCGAGGCGAGCGCGTGTCCGACGACCGTGCGGCGCTCCGACGCGAAGCCCATGAACGGCGCCCAGGCCGGCAGGCCGGAGGTGTGGGTCAGCAGGTCGCGGGCGCTCCGGTCGCCCAGCGACGGATCGCGGAACCAGCCGGCGTTGGGGAGGTGCTCCTCGAGGGGAGCGTCCAGGTCCAGGACCCCGTCGCTGGCCAGGCGCAGCACCGTCGGCAGCGTCGCGACCACCTTGCTGAGCGACGCCAGGTCGTAGCGCGTGGCGGCGTCGGTCGGCTCCCCTTGGAGGCGTCGCAGGCCCAACGCCAGGATCCCGCTGTCGCCGTGCACGTCCCCGGCGACGGCCACGGCGCCGGGCACGTCGCCCGCGTCCACGAACGGGGCGACCGCGCGCTCGAGCGCATCGCGCAGGTCGTCGTCGTGCGGCGGCGAGATCGGCATGCGCGGACGCTAGCACGCCTTGCCGACGCTGGTCTACGAGTGGTACCTTGGGGGCGAAACCGCCGTGCCCGCGCCACGCCCGACCGATCCGCCGGTGGGGGCGCACGCTCGGCATCCCACGAAGGAGGACCCATGCGCCGAACGATGCTCGCCCTGCTGGCGGCCCTGGTGGCCGTCACCCCCGCGCTCGCCCAGGAGGGGACGCTCGAGATCGCCGTGGACCAGGCGCCCGTCGGCCTCGACCCGCACCTGGTCACCGCCTTCAGCAGCTTCGTCGTGCTCCAGAACATCTACGACGGCCTGGTCGAGTTCGACGCCGACCTGAACGTCCAGCCCGCGCTCGCGACCTCCTGGGAGGTCTCCGAGGACGGCCTGGTCTACGACCTGATGCTGCGCGACGACGTCGTCTTCCACAACGGGCGATCGATGACCGCCGAGGACGTGGTCTACAGCTTCGAGCGGATCATGGCCGAGGAGACCGGCTCGCCCCAGGCCAGCAGGCTCTCGCAGGTCGCGTCGGCCGAAGCGACCGGCGACCACGCCGTGCGCTTCACCCTCGCCGCCCCGTTCGCGCCGTTCCTCGGGAACCTCTCGAACCTCACCGTCGTCCCGCGCGAGGTCGTCGAGGCCGAGGGCGACCTGCAGCAGGTCGCGGTCGGCACCGGCCCGTTCATGCTCGACGAGGTCGTGCCCGACACCTACGTGCGGCTGGTCGCCAACCCGGACTACTACCGCGCGGGCCAGCCGATGCTGGCCGAGCTGCGCTTCAACGTCGTCCCCGAAGCGTCGACCCGCGCGGCCGGCCTGCGCACCGGCACCTACCACCTGCTCCCCGACGTCGACCCGGCCACCGCCCAGACGCTGCAGGGCGCGTCCGGCGTCGAGCTCCTGCAGGTCCAGGACCTGGCCTACTCGCTGATGGGCGTGAACACCACCGTCGCGCCGTTCGACGACCCGCGCGTGCGTCGCGCCCTGAACCTCGCGATCGACCGTGACGAGATCGTCACCGCCGTCTACTTCGGCAACGCCGTGCCCGGCGGCCCGCTCAGCCCCGGCCTGGACGCGTGGGCGCTGGATACCTCGGAGTTCGCCTGCTACGCCCACGACCCGGCGGCCGCCCGCGCCCTGCTGGCCGAGGCCGGCTACCCGGACGGCTTCGAGCTCGAGATCCTCACCTTCGGCACCATCAAGGTCGTCAGCGACCTCGCCCAGGTCCTGCAGGCCCAGCTGACCGAGGTCGGCATCGACACCACCGTCAACGTCGCCGAGTTCGGCACCTTCGTGCAGGACTGGCGCAACAGCGACTTCCAGGCGTTCGTCAGCCTCAACGGCGGCAACGCCGATCCCGACGGCTACCTCTACCGGACCTTCCACTCGACCGGCGCGACCAACGTCTACCTCTACGACAGCGGCACGGTCGACGGCCTGCTCGACGCCGGCCGCACCGCCGTCGGCGACGAGGCGCGCTTCGAGGTCTACGCCGACCTGCAGCGCGTGCTCGCCTGCGACGGTCCGGTCCAGCACGTCGCCTACGCCACGCTCTTCACCGGCGTGCGCGAGAACGTCGTCGGGTTCCAGCAGATGCCGACCCGCGGGATGCGCTACCTGCGCGAGACCAGCCTCGACTGATCGCGTGCCCTGAAGCGCGGGGCGGGCGCCACGCGTCCGCCCCGCGCCCTCACGAGAAGGGACCGCCGTGACCGGCTACGTCGTCCGTCGCATCGTCGACCTCGTCTTCGTGCTGTTCGGGGTGTCGGTGCTGGTGTTCCTGATGATCCGCCTGATCCCGGGCGACGCCGTCGACATCCTGCTCGGCGCCAACACCGACATCACGCCCGAGCGGGTCGCCGCGCTGCGTGAGCGGCTGGGCCTGGACCTGCCGGTCTGGCGGCAGTACCTCGACTGGCTCGGCGGTGTCCTCCAGGGCGACCTGGGCGAGAGCGTCTGGACCGGCCGGCCCGTCAGCGAGGAGATCCTCGCCCGCCTGCCGGTCACGCTCGAGATCACCGTGCTCGCGCTGGCGTTCGCGCTGCTCGCATCGTTCCCTCTGGGGATCCTGGCCGCCCGCGCGCGCGGCGGGTTCGGCGACGTCGCGGTGCGCCTCGTCTCGATCGTGGGGCTGACGTTGCCCTCGTTCTGGGTCGGCGTGCTGATGCTCTACGGCGCCTCGATCTGGCTGCCGGCCTGGCCGACGATCGGCTACGTGCCGTTCGGCGAGGACCCCGCCGGCAACCTCGCCCGCATGGCCCTCCCGGTGCTGGCGGTGTCCTTCCCGATGATCGCCGGCCTGACCCGCATCCTCCGGAGCAGCCTGCTCGAGGTGCTGTCGTTGGACTACGTCCGGACCGCCCGCGCCAAGGGCGTCCCGCAGCGGCGCGTGTTCTCCAAGCATGCGCTGCGCAACGCGATGATCCCCGTCGTGACCGTCATCGGCGTCCAGGTCGGCTACCTGCTGTCCGGCGTCGTGGTGATCGAGCAGGTCTTCGCCGTACCCGGCTTGGGCCGGTTGGCGATCGGCGCCATCAACGAACGCAACTACCCGCTGGTCCAGGGGGTCATCCTGGTCGTCACCGCCGCGTTCGTCGTCATCAACCTGCTGGTCGACCTGACCTACGCCTGGATCGACCCGCGCGTGGAGATCGCGTGAGGCGCTTCCTGCGCGGCCTCGCCCGCAACCCGGTCGGCATGATCGGCCTGGTGCTGTCCGCCGTGGTGCTGGTGGCCGGTCTGGCCGCCCCCGTTCTCGCGACGCACGACCCCTACGGACAGAGCATCGTCGAGCGCTTCCAGGGCCCCACCGGTGCGCACTGGCTGGGGACCGACAACTTCGGGCGCGACACCTTCTCGCGCGTCCTCTACGGCACCCGCGCCAGCCTCGCGGTCGCCTTCGGCGCCGTCACCATCGCGACGCTGGCCGGCTCGCTCATCGGCCTGCTGGCCGCCTTCTACGGCGGCTGGACCGACCGCATCCTGATGCGGGTCATGGACGTGTTCCTGGCGTTCCCGATCATCCTGCTCGCCATCGGCATCCTGGCCGTCCTGGGTCCAGGCGGGCAGAACACCGCCCTGGCCATCGCGATCGTCTACACGCCGGTCTTCGCGCGGCTCGCGCGGGGACCCGCCCTCAGCGTCCTCGGCTGGGACTACGTGGCCGCCGCGCGTGCCCTCGGCGCCCGAGGCCCACGCGTCCTGGCCCGCCACGTCGCCCCCAACGTCATGGCGCCGATCATGGTCCAGACGACCCTGTCGCTCTCGACCGCCATCCTGGTCGAGGCGTCGCTCAGCTTCCTCGGCCTGGGAACCCAGCCCCCCGAGCCGTCGCTGGGCCTGATGCTGTCCGACAGCCGCGACTACATGCTGATCAGCCCCTGGGTGTCGGTGTTCTCCGGCCTGGCGATCCTCACCGCCTCGCTCGGCTTCAACCTCTTCGGCGAC
>CAZJGU010000108.1:0-7856 GCA_964545455.1 uncultured bacterium | reverse complement strand
ATCAGGACGATGATCGGCAGCACCGAGATCAGGAAGCCGATCCACTGCGGCGGGTTGCGGACGGTCACGTCCGGAACCTGCGCCTGCAGCTCCTCGATCAGCGAGTCGGTGATGATCGCGGTGGTCGTGAAGCGTTCGATGGTGCGTGCCTGGCCGTCGATGGTGACCTGCGTCGGCCCGGTCAGGACGCCCTCGAGGTCGCCGTTCGAGCGTTGGATCGTCAGCTCGGCGACGCGACCCTCGGAGACCAGCTCGCGGAAGGTCGTCAGGTTGACCTCGCTGCTGCCGGTGCCGGCGTTGAACTGGTTGAACACGAAGATGCCCAGGATGATGAGCATCACGATCAGCCAGGGATTGAATGAGCGTCTCAACGAATCCTCCAGGTTCGCGCGGGGCCTCGGGGAAGCGCGAACCGGGATGGTCCGGCGCGCTCGGTCCGGGCATGGTAGCACCGCCGAACGGAGCCCGCCTGTAAGCCGTGGGACGATGCGGGAGCCCCGTCCAGCACGGCACAAACCGTCACGAATCTCATGCGCCCTTCAGACCGTGATCAGGAGCCCCGTCGGCAGGCGACGGGGGCCCCGCGTCGACCTCAGAAGACGTAGCTCTTGGGTACCGCGGTCACACCGTTCTCGGTGACGGTGAAGCCGCGCGCCCGGTCCTCGCCGGCGTCCACGCCGATGCGGGTGCCCTCGGGCACGCGCACGTTCTTGTCGATGATGGCGTTGCGGACGACGCAGTGGCGACCGATCTCGACGTCGTCGAAGAGGATCGAGCGTTCCACCAGCGCGTAGCTGTTGACCCGCGCCCGCCGCGACAGCACCGACTGGCGCACCGTCCCGCCCGAGATGATCACGCCCCCGGCCAGCAGGCTGTTGAGCGCCTGACCGCGTCGCTCGCCATCCTCGTGCACGAACTTGGCGGGCGGCGAGAACTCCGAGCTGGTCCGCAGCGGCCACTCGTCGTTGTAGAGGTCGAACTCCGGGCTGATCGCCACCAGGTCCATGTTGGCCTCGTGGTAGCTGTCCAGCGTCCCCACGTCGCGCCAGTAGGTGTTCGGCCCCTCTTGCCCGGGGATCGGGTTGCGGGCGAAATCGTAGGCCATCAGCCGCCGTCCCTGCGCCAGCGCGCTCGGCAGCACGTTCTTGCCGAAGTCGTGCTCGCTGCCGGCGTCGCCGGCGTCGTCGCTGAGCATCTCGAACAGCGCGTCGCGGCTGAAGATGTAGTTGCCCATCGAGGCCAGCGCGTGCGCCGGATCGCCAGGGATCGGGTTGGGGTTCGCCGGCTTCTCCTGGAACTCGGTGATGCGGAAGCCCTCGTCGACCTGCAGGACGCCGAAGCGGGTCGCGTCCGCCACCGGCGTCGGGTAGGCGGCGATGGTGACGTCGGCGTTCTTCTCGAGGTGGTACTCGATCATGTGGCTGATGTCCATCTTGTAGATGTGGTCGCCCGAGAAGATCGCGACCAGGTCGGCGTCGTTGTTGTCGATCAGGTGCAGGTTCTGGTAGATCGCGTCCGCCGTGCCGCGGTACCACTCGGCCCCGAGCTCCTCGTAGAGGTACATCTGCGCCGGCGCCAGGGTGATGAAGTAGTCCGACAGCACCCCGCCGAAGCGCCAGTTGCGCTGGATGTGCTCGGTCAGCGACTGCGCCTTGAACTGGGTGAGCACGTACATGCCGTAGATGCCCGAGTTGATCATGTTGTTCAGCGCGAAATCGATGATCCGGTACTTGCTGCCGAACGGCACGGCCGGCTTGGTGCGCTTCCAGGTCAGCGGGTGGAGCCGGGTGCCCTTGCCCCCGGCGAGCACCATGCCCACCGTCTTGATCTTCTTCGCCATGCGGATCTCGCCTCCGTCGCGGGGCTCGGTACGTAGGGAACGGCTTCGGTCGCCGTCATGCTACCGCGCCGGTCCGCCGACGCCGGGCGCGAAGGTGGCCGGGTGCGCAGGTGCGCGCGGGTCCCGCGGGTAGCCTGCCCTCGTGGAGCACCTGCGGGAGTACCAGGACTACCTCCTCGCCTACCGCCTGCGGGCGCGTGTCGGCGGTGCGCTGCGGCCGGCCGCGCGCGAGCTGGACCTGGCCGAGTACGCCGCGCTGCGGATCGAGCGGCAGCGGCTCGCGCGCGAGCTGCTGGGCGACGCCGACTACCGGGACGGCCTCCGGCGCGTCGACGCGTTGACCGACCGCTTGAACTTCGGCTTCTGGCACAACCCGTCGGAGACGGCGGGGGTGCTGCGCAAGATCGCGGTGGCGGGCGGGTGCAGCGCCCTGGAGTCGGAGCAGGCGTTCGTGGCCGAGCTGCTCACGCGCGCCGAGCGGGCGCGCCTCGGGGACCACGAGGCCGAGCGGCTGGCCGCCTACTACCTCGGGCTCCTGAGGGCCAGCGCGGCCTGGCTGGACCCGGCGATCTTCACGCGCCTGCGTGACGAGTTGGACGCGATGCGCGACGACCTGCCGCTGTTCGTCGAGCTGGGGGGCGACCCGGCCGTGGCGTGACCCGGTCGGACCGGGTCGCCCGCGGCCGTCGACGGCGCGAGGGCACGTGCTAGCCTCCGCCCGATGAGCGAGCCGACCCGCCCCCTGCTGCTGGACGTCGACCCGGGCGAGCTACCGGCCACCGAAGGCCGCGCCTACCGGCGCGCGCAGCTGGCCGGTTGGATCTACGGCCGCGGGGTGGCCGACGTCGACGCGATGACCGACCTCCCCAAGCGCTGGCGCGAGGAGCTCGGCGAGGAATGGCGTCTCGACCCGTTCGACGAGGTGCGACGCTTCCCGTCCTGGGACGGCTCGGTCCGCTACCTGTTCGTGCTGCCCGACGGCCGGCGGACCGAGGCGGTCTACATGCCCTACGAGACGCGCAAGACCGTCTGCGTCTCGTCGATGGTCGGCTGCCCAGCCGGCTGCACCTTCTGCGCCACCGGCGCGCTGGGGTTCGGACGCAACCTCAGCCGGGGCGAGATCGTCGGCCAGATCCTGGCCGTGGCGCGCCACGAGGGGATCGAGCCCGCCGCCATCCGCAACGTCGTGCTGATGGGCATGGGGGAGGCGCTGCTGAACTACGACGAAGCGATCGCGGCGATCCGCAGGATGATCGATCCCGCCGCGCTGGACATGTCGCCGCGCCGCATCACGCTCTCGACCGTGGGCTTGCCGAAGCGGATCGAGCGGCTCGCGGACGAGGGGCTGCCGCTGACGTTGGCGGTCTCGCTCCACGCTCCGGACGAGGCCACCCGCCGGACGATCATCCCGACCGCGCACGCCCACTCGATCGACGCGATCTTCGCGTCGCTGCGGCGCTGGCAGGAGGCGACCCGGCGGCGCGTGACGATCGAGTACACGATGCTGGCCGGCGTCAACGACGCGCCGGCCCAGGCGGATGCGCTGGCCGACCTGCTGCACGGCTTGCGGGCGCACGTCAACCTGATCCCCTTCAACGACTGGGCCGGCTCCGGTTTCGAGGGCAGCGACCGCGGACGCATCGAGACCTTCCGCTCGCGCCTGGACGCCCGTGGGGCGTCGGTGTCGGTGCGCTTCAGTCGCGGGCAGGACACCGGCGCCGCCTGCGGGCAGCTGTCGCTCCAGGGGGCGGGGGAGGCCGCCTAGGCTCACGCCGCCGAGGCCGCGGAGGCCGCCGGCGACGCCAGAATCGCCGTGCCACACGCACAGGACCGGTGTACGATTTCACATGGGGACGAGCGGGCCGCCGTGTACACTCGTACGACTCGAGCGACCGACCCGCGTGGCGGTGGACGGCCCGCGGCCGCGGCCCCCGCGAGCGATCTGGAGGCAGGCATGACGATCACGAACGGTACGCGACTCGCACGGCCTCTCGCGTGGGCCCTGGTGGCGCTGCTGCTGGTCAGCGGCGCGGCGTGGGGACAGGCGAGCCCCGACGAGCTGCGCGCTGCGGCGGAGGCCGCGGCCGACGATCCGCGCGCGTGGGTGGCGCTCGGCAACGCGCTGCTGGACGAGGGCGACGCCGAAGGCGCCAAGACCGCCTTCCTCGAAGCGGTCGCGGTCGAGTACCGCAGTTGCGACGGCCACTACGGCCTCGGCCTGGCCGAGTTCGAGCGAGGCGACTTCGCTGCGGCGCTGTTCGCCTTCAACGAGGTCACGCGCCTGTGCGAGGAGCGCTTCGACGGTCACTACAATCGCGGCGTCGCGCTCTCACGCCTGCGTCGCCCGGCCGAGGCCGCCGGCGCCTTCCAGGACGCCATCGACCAGGCCGAGCCGGAGGCTTCGCCCGACGACCGCGTCGACGCCTGGGTCGCCCTGGCCGGCCAGCGCAAGCGCACCGGCGAGTACCGCGCCGCCGCGGACGCCTACGACTCGGCCCTGACGATCCGTCCGACCGACGACGAACTCGTGTTCCTGCGCGGCGACGCGCTCTGGCGCGCCGACGCGGGCTTGGAGGCGCTGCCCGACCTGATCGATCTCGAGGGCCGCACGCGCGACTACCGGGTCTCGGCCCTGGTCGCCGACGTCTACGTCGGCGAGGGGCAGGTCGACTACGCCCTGCGCTACCTGCAACGCGCCCTCGCGCGCGCGGAGTCGGACGCCGACGCGTCCGCCCAGGCCAACCTGCTCGTCAAGCTCGGCCTGCTCCAGCGCAGTCTCGGCCGCGACGCCGAGGCGACCGCCTCGTTCCGCTCGGCGGCTCGGTTGGATGGGGGCAGCTGGGAGGCGCACTACAACCTGGGTGTCAGCCTGCTCGAAGCGGGCCAGACCAAGGACGCCCTGGATCCGCTCACGACCGCCGACGAGCTCGCGCCGGAGAGCGGCGAGGTCGCCTTGGCGCTCGCCACGGTGCACGACCTGCTCGGCCGGCCCGGTGAGGCGTTCGCCGCCGCGCGGCGCGCCCTCGCGACGTTGGCCGACGCCGAGTCGATCGTCGAAGCGCGCTTCATCGCCGGCCGCGCGGCCTACCAGCTGGGCGACTACGGCACGGCACGTGGCCAGCTCGAGCAGGTGGTCGACGCCCGTCCGGCGTCCGCCGCGGTGCAGCTGTGGGCGGGCCTGGCGGCCTACCAGCAGGGCGACTTCGCCGCCGCGGTGCCGTACTACGAACGGGCGGTGCAGCTCGATCCGAACGATCCGACCGCACGGGTCAACCTGGGTGCCGCGTACCTGGCGAGCGAGCGCTACCAGGACGCCGAGACCGTCTACCAGCTGTTGGTCGAGCAGGATCCTCGGGACGCCGAGAGCCTCTACAACCTCGGCTGGGCGCTGATCGGCCAGGAGCGTCGAGCCCCGGCCCGCGACGCCTGGGCGGGCGCCTGCGAGGTCGGCTACCGGCCCGCCTGCGACGCCATCGCCGACTACTTCTGAGCGCACGGCGGGTGCCTCGCCCGCCCTAGGGGGTCCGCCGACGTGGACTGGTTGAGACGTAATTGGCCCGACCTGCTGATCGGCCTGGCGCTGATCGCGGTCATCGCCGGCATCGTCGCGACGCTGCTGACGGGCGGGTCGTTCTTCCCGCTCGGCGGCAACGCACCGTCGCAGCCGGCGGCCCCGGCACCGAGCGTGTCGGCGCCGAGCGTGCCCGCCGATCCGGCGCCGGGTAGCGCCGCGCCGGACGTGGGCGAGGACGCTGACGCCGACGCGGCGTCCACCGACGCGCCCAGCGTCGCCATCCTGCCGCCCACCGATCCTGGCTCCAGCGATGCCGCCGACGACGGCAGCCTTGCCGCGACGCCCCCAGGAGCCCCCGATCCGGCGACGGTCGAGGACGATGCTGCGAGCTCCGCGCCCTCGGTGACGCCGGTGGCGCCCGACGCCCCCGGCTCCGCCGCGCCGACGCCCGATGCGCCGTCGACCCCCGCCGCGGATCCGGCGCCCGCCGCGCCCGCCCCGTCGGCCGCGCCGGACCCGCTGCCGACCGAGCCGTACCGGGTGTCGGTCGGAGCGTTCGGGGTCCGCGCCAACGCCGAAGCCCAGGCCGAGCGCTTCCGCGCCGACGGGTTCCCCGTCTTCCTGGCCAGCCAGGAGGCGCTGACCCTGGTCCTGGTCGGCCCCTACGAGCGTCGCGCCGACGCCGAGACGGCCGCCCAGCGGATTCGCCAGGGCGACTACGACATCGACCCGGTCATCTACGTGCTCGAGTCGGACGAGGCGGGTGCCGAGGCGCCGGCCTCCGTGCCCGACACGCCCGCCGTGCCCGACACGCCCGACGTGCCCGACACGCCCGACGTGCCCGACACGCCCGACGTGCCCGCGACGCCTGCCGCGCCCGCGCCTGCCGCGACGCCTGCCGAGCCCGCCGCCTCCGTCAGCCCGCCGGCCGCCGCGCCGCAGGAGGGCGTGCGGCTGCAGGTGGGGGCCTACAGCGAACGCGCGTCCGCCGCGCCGCAGATCGAGCGCCTCGAGGATCTCGGCTTCGACGTCACGGTGATCGACGAGGACGGACTCGTCAAGCTGGTGGTCGGTCCGTTCGTCGGCACGGCGCTCGACGATGCACGGATCGTGCTCGACGGGGCGGGCATCGAGTCCTTCGCCCGCTGATGGCTTCGATCCCCAGCGCCACCGTCAGTCGCCTGGTCACCTACCTGCGGATCCTCACCGCCCTCGAGGAGGCCGGCGTGGCGCGCACCTCGTCGGAGCACCTCGCGCGCGAGGCGCACGTCTCGGCCTTCCAGGTGCGCAAGGACCTGGCCTACTTCGGGCGCTTCGGGACGCGCGGAGCCGGCTACGCCGTCGGTACGCTGCGCGGCGAACTGATGCGCATCCTCGGCCTCACGCGGCCGTGGAACGTCGCCATCGTCGGCATGGGTCGCCTGGGCGAGGCGCTGGCCGACTACCCCAACCTCGAGCGCTACGACTTCCGCCTGCGCGCGGCGTTCGACGTCGACCCGGACAAGGTCGGCCGGACGGTCGGTCCGGTGGTGATCCGCCACCTCGACGACCTCGCGCAGGTCGCGGCGGAGGACCAGCTCGACATCGGGCTCCTGACCGTTCCCGCGAGCGCCGCCCAGGGCGCCGCCGAGGCGCTCTACGCGGCCGGCGTGCGAGGGGTGCTCAACTTCTCGCCGACCGTCCTCGACCCGCCCGACGACATGCACGTCGAGCCGGTCGACTTCCTGGCCGGACTCAAGCGCGTCTCCTTCTACCTGCAGACCCCCGAGGCCGACGAGCCCGCGGCGTCGCACGAAGAACCTGCCTGACGTTCGGGGTACCATCGCGCGATGTTCGAACGGCTCCGGGACCGACTGGCACGCTTCGAGACGGGCCTCTCCGACGTGGTGCGATCCGACGTGGCCTTCATCGAAGCGATCGGCGACGACCTGGTCGCCGCGGGCGGCAAGCGTCTTCGGCCGGTGCTCGCCTTCCTGGCGGCCGAGCTGGTCGACGCCGACGAGCTGGCCGCGCGTCGCGTCGCGCTGGCCGTCGAGTTGCTGCACTCGGCCTCGCTGCTGCACGACGACCTGATCGACGACGCCGACACCCGGCGTGGCGCCGAGGCCGCCTTCCGTCGCTACGGCAACGTCGTCTCGGTCATGTCGGGCGACTTCCTGCTCGCACGCGTCCTGGGCCTGCTGGCCGACGTCGGCGACCCCGAGTTCACGCGCCGCATGTCCCAGACCGCGGCCCGCATCTGCGAGGGCGAGGTCCTGCAGTTCCAGATGGCGACGCTCGAGACCTGGTCGCTCGAGGAGTACCGGCGTGTGATCGAGGGCAAGACCGCCACCCTGCTGGGCACCTCCAGCGTCGGCCCGGCGCTGCTCGCGGGCGCCCCGCCGCAGGTGGTCGATGCGCTCGACACCTTCGGCATGGCCTACGGTCGAGCGTTCCAGATGCAGGACGATCGGCTGGACCTGCTGGGGGACGCCGCCACGCTGGGCAAGCCGGTCGGTGGCG
>CAZJGU010000107.1:3925-7952 GCA_964545455.1 uncultured bacterium | reverse complement strand
GGATCCTGGCGCAGGGCCTTGCCGCGGTTCTCAGGCCACTCGGTCGGATCGGTGAACGGGTCGTCCTGGCGCGGGACGTAGAGGCGTCCGTCCTCGTCGTACCAGGCGGGGATGCGGTGCCCCCACCAGAGCTGGCGGCTGACGTTCCAGGCGCGGATGTTCTCGAGCCAGTCGCGGTTGACCTTGGCGTAGCGCTCGGGAACGATCTCGATCTCACCCTGGTCCAGCGCGTCCAGCACCCGCTGGGCGGCCGGCTGGACGTCGTAGAACCACTGCATGGACAGCACCGGCTCGACCGGCACCTTGGTGCGCTGCGACAAGCCGATCGGCACGGTGTAGTCCTGCCGCTCCTTCAGCGCCCCGTCGCGCTCCAGCGCCTCGACCACGGCCGTCCGCGCCTCGAAGCGCTCCAGGCCGCGGAACGCTTCGGGCACCAGCTCGCCCTGCAGGCGCGCGTCCAGGCCGATGACCGACGGGCGGGCCAGGCCGTGCCGTTCGCCGATCTCGAAGTCGGTCGGGTCGTGGGCCGGGGTGATCTTGAGCGCGCCGGTGCCGAAGTCGGGCTCCACGGCGTCGTCGGCGATGATCGGGATCCAACGGTCGGTCAGCGGGATGCGCGCCTTGGCGCCCAGGGAGCGGGCGTAGCGCTCGTCCCCTGAGTTCACGGCGATCGCCTGGTCGGCGAAGATCGTCTCCGGGCGGACGGTCGCGATGCGGATCTCGCCGCCGTCCTCGAGCGGGTAGGCGAGGGTGTAGAGCTCGCCCTTGCGGTCCTCGCGGTCCACCTCGAGGTCGGACAGGGTAGTGCGGCTCTCCGGGTCCCAGTTGACGATCCGCTCGCCCCGGTAGATCAGGCCCTGGTGGTAGAGGTCGACGAACTGCTTGCGCACCGCGCGCGAGAGGCCCTCGTCCATGGTGAAGCGGCTGCGGCTCCAGTCGGCGCTGACGCCGAGACGCTCGAGCTGCTCCTCGATGATGCCGCCGTAGCGTTCCTTCCACTCCCAGACCTTGCCGAGGAACGCTTCGCGACCGAGGTCGTGGCGCGAGGTGCCCTCCTCGCGCAGCTGCCGCTCGACCACGACCTGGGTGCTGATGCCGGCGTGGTCGGTGCCGGGCTGGAACAGCGCTTCGTAGCCCTGCATGCGACGCCAGCGGATCAGGGTGTCGATCAGGGTGTTGTCGAAGGCGTGCCCCAGGTGCAGGTTGCCGGTCACGTTGGGCGGCGGGATGACGATGGTGTAGGGCGGCTTGCCGCTGTCCGGATCGGCGCGGAACGGCTCCTCGGCCCAGCGGCGGACCCAGCGCGCTTCGGCGCTAAGGGGGTCGTAGCTCTTGGGCAGCTCACGGCGTGCGGCGGCACGGTCACTGGACATCGCTTCCTCCTGCGGAGCCCGTCCGGTACGCGCGGCGGGCCCGACCATCGTGGGGTCCGGGCGGACGAGGCGACGTCGCCCCGCGGTACCACCGCCGTTCCTCGCGCCGCGGCGCGAGACGCTCTCAGGACCCGCGCTGTCGGGGCGGGGACCGGAGGATCTAGTGAGCGCCGGAGCGCCGTTCTTCCTCGTCGCCATCGCGCACGCCCCGGGGTGGGACCGGGCGAAACGGCGGGCGGGCGACCTTCGGCGCCTGTGGGCCGGGTCCGGCTCGCAGCCTCGGACGGGGTCGTCCGGACCGGACCTCTCTGGCGGCCAGGGAGGCGCCTACTCCTCCCGCACGACGAGCGAGTGTAGCAGGGACGGCATCATGATGCGGCATCTTGGTGCCGTCCGCTCCGTCCACGCGCTGCGCCCCCGCCGGGGCGGGGCCGCAGCGGTGCGAGCGTGGGGATCGGCCGTCAGAGCATCGGCAACGTGTTGAGCGCCTGGATCGAGATCTGGCCGGCCAGCACCCGCGCGGCCGACCGCAGCGACTGCGCCTGTTCGCTGTCCGGGTGCGAGACGACGACCGGGGTGCCCTCGTCGCCGCTCTCGCGCACGACCCGCGAGATCGGTACCTGACCGAGCAGCGGCAGGCTCTCGGCCTCCGCCCAGGCGGCGGCCTTCCCCTCGCCGAAGATGAAGTCGCGCTCGCCGTCGGGCAGGGCGTACCAGCTCATGTTCTCGATCAGGCCCAGGACCGGGACGTGCGTCTTGCGCATCATGGTGTGCGCCCGGCGCACGTCGACCAGCGACATCTCCTGCGGCGTGGTCACCAGCACCGCGCCGGTCACGTCGCACAGCTGCGTCAGCGAGAGCTGCACGTCGCCGGTCCCCGGCGGAAGGTCGACGATCAGGTAGTCCAGCTCGCCCCAGACGGTCTGCTCGATCATCTGCTTGAGGGTGCCGTGCAGGATCGGGCCGCGCCAGGTCAGCGCCTGGCCGTCCTCGACCAGGTTGGCGATCGAGATCAGCTTCACGCCGTGGTTGCGGAGCGGCAGGATGTTCTTGTCCTCGTCCGCCATCAGCCGCTTGCCCTCGACGGCGAACATCTTGGCCTGCGACGGCCCGTAGATGTCGGCGTCCAGCAGCCCGACCGAGGCGCCCTCCAGCACCAGCGCCGCGGCCAGGTTGGCCGCCACCGTCGACTTGCCGACCCCACCCTTGCCCGACCCGACGGCGACGACGTGCTTGACGCCGGGCAGGGCGTCCTTGCCGGCGCTGCGGACCTGTGCGCCGAACTCGAGCTCGACCCGACCCGCGCCGTCCAAACGCGCGATCGCCTCGCGCACGTCCTTCTCGATCGTCGCCTTCATCGGGCACGCCGGGGTGGTGAGGTTGATCTTGACGTCGACCGTGCCGTCGTCGCGGACCGTGGCGCGATCGACCATGCCGAGCGACACGAGATCCTGGTGGAGTTCGGGGTCCTGCACCGTCTTCAGCGCCTCGAGGACGCGGGATTCGTCGAGTGCCATGCGCCCGACCCTAGCAGGCGCCGACGCGCCCGCCACGCCGCTGGCGAACACGCCGAGCGGCGGGTATGCTCCTGCCGTGACGCAGGCCGCCCTCCACGCCCCGACGCCCGTCGCCTCGCCCGCACGATGAGCGCGGCGGGGCGCTTCATCGAGCGCGACCTCCTGAGCGACGGCCGCGGCGTCGCCGTGGTCACGGGCGAGGACCGCGCGACCGGCGTGAGGCTGCGGATCTTCCGCTTCCGCGGCACGCCCCGGGGCGCACCCGACCGGATCGACCACCCCAACCTGCCCGGCATCGTCGCGATCGACCGCGCAGGCGACCACACGCGCATCGCGACCCTCGACCCTCAGGGCTTCGCGCCCATCGAGACGCTGGACGCTGCCCAGGCCCAAGCGATCGCGGACGCGCTGGCCGCCCTCCACGCCGCCGGCATCGTGCACGGCGGGCTGGCGCGCGAGCACCTGCTCGTCGGGCCCGACGGGCACCCGCTGCTCGAGGGCGGCGGCGCCGCCTGGCTTCGGCCCGACGGTCGCGATCCCAAGCCGCTGGACGACGTCCGGGCGCTCGCCGCGCTGCTGCTGGCCCACACGCCGGGGTTGGCGGCGCCGCTCCGACGGGTGCTGGAGGATGCGGCCGAGGGCACGGGCGCCGACGACGGCGTCGCCCTGGCGGTCGCCCTCCGTGCCGCCGCCGCACGCGCGACCCCGCCCGCGCCCGCGCCCTCGGCCACGCCCGACCGGACGGCGGACGGCACGGTGATCAAGAACCTCCCGCCGGGCGGCGTGTACCGCAGCGGCGACGCCCACGACGAGGCCCGCAGGGTCGCGCCGCCGCCGCGTCCCGACGAGGCCTCCCTATCGCGATCCGGCCCGAACCTGCCGCGCCAGGCGGTGCTGCTCGGCGTGGCGGCCGTGATCGTGCTGGCGATCGCGTGGGTGCTGCGGCCGGGACCCCTTGGACCGAGCGTGGCGGACGACGCGCCGGCCTACCTGCTCGACGTGCGGGTCGCACCCGACGACGCGCCCCCGCTCGACATCGTCGTGGTCACCGCCCCGAGCGACTCGCGCATCGCGGCCGGCTCGGGCCTGGGGCGCGCGCCCAGCCGCATCCAACTCGACGTGCCCGGCCGCTGGGTG
>CAZJGU010000107.1:0-3915 GCA_964545455.1 uncultured bacterium | reverse complement strand
TGTTGGCCGGTCGCTTCGCCGGGCGCGCCAGCGACCCGGTCACCGTGCGAGTGCCCGGCACCTCGGTCGTCACCCTCACCCTTCCGCCCGACGCGGATCCCGACGCAGAGCCCTGAACCGTCGTCCCCCTGAATCCGCTGCGGCCGCCCGGTCGCGCCCCGGAGGAGCCCGCATGTCCAGCAGCATCGTGGTGATCGACTACGGTTCGCAGTACACCCGCCTCATCACCCGACGGCTGCGTGAGCTCGACGTGTTCTCGGTGATCGTGGGGCCGGACGTCGACCTGGACGAGCTGCGTGGTCACGCGCCCGCCGGCGTGGTGCTCTCGGGCGGGCCCCAGAGCGTCATCGACGCCGGCGCGCCGGGCCTGCCCGACGGCCTGCTCGAGGCCGGGTTGCCGGTGCTGGCGATCTGCTACGGCATGCAGCTCGTCGCGCGCGAGCTGGGCGGCGAGGTGCGCCCCGGCACGGTGCGCGAGTACGGCAAGGCCGACCTGACCGCGTACGACGGCACGCTGTTCGACGGGGTGCGGGGGACCTTCACCGCCTGGATGAGTCACGGCGACAGCGTCGTGCGACCCCCGGACGGCTTCGTCGTCACCGCATCGACCGCGGACACCGAGGTGGCGGCGATGGAGGACGCGGCGCGCGGCATCTTCGCCCTGCAGTTCCACCCCGAGGTGCGCCACACGCCCAAGGGCCTGGCGCTGCTGGAACGCTTCGTCGAGCGGAGCGGCGTGACGCGCGACTGGACGCCGCGCAACATCGTCGAGCAGGCGGTCGAGGGCGTCCGCGCCCGCGTGGGCGACGAACGCGTGCTGCTGGGCATCTCGGGCGGCGTCGACTCGAGCACCTTGGGCCTGCTGCTGCACGAGGCGCTGGGGGAGCGTTTGGAGGCGGTGTTCGTCGACACCGGGCTGCTGCGCATGGGGGAGGTCGAGGAGGTCTCGCGCGCCCTCACCGGGCTGGGCGTCCAGCTGACGGTGGTCGACGCGGTGGATCGGTTCCTGACCGCGCTATCCGGCATCGTCGATCCGGAGGCCAAGCGCAAGGCGATCGGTCGGACCTTCATCGAGGTGTTCCGCGACGAGGCACACCGCCTGCAGCGCCAGCACGGACCGATCCGGTTCCTGGCGCAGGGGACCCTCTACCCCGACGTGATCGAGTCGGCCGGCGGCCAGGGCGCCGCGAACATCAAGAGTCACCACAACGTCGGCGGCCTGCCGGAGGACCTGGACTTCGAGCTGATCGAACCGTTCCGCACCCTGTTCAAGGACGAGGTGCGCGAGGTGGCCGCGACCCTGGGGCTCCCCCGCGAGCTGCGCGACCGTCACCCCTTCCCCGGGCCCGGCCTGGCGATCCGAGTGCTGGGCGAGGTGACGCCCGAACGGCTGGAGGTGCTGCGCCGCGTGGACGACGTCTTCGTCCGTTCGCTGCGCGAGTTCGGGCTGTACGACGAGATCTGGCAGGCGCTGGCGGTGCTCACGCCCCTGCGCTCGGTCGGCGTGATGGGCGACGGACGCACCTACGCCCACACCGTGGCGCTGCGGGCCGTGACGAGCGTGGACGGCATGACGGCCGACTGGGCCCGCATCCCGCACGACGTGCTCGGCACGATCAGCAACCGCATCGTCGGGCAGGTGCCGGAGGTCAACCGCGTCGTCTACGACGTCACCAGCAAGCCGCCCGGCACGATCGAGTGGGAGTGACCGTCGCGGTCCGGCGGCCTCGGTAGGATCGTCGACATGGCACGAACCTGGCTGATGAAGAGCGAACCGGACGTCTACGGCTACGACGACCTGGAGCGCGACGGGCGCACGCCCTGGGACGGGATCCGCAACTACCAGGCGCGCAACTTCATGCGCGACGAGATGTCGGTCGGCGACCGCGTGCTCTTCTACCACTCCAACACCCAACCGCCCGGCGTGGTCGGCCTGGCCGAGGTGGTCAGCGAGCCCTACCCCGACCCGACCCAGTTCGACCCGGACAGCGCCTACCACGACCCCAAGGCGACGCCGGAGGACCCGCGCTGGATCCTGGTCGACGTCGCGCCGCTGCGGCGGCTGCCGCGGCCGGTGACGCTGGCCGAGATGAAGCAGGACCCGGCCCTGGCCGAAATGCCGCTGGTCCGGCGCGGCAACCGCTTGAGCGTCATGCCGGTCGCGGACGCCGAGGCCGAGCGCATCCTGGCGCTCGCCAATCAGCCCGGGCCGGAGGCGGCCTCCTGACGCGCGGCACGTCCGAAGCGGCGTGCAGCGCCGCGCGATGGTACGCTCCGGCATGAGCGAACCGCGTCGGGCACGGATCCTGCGCATGGTCGCGGAGAGCTACATCGCGACCGCGCACCCGGTGCCGTCCTCGAAAATCGCCGACGCGCTCGGCGTCTCGGGCGCCACGGTCCGCAGCGAGTTCGCCGCGCTCGAGGAGGAGGGCCTGCTGATCCAGCCCCACACCTCCGCCGGCCGGCTCCCGACGCCGGAAGGCTTCCGCCGCTACGCCGACGCCCACCTCCCCCCCGCCCCGCTGGACGCCGGGGTCGAGGCCCGCCTGCGTCGCGACCTGGACGCCCGCCACGGCAGCGACCTGCTTCGGACGCTGGCCGCGCTCGCCTCGGAGCTGAGCGGCTACGCGGTGGTGCTGGAGCTGCCGGCCGACGAGGGCGTGCGCGCGCTGGAGGTGCACCTCACCCCGATCTCCACGCGCCGCCTGCTGGCGGTCGCCGTGCTGGACAACGGCCTGACGCGCGACCTGGCGATCCCGCTGGACCCGACGCCGGACGACGAGGTCCTCGACGACGCCGAGCGTCTGCTGCGCGAGATGGCCCTCCCGGTGGACGCGATGCCGGCCGCGCTGCGCCAGCGCGCCCGCGACCTGGGCCGCGAGCTGCGCCGCACCCTCGACGCGCTGGCCGACGCCTGGCCGGCGCTCCACCCCGCGGAACTGGTCTCGCACGGACTGTCGCTCCTGCTGGACGAACCGGAGTCGCGCGACCCGTCGTTCGTGCGGCGCGCGGCCCACTGGCTCGAGCGCGGGAGCGCTGGTGAGCATCGACCACGGGGCCCGCTCGGACTGGACTTCGACGAGGACGTCGCCCTGATCGGCGCCGACCTGGCGTGGCGGCGCAGTGCCGGGCGCCTGACGCTGGTCGGCCCGGCGCGGATGCGCTACGCGCTCGCCTTCAGCGTCGCGCACGGCATCGGGCGCTCGCTGGCCGCGCGGGGGAACGCCGCGTGAGCGCGACGACGGTGACGGTGCGCTTCTTCGCGCAGTTGCGGCACGCGGCCGGCGTGGCCGAGGCGACGATCGAGGTGGAACCGGGCAGCGACGTGCGTTCGTTGGCGCGCCACCTCGAGGCGCGCCACGAGGGTCTCTCCCTGAGCGGCGCGATGTGCGCCGTCGACGAGCGCTACGCCGACCCGTCCACGCCCCTCATGGGCGGCGAGACGGTGGCCTTCCTTCCCCCCGTCTCGGGAGGCTGACCGGCCGGCCCTGCAGGGCCGGAGGCCCGTCCCCGTCAGGTCTTTTTCACACGCCTGGAGCCCCTGCGCGTCCTATCATGCGACGGTCCGAGGACCCGCACGGCGCGTCCCGCGTCGCTCGTACCCTCGCCGGCAGGAGCACGAGGTGGCCAACGAGATCTACACCACGACCCGCGACGGCCTGGCCGTCCTGGTCTCGCGGCAGGTCGCCGACGGGGTCCTGCAGCGGGCGGTCACGGCCGCCGGACTCGACCCGGACGCCGTGGACGCGCGGGCGATGAGCCGCCTGCTCCGCGGGCGGGTGCGTCGATCGCTGGAACGTACCTTGCCTCGCGCCGGCGTGCGTCGGCATCTGGCCCAGCTCGATGCGCGCATCGCGCGCCTGGACGCCGCACCCGCGGTCGCACCGTCCCCGCCCCCTGCACCGACCCCCGTAG